>VMTK01000066.1 GCA_013791585.1 Candidatus Falkowiibacteriota bacterium
ACAACACGCTCTGCCTTTTTTTATTTTTTTTAACCTCCCCGCCTCGTCAGAGTCTCCTGAAAGGGACTCTGACGGTTCCCCGCCTCGTCAGAAATCCATCACATCAACATCGTAAATTCCCGCGCCTAAAATATAATTTGGCGCACTTGAATATTTATAACCTTCAGGATTTTCTGATAATTTCCATTTTTCCGCGCAAGGATTTCTATGAATATAATTTAATTTTTCTAAAAAGAACTTTCTATTTTGAATTATCAATGAATCATACCTATCTTCAAATAATTTATGTTTTGCGCCCTTCTTAACTTCCGCGTGCTCTTTAAAAAATTCTAACAATTTTATATTATTATCCTCTGATAATAAATCCACAATTTGATAAGCTAAAAATCTTTTTGCGTTTTGTATTAATATTGATAATTTTGAAGATTTATCAGTTATTTTAATTAAACAATGTAGATGATTCGGCATTATTACATATCCATATATCTTATTTTCGTATTTATCTTTCATGCAATTAAACCACTTATAGACTAAATCACAATATTTGTCATTTGTAAAAATATGCTTCCATCCAAGTATAGTGAAAGTGATAAAATAAATTTCGTTTGGTGTAAATGTTTTTATTCTAATTGCCATATTATATACCGCCAGAGTCCCTTTCAGGAGACTCTGGCGAGGCGGAAAGGTGGAAAACAAATTCACTTCTTGCTTTAATTCACTTCCTTTATAAAAGTAACCACCTCGTCCCCTGCTTTGACTTCTGATCCGTCTTGAGCTTTTCCAAAAGACAATACTTCAACCATTCCTTCGTCGCCGCGCAAGCCGATCTGGACAGAAGCTTCTTGTATTTGGCCGTTTCTTAATACCCTAACGATTTTTCCCGAACCGTTTTTTTCCACGATAGCCCTGTTGGGTATAATCAATACATTATCTTTCTTGGCGGTTGTGATTATGACATTAGCCGTCATCCCGGATTTAATATTAAACCTCTCCCCGCTTTCGCTTTGCTCTTGCTCCCCTCTCCTAATTAGGAGAGGGGCTGGGGGTGAGGTAAATTCAACAACAACTTTATAATAAATCACATCCTGTATTACTGTTTCCGCCGGCTCTATGAAATAAACTTTGCCGGCGAATTTAATATCTTCGCCAAAAGCATCTAAAGTGATTTCAGCCGGATTATTTGTTGCCACCTTGGCAATATCCGCTTCGGAAATATCAACCTCTATTTCAAAATTATTTTCTCCCAGTATGGAGATAGCCGGCTTACCAGCCATTGTCTGTTCGCCTATTTCATACTCAACTTGAGTAATGGTTCCGCTGATTGGAGCTTTGATAATGCTGTTTTCTATCTGGTTGGCTACGGAATCCAAAGCCGCCTGCGCCTGCTTTACCTGCGCCCGCGACAGCGCCGCATCCTGAAGATCGGCCGGCGCTTTAATTTTGGCTAAATTCGCTTTAGCCACTTCCCATGCTTCGCGGGAATTTTCAACTTTTGACTCTGCCGCGGTTATCTGCTGATCGCCCGCAAGCTTGGCTGTATTTAATGAATTACCGGCGCTGATAATCGCGTCATCCAAGCTGGCCTGTTTCTGCGCCAAGTTTTTTTCTGCATTGGAAACATTGGTATCATAAGCCAATATTGCGTCATCCAAATTCTGCCAAGCAGTCTGCGCGGCTGAAATGGCCGTATTGATATTGGTTAATTCAGTATTAAAAATTGTTTTATACGCGTCTAAATCAGTTTGCGTAAAGTCCGATGATGTTATAGTGCTTTCAAGGGCGTTGTAGCACGCGCTTAAAGCAGTGTATGTTTTATTTAAAACAAGCAAAGCGTCTTCTGCCGCATAACCAATGATAGCGCTATCCTTGCTTTGTTTAGCCGCGTCCAAGCTAATGTTTGCCGCATCCAGCAGATTGGACGCCTGCTTATAGCTGGTTTTTGTATCGTCCAAATAAGATGTTTTCTTAACGCTTAAAACATCTAAAGCATCTTCGTCATTAAGAATAGTATTAATATCATCCAGAGCTGTTTTAGCCGCTGTTAATTTATTCTCAAGAGTTGTTAAAACTATGTCTTTATTGTTATCTATTGATCTTTGATAAGTAATTTTTGTATTATCCAGCGTGGTCTGCGCCGCGGCAACCGCCTGCTCATAAGCGGTGATATTATTGCTGGAATCCGACTCAAGATCATTTAAAGTTTTTTCCGCTTGAGCTATGCTTTCAGCCGCTGTTTTCTTGGTTTTTTCCAATTCACGAATCGCGGAGTCATAAGAAGATTTGGCCTGATCAACGCCAGCTTGGCTCACAGCGATTTCTTCTCCGGTCGCGCCAGCTAAAAGCTTGGACAAATTTGCTTGCGCTACATCTAAATTTGCTCGCGCTTCCTGCTGTTTTATGGACAAGCCGCTATAATCCAACTCGGATAAAATTTGTCCTTTTTCCGCGTAATCTCCTGTTTTTACCAAAATCTTGGAAATATTGCCGGTATTTAAAAAATTCAAATCAATTTCGCTGGATGCCTTGACAGTTCCTGTTTCGCTTACAGTCTGCTTGATGCTTCCCAGCTCAATTTTAGCGGCAGTATATTCAACTTCCTCTTTTTTGCCAATGGAAAAATAAGCCGCCGCCGACACGGCGATAGCTGTAATAACTATAAAAATTATTGTTTTCTTGAATTTCATAAAATTTCTCGCGTGACACGTAATAATCCTATATTTTTTTGTTAGGATGGGTTTTAAAACCCATCCTAACAAAAAAATTCTTTCAAATGCGTAATTCTTAAATTACGCGTTACGCGTTACGAGTTGCGCGTTCCTTATTGCTAATAATCTTTTTAAATTTCAGCACAAAATCATCTATCATGAAATCATCTTTTATAAAATAATAATCCGCGCCTAATTTTTTGCTTCTGCTTCTTGTGTCCTCATCGCTTAAATTAGTAAAAATAAAAACCGGAACGCCCTGCAAATCCTTGCCGGATTTTACGCTTTTTAGAATTTCAAATCCGTCCAAGCATGGCAAAATCAAATCTAAAATTATATAATCCGGCTTGGATAATTTGATATTATTAACTAACTCATTAATACCGCAGTTGCCGCTGCTTGTTTCCACTAAAAAACCGTCAACTCTTAATTTTGCCTGCAAGCCGGACAAGAGATTAATATCATCTTCTATTATAAATATCTTTTTACTCATAAATGACTTATATAAAAAAATTAAATTTTAAAATACTATTTATCTGCCTAAAACATTCTATGGTTATATTGCTATATGGCCATATTGCTTTTATGCCTATAATCATATAACAATATAGGGTATAAGTAACTTAATTTGGTGGAAAACTTGTTCCTTTGCAAATAATTTTTTTGCGGCAAAGCATTAATGCTTGGGTCCACTTCAAGAAAAATTTTACAGAATTTAATCCGTGAGTTTTACTTAA
>VMTK01000053.1 GCA_013791585.1 Candidatus Falkowiibacteriota bacterium
AAATTTTTAAGTAAAACTCACGGATTAAATTCTGTAAAATTTTTCTTGAAGTGGACCCAAGCATTAATGCTTTGCCGCAAAAAAATTATTTGCAAAGGAACAAGTTTTCCACCAAATTAAGTTACTTATACCTTATATTGCTAAATTATTAAATTGTTTTAATGTCAGCAATTTAACAATGTAACAATTTAACAATATTTGCATGGATTTTTTAATCAGGGAGAATAATGGTTTTAAAAATTTAGTGTTAAAACGCGTAAGTCCTATAATTAATAATTCTATCATAGCTTATATTTATCTTTTTTTCAACGGTTGTAATGGATATAACAATATGTTAATATATGAAAGTGGATAATACCCACCCCAACACCTTCTCCTCCAATACGGCGGGCAGGCAAGAGGGGATATGATTATGTTAAACAAATTCAATTCAAAATACATAATTCAAGAGAAAAAAACAACTATTTTAAAAAAATCTTTAATAGCTGTTTTAATTTTGGTTTTGATGGCTGTCTGCTTCGGCTCCGGGATGTATATTACCCGCAAAAGCGAAACAGTTAAAAATTTGGCTGATCAAGAGCTTGTTTTGCTTGGCAAAGTTCTGGGCAAATACAGCCAATCTCCCGAAGACAAATTAAGCCAAGATGTGGATTTTAATTTATTCTGGGAAGTTTGGGATATATTGGAAAAAGAATTCGTGGACCGCGACAAATTAAGCGAAAAAGAAATGTTTTACGGAGCTGTGCGCGGCATGGTTTCTTCGCTTGGCGACCCGTATACTGTTTTCATGAACCCGATAATAGCGCGCGAATTCGCGGAAGATTTGGCGGGAACATTTGAAGGCATAGGGGCTGAAATAGGGATTAGGGATGAAATCTTAACAATCATAGCGCCTCTTTCCGATATGCCGGCGGAAAAAGCCGGGCTGCGGGCAGGGGATAAAGTCTACGCGATTGACGGCGAGTCAACAATGAACATATCAATAGACGAGGCGGTCAATAAAATACGCGGACCAAAGGGCACGGAAGTAGTACTGACTATTTCCAGAAACGGCATGGAAAAAGCAAAAGATGTGGCCATAACCAGAGGCGTAATTATCGTAAAAAGCGTAAAGACTGAAATTTTAAATAATAATATTAATGCTGACGGCAATACTATTAGTAATAATAATGATAATGTTTATATAATAAAGATAACTAATTTTAATGACGACACGCTTAATCTGTTTAATGAAGCCGTAAGGGAAATAATTGCTAAAAATCCATCGGGAATAATTCTTGATTTGCGCAACAATCCGGGAGGATATTTGGAAACCGCCATTGAAGTATCCAGCGAATGGATTGAGGAAGCCGTAGTCGTGGCAGAACAATTCAGCGAAGAAAAAAAGCTTGAATATTTGTCCAGGGGCCGCGCCAGATTAAAAGATTATCCAACTATTGTTTTGGTCAATCAAGGCAGCGCTTCCGCCTCGGAAATCGTGGCAGGCGCTTTGCAGGATTACGGCAAAGCTAAAATCGTAGGCATGCAGACTTTCGGCAAGGGCTCGGTGCAGGCATTGCAGAAATTAAAAGACGGCTCTTCCGTAAAAATAACAGTGGCTAAATGGCTTACGCCGAAAGGCAACTGCATTAACGAGGAAGGAATCACTCCTGACGAAGAAATTGATTTAACGATAGAGGATTATGAGGCCGGCAATGATCCGCAGATGGACAGGGCGGTGGAAATTTTAAAAAAATAATATTCAATATCCAATATACAATATTCATTCAATATTTAATATCTAAATAATCAATAAAACTAACCCTTAGATTTTTGATTATTGAATTATTGGATGGATATTAAAGGTGAATATTGATATTGAAAATCGTATGTTAAATAAAAAGATTATGAATAAGAATAGAATTAATTTAACAGAGCAGAAAGAAATATGGGATAATTTATCTCATGTCTGGAAAAGATATACAACTCCTCCAGCCAGACATTGCCAAGGGTTGCTTAAAATATGGGAGAAAGTTATTAAGGAGATTGCTAAAAAAGTGAAAAATCCCAAAGCATTAATCCTTGGGTCCACACCTGAACTGCGCGATTTGGTTTTAAGATATAACTTTGAATCCATTGCTTGTGATATAAACCCAAACATGCTTGAAGCAATGGATAAGTTAATGAAATATAAAGATCATCCTCAAAACAAAAAAGTCGCGGGTGATTGGCTAAAGATGAATTTTAAGAAGCATAGTTTAGATATTGTTTTGGGACACCAAGCGATAGAGCAGTTATTTAATACAAAAGAAGTAAAAATACTTTTTAATCAACTAAGATTTTTTTTAAAGCCAGAGGGGTTGTTTTTAATTTGTGCAGCCACGCGAGAAAATAAAAAGCCCGGGATTTCCGGTAATGACAGGGCAGTATTATTTAACAAATATAAAAAGCAAGAAATTTGTGAATGCGAACTTCATCATTTTCTCAAATACAACAGCGATTGGAATACTTATAATAACTCTCCTTCTCTTATGGGGACTTTGCCTGTTTATAAAAAAATTAAACAACTTTCTAAACAAAATAAAGCAGTTAAAAAATTTTATTCATGGTGGGAAAAGGCGCTCGGAAATAACAATAAAAAAGTTCTTATTTTTTTAAGAAAAGATTTAGAAAAATTATTCAAACAATACTTTAAACTACTGCCAATAGAGCAATGTGACGATTTTACATTTTGTAAATACATGCCTTCCTACTTAGGAAGGCCGAGAAAAGATTTTAGATAAAGATGATAAATATGCTTAAATAAAAATTATGCAAATTTTTTAAAAGACAAAAAGATAAATGCAAAAGATTAAATATGTAATACAAAATTATAATACCCCGATCTACCCTATTATTTTGATTATAGAGATGATAATTAATGATTTCCCCAAAACCTTTCGCCGCTATTGGGTTAAAAGATGCATTGCCAAGTGGGTAGGTGATTTTAACGAAATATATACTTTTGATGATTTAGAAAATAAAAATTCTGCTTATTTTCAGCGTCGGATCGTAAATTCCGATTTATTAAAACAAACGAGGCATAATATTTTTAAACAGGGCGATAGCTTAATAAAGTTTACTGAAAAGTTTCCGAGATTAAATTTAAAATCAATAAGTGATAAGCAATTAGTGGATTTGTATTTAGAATTTAATAATAAGTATAAACAGCTTTGCCTATGGGGCTGGGTGCCGAATGCGGTTGATGGTAGGAAAAATCTCTTCTCCAATAAATTAGAAAAAAAATTGAAAAATATATTAATCAAAAGGCGAAATGAACAAAAGATAGGGGAGTATTATACAATTTTAACCAGCAAATCTAAAATTAGCTTAAGAGAAGAAGTTAAAATAGAGTTGTTAAGGATATGTTTAAAAATAAAAAATAACTGCTCTATTAAAGAATTATTCACCGAAAATTCTGTGAAAGATATAATTAAAATTTTGCCAAAATATCTTAAATTCCAAAATCTTATTAAAAGGTATGCTCAAAAATATGGCTGGCTAACCTTTAATTACAATGGTCCGATTTATTCTTATAAAAATTGCGTTAGCGAAATAAAACTTTTTTTAAAAGAAAAGCAGGACATCAAGCTGGAATTAATAAATTTACAAAAGAAAGCTATAACTACCAGCAGACAAAAAGAAAATATAACCAAAGAATTAAATTTGCCTATTAATTTAAAAAGGGAATTCAATGCTTTGAGCGAACTTTTTTATTTAAAAAATTTTAGAAAGAATATTTTATATCAGGCACATTATCATGTACAATTTTTATTAAAAGAAATGGCGAGGCGTTTAAATTATCCTTTGAATTTAATGTATTATCTACTTCCATGCGAAGTAACATCTCTATTTTTGGGTCAGTTAAACAAAAAAGGGTTTAAAGATTCACTAAAAGATCGTTTGAACTTATCTGTACTTCGGATTTCTTTATCAGGAATTCAATTATTTACTGGCAAAAAGGCAAATTCAATACTTAAAAAATATAACATAAAAAGAAAAGATATCGTGAAAAAAAATAATAAAATTATTCAGTTAAAAGGTCAGATCGCTTCATCGGGATTTTATCAAGGGAAAGCAAAGATTATAAACAGCAAAAACGATATTAATAAATTTAAAAAAGGAGAAATTTTAGTTTCAGTTAAAACTGACCCAGCGCTTTTGCCGGCGATGCAGCGTTCAGGGGCAATTATTACAGAGATGGGGGGTATTACTTCGCATGCAGCTATCGTATCCAGAGAATTGCAAAAACCCTGTATTATAGGCGTGAAATCAGCAACCGCAATCCTAAAAGACGGAAACAAAATTTTAGTTGACGCCAATGAAGGTAAAATTACAATTTTATAACTTAAATATTTTTAATTTTAAAATTAAAATTATGAACAGAGAAAAAATTACAACCGAACATTCCGCGGAAAGTTGGAACGAAGAAGTTGAAAAATATAAAAAAGGAGAAAAAATTGATATTTATGCCAGGAATAGATATCCGGAGTTAGAAAAGAAAGAAAAAGAGTTTGCTAAAATGATTAAAGTGCCAGATACCGCCTTATTTAACGCTGGAATGGCAGCAATTTACACAGCGATTGAAGCGGAAAATTTAAAACCGGGCGATGTTGTATTATGCGGTAAAGATGTTTATAGCCAAACTAAAGAGATGTATAACAGTTTAGAAAAAAGGGGCATCAAAATTGAACTGATTAATTCCGGCGATATGGATGAAATTGAAGAAAACATAAAATCTAAAAAACCAAGATTAATAATTTTAGAAGACATTGCCAATGCACATGATATGCAAGTTTGCGATATTAAAAAGTTAGCAGGATTAACAGAACAAGCCAATGGAATATATCAATCAGAACTTTCGCCGGATAATTTACTGGAACAATATTTTTCAAAAAGAGAGCAATATAAAGATGCATCGCCGGAATTTAAAGAAAATGCTACAACCAAGATTCAGGAATTTAAACAAGGCAATAATCCCTTTGTTTTTCGGGATATAATTAAGGAAGTTGAAGATACCGCCGATTTATCAACAAAAGATGCTATTAGAGAGGTTTCAAGGATGGTTAAATTTGTTTTAAGAAACAGTCGGGAAAAGCTGTCTTTGATTATTGACAACACTCTGGCCTCGCCTATTTTGTATAATCCTATTAAGGATTTAGAAGGCAGTGATGTTGAGGCGGTTGTAGTGGAAAGCGGTACCAAGCATTATCAGGAAGGGCAGGATAAAATTACTTTAGGCATTGCTTATTCAAACCGCCAGGGAAAAATAGACGCGATAAAGAAAAAAAGAACAGAGCTGGGAACATACTTGCAGCCGGTTGCTGAAAAAGAAATTCCGCAGGATATTACAGAAACTATGCCGGATATTTTGAAACAGCACGCTGATAATGCCTTGAGGCTGGCAGAAATGCTGAGCAAATCAAAAAACATTATTGCAGTCAGCCACCCGAACTTGCCGGCGCATAAGCAAAATGAATTAGTTAAAGAGATTGCGCCTGAGGGGTTGGTCAGCTTGTTTTACATTAAAGTGCCGGATGCGGAGGAATTTGTAAAAAAAGTTAAAGAGCTGGGTGGAGATAAAATCGGCGTTGGCGGCAGTTTCGGCCATAAAAAGACTTGGCTTTATAATATTGGCGATCAGATTAGAATCGCGGCCGGAAGCGAAAAAGGGGTGGAATTTGAAGAAACGCTGGATATTTTCAGAAAAGCCATGGAAAAGACCGATTAATATGTCAATATTTACCGAAGAAAAAATTAAAGAATGGGGACAACTTTCCCTTGCTAGGTCAGAATCAAGAGATGAGTATTATGGCGGGCCCAAATCCGGCAAAGGAATATTTAAGTTGTACAAGTATTTTTTTAAAAAAGCAATTTATAATAAGCAAGAGCCAAAAATTTTAGTTTTAGGGGCTACGCCGGAACTTCGCGATCTGGTTTTAGGCCGGAATATTCCGCTGATGTCAGTTGACCAGAACGCGCGCGTGGCGGATAAAATGACAGGATTAATGAAATATAAAAACCATCCGAAAGAAACAATAGTTATCGGCAACTGGCTTGACTTGCCATTACCCGATAATTCCATTGATTTTGTTATGGGTGATGGTATTTCTAATAATATTGCTTTTTTAGAGCACGAAGAGTTATTTTTAGAACTACAAAGGATTTTAAAATCAGATGGCTATATTTTATTAAGAGATATTATGTTGGATAAAAACCATCCTCGCAGAATTATTAAAGAAATTATCAGTAGTTATAAAAATGAAGGTTGGCATAAATTTGATTTATTTTTTGAATTATATCTTTACAGCGCCGATGGCGTATATACCCCGGAAGATAATGTGGTCAGCATGGATAAATTGGCCCAAAAACTGGAAAAAGACGTTTATGGAAAAAATATACTAACCGGCCCGGAAGAGCAGTGGCTGAAAAAATTTGTCAAAGGTTTAGTAAAGACAACCGTAGTGCCTGAAAAAAGATGGCTGGAAAATTTTGAAAAGTATTTTAACGTAATTGATATTGCCGCGGCATCAGACTATAAATTTTGCGAGTATTTTAAGTTTTATTTTGGTAAAAAATTATAACACAACTCACAAAACAAAAAAAGGTGGTAAGAACCAATATAATTTTTTAAGTAAGCAGCCATTTTTTAAGGCTCTTAAATAATAATATGCAACACAAAACTCAAGGATGGGAAATTGCTGAAAAGAGAGGAAAAAGAAAAAATCGCATTCCTCCTTTTGCGCCGTCAAAAAATGAGATTACTTTTTATCAGAAATATAATAATAAAGTTGCAAAAGATAAAAATTTGCCTCAAAGAGCATTAATTCTTGGCGCTACTCCAGAATTGCGCGACTGTGCCATAAAATCTGAATTAGAAAGTTATGCAGTTGATATTAGCCAAGAAATGATGGATAAATTTTCTTTATTAATGAAATACCATAATCATCCTTTAGATAAACGAATAATTCAAGATTGGCTAAAAATTAAATTTCCTAAAGACTATTTTGGTATTGCGATGGGCGACGGCTCATTAATTAATTTTGCAACTCGCAAGGAAAATAATACTTGTATTAAAGTTTGCGCTAAGACAATAAAAAGAGGCGGGTATTTAATTTTAAGACAAGTCGTATATCCCCAAAATCTGCAATCCTATAAAAGCGCAGAGCGGTTAATTAATGATTATCGCAATAAAAAAATATCATGGGAAGATTTTTTCATGGAATTAAGAATAGTATTTTATAAAGACAAACTTTACAATAAAAAAACTTTTCAATTTAACGCGGGCAAAAGTTTTAAAATGATTGATAAATTATTTGAGAATAAAATTTTAACCAAAAAAGAATATGAGAAAATTAATACTTTTCGGAATAATATAACCAACATTTTTTATCCCGAGAACAATTTTATCAAGATGATTGAAAGCAAGGGTTTTAAATTAACCGCCAAGTTTCATGATAAACCCCATAGGTTTTTTAAATATTTATACATGATGGCGTTTAGGAAAACTTAATACATTAAAAATTAAATTAAGCATTAGCAATAAATTATGGCGAAAAAGAAAACAACTAAATATATTTTCGTGGTCGGGGGCGTTATGTCCGGCGTAGGCAAAGGGATTACCACCGCTTCCATCGGCACAATACTTCAGGCAAAGGGATATATCGTAAGCGCCATAAAAATTGACCCGTACATTAATGTTGACGCCGGCACAATGAATCCTATTGAGCACGGCGAAGTTTTTGTCACGGAAGACGGGGATGAAACCGATCAGGACATCGGCAATTATGAAAGATTTTTAAACCAAAATATCTACAAGGAGAATTACATGACAACCGGCCGCGTGTACCTAAGCGTAATTCAGCGGGAGCGAAATCTGGAATACGGCGGAAAATGCGTGGAAGTGGTGCCGCACATACCAATGGAAATAAGGGACAGGATAAAAAAAGCCGTTAAAAAAACCAAAGCGGAAATTATGATAATTGAAATAGGCGGAACAGTGGGGGAATACCAAAATTTGCTTTTTTTGGAGGCCGCCCGCATGATGCATTTATATAATCCAAAAGATGTGCTGTTCGTAATGGTTTCTTATCTGCCTATTCCGGAAAAAGTGGGAGAAATGAAAACCAAGCCGACGCAATACGCAATCAGGACGCTGAACAGCGCGGGCATTCAGCCGGACTTCGTGGTTGCGCGCGCGCGAGTCGGCATAGACGAGCCGAGAAGAAAAAAAATAGCCATCAATTGCAATATTGCCAAGGAAGATGTAATCTCGGCTCCGGACATTGAATCAATTTATGACGTGCCTGTTAATTTTGAAAAAGATAAATTAGGCGATAGAATTCTAAAAAAATTCGGCTTAAAAAAAAGGCAGAAAGATCTGGTGGAATGGCGCAAAATGATTAAAAAAGCCAAGGGAGCCAAAAAAGAAATTGATATTGGCATAGTAGGAAAATATTTCGCCACCGGGGATTTTTGCCTGTCTGATTCGTACATTTCGGTTATTGAGGCCATTAAGCACGCTTGCATAGCCAATAATTGCAAATCCAACCTGCATTGGATAAACACGGAAGATATTGAAAAAAAAGGGACTAAAGCGCTTAATAAGCTTGACGGCATAATTGTGCCGCAGGGCTGGGGTTCGCGCGGCTCAGAAGGCAAAATAAAAACTATCAAGTATTGCCGAGAAAATAACAAACCGTATTTTGGACTGTGCTATGGAATGCAAATGGCGGTTATTGAATTCGCCCGCAATGTATGCGGCTTTAAGGATGCTAATTCAGAAGAGGTCGCGCCAAAGACTGCTCATCCTGTTATCCATATAATGCCGGGCCAAAAAGAGATGATCGCCAAAAAACAATACGGCGGCACTATTCGCTTGGGCGGCTGGCCGTGCAAGATTATTGATAAAACGCATATGGCCAAGGCGTATGGCCGCGGCGCAGGCATAGGCGATAAAAAAATAGTTTCTGAAAGGCACAGGCACAGATATGAATTTAACAATAAATACAGGGAAATAATGGAAAAAAACGGTTTGACTATTGCCGGCGCATCCCCTGACGGCAAGATAGTTGAAGCGATTGAAATAACCAAACATCCGTTCTTCATCGGCACCCAGTTTCATCCGGAATATATTTCGCGGCCGCTTAATCCGCATCCGCTGTTTATTGAATTCATAAGGGTTTGCCTTAAATTGAAAAAATAAAAAAAATATCAAAAAACACCGTCTAAAATTTAAGACGGTGTTTTTAAAATATTTTGTACCGCCACGGGGAATCGAACCCCGGTTACATGGATGAGAACCATGCGTCCTAACCATTAGACGATGGCGGCGTGTTCAATAATTCTACCGACCTTTAGGTCGGGTTTTGGCGGCTTTAGCCGCATAAGAATGAGGATAAATCCTCAAGAACCCGAGCTAAAGCTCGGTAGAAGAATGATGAAGCGTGTGTATTTATTTCAAAATACTGCCCATAAAATCATTGTGTCCGCGCAAAAATTCTTCCCCATTCATTGCTTTTTTCCCGGCTAACTGCAGTTTTTTTATTATTAAAGCGTCTGTGCCGCACTGTACGGCCAATTTATCGCCATACAAAAATAATTCCCCGATTTTATATTTATTTATCCTAATCGGTTCATGCTCCGCCTCTATAATTTTTAACATTAAACAATTTCCGACATCCGACATCCGACATCCGATTTCCGAAAAAGCGCTTGGCCATGGAGTCATTGCTCTTACAAATCGTTCAATTTCTTCTGCCGGCTTTGGCCAATTAATTTTGCCATCTTTCTTTTTTAATACGCCGACATAACTTGCTTTCTTTTCGTCTTGCGGCATCGGCTTAATCTCGCCATTAATGTATTTTTTCAAAATTTTGATTAACAAACCAGCGCCGATTACTGACAGTTTATCATAAAGACTGCCGGCGTTATCTGTTTGTTGAATTTTAATTTTAGCTTGCGATAAAATAGGCCCGGTGTCAAGTCCGGCATCCATTTTTATGATAGTAATTCCTGTCTGCTTGTCTCCGCTCAAAATAGGCGCTTGTATTACAGCCGCGCCCCTGTATTTGGGAAGCAGGGAGCCGTGAACATTAATGCAGCCGTATTGGGGAATGCTTAAAATTTCCTTGGGAATTAATTGCGCGTAAGCGGCAACAACTATCAGATCAATATTAGAAATTTGAAATTTGAAATTTGAAATTCGTTGGGGCTGAAAAACAGGAATCCGGTATTTTTCAGCTTCAACTTTCACCGGCGGGGGAGTTAAGATTTGTTTTCTGCCAACCGGCTTGTCCGGCTGCGTTATAACTCCTGCTACATCAAAATAATCATCTTTAACCAGCGCTTTAAGCGATGGAACAGCAAAGTCGGGAGTGCCGATGAAGATGGTTTTAATTTTCTTATTTTTATAACTCATAACCTATAACTTATAACACGCGGTAAGATAAAAAATACGAGTTATAAGTTATGGGTTATAAGTTATGTTAGCTTCTTTATGTCGCGTGCTTTATCTATAAACAACACCCCGTCCAAATGGTCTATTTCATGCTGTATCACCCGCGCCATTAAACCCTCGGCTTCAATTTTTATTTCTTTGCCTTTTTTGTCTAAATATTTACAAATAATTTTTTTATGCCGTTTAACTTTGCCGAAAACATCAGGCACGGACAAGCATCCTTCTTCTCCGCATTCTTTGGCCCATGATTTTTTAATTATTTTTGGATTTATCATACAGACAGCGCTATTTTCAGTTCTTACAACAACCAATCTAATATTTTTTCCTATTTGCGGAGCCGCCAGCCCCGCGCCGTCTTTTTCTTCCATTGTTTTTGCCATATCTGAACAAAGCCGCTGAAATTCTTTTGTTTTAATTTCATCGCGCCTTATTTGCGTTGATTTTTTGCGCAGGATTGGGTTATGATTTATTAGTATTGGGAGTATTTTTGCATTTGACATAAATTTAAAGTTATGCTACTTTTACATATTAGCTCATTTAAAAAAGAATTTCAAGTCTAAATGGCAACGAATGTCTAAATATAATGATTAATCTTATTTTAGGAAAGGAGAAAGAAAATGATAAAATTATTTGTAGGCGATGAAAAAGGCGAAGTGCAGGATGCAACAGTTCCCGTAAGATGGTGCGTAGACAAAGAAACAATAGAAATATTAAAGGAAGAAAAGGTAAAAAAACCATACATTCTATTGGTAACAGCGTCCAGAGATAAAGAAATGACGCGACAATTAGCACCGCTGGATAGATTAATAGAATATATACCTTTTCAAAGGCCTGGAGAAAATACAATATTTGCCACAATAGTATGGGATCGAGATGAAGGATATTTTGGTTTGTGGAAAAAATATCTCATGAGAGAAAACGGAAGATATAAATCTGATGTTTATCATTATGGTGGGAAATTCCTAATGGGATTTGGTGAAAAAAAAGAATTCGCCGAAACTAAAGTTATAGTTCCTAAAGAATTATTCGCCAAAGAATACCCGGCATGGGAAAGAAAGTGGGTTGAATTTATGTTTTCAACTGCGTCAAAAAATCAATGCCAGTATCGCAAAAGAAGGATTGTGGCATATTTAATTCAGCCATTTTTACTGCTTTGCAAATTCATTGTTAATTGTATTATAACAATCTTTCTTTTGTTATGCGGAATACGCGATATTAATTTTAAGCCGTTATCCCATCTTATAGAAGAAGAAACTTCAAAAATTTGGCAAAACACGGCATACGGCCGACAAGATAAAAAGTTTAACAGGTATAGAGAAGAATTTGAAAGCGTATTTGTATATCAAAGAAATGGCAAAAAAAGACCCAGTTTCTTTTTACCGCTTGCTCCAATTTGCCCGACAGTGTTGTTTATAGCTTTTTATTTTATTAATTTAAAGTGGCATATTTTCCCAAATTTTTCTTCTATCGTAGGAATGGTTATATTGCTCACTTGTGTATTATCGTTATCATGTCTTGTGGCAACAATGTTATTATGCATCTACAATCTTATAGAAAAGATTGTAGATGAAATTTTTCCTGAAAAGTCATTTGAAGAAAAACTGCATGGATATGACAATGACCAAATTCTAATATGCAATGGCGATTTTTCAACTAACATAAAATCACTTCCGCGAGAAAAACAAACCATATACTTGAAATTCATGGACTTTAAAAGGCAAGTGTGCAAACCTTTGCCAAGATAGTCTTTACTTAAATTTAAAAAAGGGAGCCATGTAAAATATGCGCTCCCTTATTTTATTAAAAATAATTTGCTATAATTAAGATACTATGGCAATAAACAAAGAATTTGAAAAAATCGGGAATTTATTCAATAAAAAAACAGCGGCAAAACCGCCTGCTTACCAGTGGCAAGATCTGGCTTTAAGAATAATAAATGAATTAGCAATACCGAATTTTAAAAGAAGCTCTGTGTTCAAAATTTGCAAAGAAAAACCGAAAAATTTCATTGAAAGCTGCCTTAACGACACCAAAGAACTTTGCAAAACAGGGGATAAGTGGAAGTATTTTTTTAAGATAGTCGGTCAAGGCACTCAAATCTACAAATAATATTCAAATCTACAAATCTTTTCTATTAAGATTATTTGTAGATTTGCATTGCATTCGTAGATTTGAGTGCTTACATTTCAAACTGCATAACCAAATACCCAACCCCGAAAGGCCCTTCGTAAGACAAGAGCTTGGGCTTGCAATTAATTCCGTCTAAAATCCCAAGTAGAATAACAATTGATTTAAGCCCGCATTCTCCTGCCTCATAAATTAAATCATGCTTCATGCCTATTATGTTTTTAACGTCTTTTTTCTTGAGATATTCAATTAATTTCTTATCAAATTTTTTGCCTCTTGGCGAGTAGCCGGCCGGCGCGTCTTTTGTCAGCCGATGCGACAAATCGCCGGAAGCGATAATGGCTACTCTTTCATGGCTGACCAAAAATTCTCTCTTTAACAGCTGGCCGAATTTAAAATGCGCGCGCAAATCCAGCCCGGAATAATACAAAGGGATTATTTTAATCTTAGGCAGATTTTGCGCTAAAAGATAAAGCGGCACCAAGCTGCCATGGTCCAGCAACGTCTCGCTCATTAACTGCACAGGGGCTTTTGTTTCCATGCTTTCACGTATTTTGTAAGCCAGCCCGATATTCCCCGCAAAATTAATCTTTGTGGCGAAATCGCCAAAATCTTCAAAATTGCCTTCAAATTCAGGGCTAAGATTCATGGTAAACGAATCTCTTTGAATACTGCCGTGGGGAGAAATAATAAAAATAGTATCCGGCTGGCAAACGTACAAGTCCTCTTTTAATTTTTTAAACGCTTCCAACGTGGATTTCAGCCGCTCTAAATTTTCCTTGCCTATCGCGGGAATAAGTATTGGCGGGTGAGGGGTTATGGCGCTAAAGACTATAGGCATATTTTTGTGGATTACGTAAGATTTACAAGAAACCTAAATCTTATTTTGGAATTTTTTATTATTTTCCAAAGTTTATTGTTATATTGCTATATGGTTATATTGCTAATATAAAATTCAACCATATAGCAATATAACAATATAACAATTTGGATATTTTGATTTAACAGAAATTTTATCTTATTATCAACTAATTAGCTTCATCTATTGTCTCGCCTTGATCATATAAATACAACACCTTGGAAGAAACAGTGATTATATTTTCCCATTTATATCCCAAGCTTTCAAAAACTTTTCCGGAAATAACCGGCCTTTTCTTGTTGTTGGCGATTATGTAGACTGCCGGGGAATTCGGCGACTTGACCAATTCTCCGTCTTCAAAAACAACCGGATTAATAGTGCCGTATCCGGCCAATTCTTCAGGCGGGACCGGAATTATTTTTTTATTTTTAAATTTAGTTTTCAAAAATACCGCGTCCCAAATAGGAGCTTTTTCGCCTTCACTCACCCAATAAACGCCGCCTGTGGTATTGTCCTGAAGCAAAGCTCCTGTAGGATAAGTGGAAGTCGCGGTAATAGGCAGCCCTTCTTCGTAGCCGTTAATATCTTCCCAGCTTGCGCCTACAACCTCTTCCGGGTTAATGCCGATTTTGCGGAAAGCTTCGCCGTCAGCAAAACCGCGCCGCTTATCGTCAACCAGCAAAAAAATCGTTCCGCGCGGCGAGCGCACTACGGAATATTGCGGGAATTTGATGGCCGTTCCTTTTTCATAAGAATCAAGGTCCGCTTTCTTGACAGTAATTATTTTATTTTCATTAAATCTGGAAGTGAGAGCTCCTCTTGTCAGAAAAGGGCGCTTTTTATTGTCTTGTATCAGCCAAACGCCAGCTTCTCCTTCTGCCTGAAGCAGAGATCCGTCAGGATAAAGCCGGGTAAAATATCTCTGCCAAATATTAAAAAAATTGTAATTTCCGTTATAAACATGCGGGGTGTAATTATACAAAGCGGCCGTGGCGCTGTTCACCGGCGTTACAACTGTTGTTTCATTCTGAGTGGTTGAATAAGGATTGGTAAATGTGTATATTTCTCCGGCTTTATATGTGTAATAATGGGGATTAGACATATAATCAAAAAATTGCAGAGCGGCTGAATTAACTTGCTTGCCGAATCCTTGCCAGCGCGAATTGCATCCTCCGCCGTCAGGGCAGCCATAGCCGGTTGCCCAGTCAAGCTGGCTCTGTTTAGGAGATTTTTCTTCAATCAAACTTTGCTCTTTTTGCAGCAGGACCAAAAGAAATTGAGGATTAATGGCTATTGGCGCGCATTTTTGTTTCTTTTCCGCAAGCGTGAAATCATCGCTTGAATCTATGCCGTCGCAGTCATAATTGTTAACCGCGGCGTCATAAATTATTTCAGCCGCGGATTTTATAATTCCGTCCGCGTTAGGGCAGGAATAATTCGCCAAGTAGCCCCCCTTGTTTTTTAAAAATTCTTTAATGGATTCCAAGCTCATTGAGCCGGAATTTAAAATTTCCGCGTCGCTTATAATATAATTAGGGTCAAAAACGCTTGCTGAAGCGCTTTGCGCCGCGAAACACAAAACACAAAACAGAAAACAGAAAAATAATATTATTTTAAATTTAGTCATAAAAAATTAATTGCTACATTGTTAAATTGTTAAATTGCTAAAATTAAAACAATTTAGCAATGTAACAATGTAACAATTTTGAAACATACTTTATATTATAATATAAACATCAAAATTAAACAAATAATTATAATATTATACCAAGATCCTTATCGCAAGCAGCGCATCTGCCTTTGCTGTCCAGCCGCTCAATGTGGTAGCCCAAGCGGCGGACTGCCAGCTCCCCGCAGGCCGGGCAGTAGGTGTTTTCTTTCTGGTCTCCGGGAATATTGCCTACATAAACATATTTCAGCCCGGCTTCTTTGCCTATCTCGTACGCTTGATAAATCAAGCCGTCGCTAGTGTCAGGCAAATGTTTTAATTTCCAAGAAATATTAGCTGAAAATTTGGACAAATGCCACGGAATATCAAAATCCAGCTCAAGCGCGATAAATTCAGCGGCTCGCTTCAGCATTTCAAGCTTGTCGGAAAGAGTTGGAATGATTAATGTCGTAATTTCCAGATGTATGTCGGCTTTTTTTATTTGCTTGATGTTATTCAAAACCGGCTGAATTCTGGCGCCGCAATTATCTTTGTAAAAATCATCATCCATTGATTTTAGATCAATATTAATAGCGTCAAGGTAGGGGATTATGGCATCCAAGCATTCATTGGACATAAAGCCGTTTGAAACCCAGATATTTTTCAGCCCTTTTTGTTTTGCCAATTTCATGATATCCAGCGCGTATTCAGTAAAAATTGTCGGCTCAATATAAGTATAAGAAATGGATTCGCATTCATTTTCAATCGCTTCTTTAACGATTCTTTCCGGATCAAAAAATTCCATGCTTTTAACTTTATTTTCTATATCCCGAGCTTGGCTGATGTCCCAATTCTGGCAATTGGCGCAGAAAAAATTGCAGCCCAGCGCGCCCAAGGAATAAGTAAAACTGCCGGGCATAAAGTGAAACAGCGGCTTTTTTTCAACCGGATCAATATTTAAAGCAATCGGATAACCGTAGATCAGTGAATACAGCTTGCCGTTGACATTTTTCCTTGTCCTGCATTTCCCAACTTGCCCGTTTGAAATAGCGCAAAAACGATTGCACAATCGACACTGGACAGTATTTTGATTTAATTGTTTGTAGAATCTTGCTGGATGCATATTGATATGATGCTAATCCGCTAATCGCGAATTTTCAAATTAAAAATACAAGAATATGAAAATATAAAAATAAATTTAAAGAATTGCTTCGATTATTCTTGTATTCTGGTATTTTCATATTTTCATTATTATTAGCAATTCGCGGATTTGCATTTACCCCGCACCTTTTGGACAGTTTTGTATTATTTCTTTTGTGATAATATTTTGATTTATTATCTGCCCAAAAGGTGCGGGGTTTATTCGCAGATTAGCATTATAGCTTTTATATCATTTTAACAAAAATCATTGAAAAAAGCAAAATTATAAAGTATAATCAAAATATGATAAATATACTTGGAGTTAACATATCAACCCTTAATAAAAAAGAAGCTATAAAAAAAATAGAGCAATTTTTGTTTAGCGGGAAAGATGGGCAGTATCAAATAGTTACTCCCAATCCGGAATTTTTACTGCAAGCCCAAAAAGACGAGGAATTTTTTCATATTTTAAATACGGCTGATTTAGCAGCGCCTGACGGAATCGGCTTGAAATTCGCCGGCTGGCTGATTGGTAAAAATATCACCAGAATTGCCGGAGCTGATTTAGTGAAAGATATTCTTAAAATAGCCCAAGAAAAAAATTTAAAAGTAATGATTATTAATTGGGATGAAGGATTATCATGCGCCGGCGATATAAAAAATACTGTAAAAAATAAATATCCGAATTTATTCATGCAAGTCCAGGATGTTGAACGCGAAGGCGCGATGGCTGATTTGGAAAAAATAAAAGCGTTTGCGCCGGATATTTTAATGTCTTCCCTGGGCGCGCCTTGGCAGGAAAAATTTATTTATCATAATATGCCCAATTTGCCGTCGGTTAAACTGGGCATTGGCGCGGGAGGAGCGTTTGATTTCTTGACAGGCAGAATAAAACGCGCGCCGAAATTAATGCGCGCGCTTGGCTTAGAATGGCTTTGGCGGCTGTTAAAACAGCCCTGGCGGATAAATCGAATATATAAAGCGGTAATAGTTTTTCCTTTTGAATTTTTCAAGTGGAGATTTTTCTTGCCGTTTATTTATAGGCAAAATGTCGCCTGTATTTTATACAAAAAAGTGATGAAACTCGCTGATGAAAAAGGAGTTAAATATAAAATATTATTAGTATTAAGAAGCGACCAGCCGGAGCACTGGCAATTGCCTCAAGGCGGAACCGAAGGAGAAGACATTAAAACAGCCGGCGCGCGGGAATTAAGAGAAGAATTGAATACTGATAAATTTAAAATAATCAAAACTTTTAAAAATGTCTATAAATATAAATTCAGTGATCAGCCGGGAAAATACGGAACGCAGGCAAAAACAGCTATCGGCTGCAAAGGACAAAAACAAAGTTTGATTATCGCTGAATTTTTGGGCCAAGACAGCGATATAGAAGTGAATTTCTGGGACCATTCCGGCTGGAAATGGGTTGACAGCGATAAAATAATCAATGAAGTTTTTCCAATTCGGCGCGATGCCATTAAAGTATTTTTAAAAAAATTTGATAATGTTGACAAGTAAAATTAGCGATGATAAGCTTAAAATACTCTAAATTATGAGCAATAAAATTACTGAAAAATATTTTGAGCACGCGAATTTTGCCGATCATGAAGAAAAATCGCTTGCAGAAATCACAGCCGAAACAAATTTTCAGCCGGAAAAAGAAATTTTTCGCGGTCAAATTTACGATAAAGACAAAGTCGGCAGTTTAATTTACAAAGGCCTTTGGCGGAATAAGCCGGCTGTATTAAAAATTCAAGGGCTCCAGCCTGATGTTGATGAGATTGACATGATTAACGCGTTTAATAACCAGAACGAAAGCGCGAAAATAAGATTGCCAAAACTTTATAATGGCTCTAAATGGAATAGCAAGAATGGCTATGGTTATTTGATTTTGGAATATATTGACGCGCCCCAAATATACAAACCTCCTTTTGCCAATCAAGAACAAATTCAAGATTTTTGCGCTCTTTATCAAGAATATAAAACTAAATGCTTAAAAAGTCCTTTTATGGAAAAAGAGCCAAATGAACAAAGCAGCCTTGTCTTTACGACACAGCGCGTTTCTCATTGGGCTAAAATCGCGCAGTCAAAAGGGCATTTGGCTGAAACAGAAGTGAAAAATGTTGAAAAATTTCTTTCTCTGTCGAAAAAACATCTGCCATCAATTAAAATGGAATTTATGCACGGACATTTTACGTATAATGATATATTCAAGCTTTCGGATAAAGAATATGTATTGATGTCAAATTTATTTTGGTCATACAGGCCTGAATTTTACGATGCGACATTTCATCTGTGGGCTGGAATCAAAAGCATAAGAGATGAAAATATTATATTTGAGCAAATAAAAAAATATATTCAAAATTGGATTAATGAATACAAAAAACTGCCTATCATTCGGCAGGATTCCGATTTTGAAAAAAAATTCAATATAATGATGGCTGAACGATGCATAGGGGCTTTGCTTGTTGATATACAAAATCAAAATTACGGCATTAATCGCGATAATCTTGTCGCGCGCTTAACTGAATTATTCAGAGAATTATTTAAATATTTTACAAACAAATTGGAATAAAAAAATTTATATACTTTTAAAATTATGAAATTCAAAATTAAAAAATACATCTACTTAATAAACGACATCACCAATATTGTGCTTAAAAAAGAAAGGGCGCAAACAGAAGAAAACGCTGAAAAGTTGCGTGTTGCTTTAATTATTGTTAGTATTGTCTTAACGGTTTCCTTGGTTTTGAATGTTTATTTATTTATATCTTAATAAAAATACAGAAGTTTAATTTTTAAATTTTATGCCAAAAGCGCGCTTGCGGTTTGCGCCGTCTCCAACCGGATATTTACATATAGGCAGTTTAAGAACTGCGCTTTTTTGCTATCTGGCCGCCAAAAGCTTGGATGGCGAATTAATTCTCAGGATTGAAGATACTGACCAGAAAAGGGAAGTTGAGGGAGCTGTTGAGGATTTGATTGAAATTTTGGACTGGGTTGGAATTAAATTTAACGAAGGCCCTGATTTGAAACGCGCCGCTACAAATGGCGCCCATGCGAATGAAATAAGGATGGGAGGCGAATACGGACCGTACATTCAAAGCCAGAGGATTGGTATTTATAAAAAATACGCTGATGAATTAATTAAATCAGGCAAGGCGTATTATTGCTTTTGCTCCCAGGAGCGCCTGCAAAAAATGCGCGAAGATCAACAGGCAAAAAAACTGCCTCCGCGTTACGACAGATGCTGCCGCGAGTTAACTAAGCCGGAGATAGAAAAAAAATTAAAAAATAAAGAAGAATTCGTCATCAGGCAAAAGATGCCATTGTCCGGCGAAGTTGTCGTTCGTGATGAATTGCGCGGTGAAATTAAATTCAAAGCCGAAGACATGGATGACCATGTTTTAATAAAATCAAACCACATTCCAACTTACCATTTCGCGCTAGTGGTTGACGACCATTTGATGGAGATAACCCATGTCATAAGGGGCGAGGAATGGATACCGTCTTTCCCTAAAAATATTTTGCTTTATAAAGATTTTGGATGGCAGCCGCCGAAATTTTACCACATGCCGCTAACGTTGAATAAAGAAGGCGGTAAATTGAGCAAGAGGCAGGGCGATGTAGCCGTAGAAGATTATAAAAAGAATGGCTATCTGCGGGAAGCTTTGATTAATTTTTCTGTTTTGCTTGGCTGGCATCCAAAAGATGATCAGGAATTATTTACGCTAAAAGAGCTAGAAAAAAAATTTAAGCTGGATGATATGGGTACAAGCCCGGCGATTTTTGATATTGAAAAGCTGGATTATATAAATGGATATTATATACGGCAGATGGATTTGGAAAAGCTCGTTGAACTGTGCAGGCCGTATTTGAAAGATAATCTAACAAAAACACAAAAACACAAAAACACAAAAACACATTTTATAAAAAAAGTTGTGGCGCTGGAGCAGGAGAGGTTAAAAAAACTGTCTGAAATAGGAGAGTTGACTGAATTCTTTTTTGTTGATAAGCTGGAATATCCGGCTGAATTATTAATTTGGAAAAAACTAACAAGCAAAGAAGTAAAAGCTAATTTGGAAAAAGTTTATGAATTATTAAATAAAATTCCGGATGAAAATTGGACCAATGATTCCATTGAAGACGCTTTGATAACATATATCAAGGCCAAGAAAGAAAAAGTCGGAAATTATCTCTGGCCCATGCGCGCCTCGCTAACCGGCCGCCAAGCCAGCCCGGGCCCGTTTGATGTGGCGGAAGTTCTTGGTAAAAAAATCAGTTTAAATAGGATAAAGGAGGGGATAAATAAACTTTAACGCACTTTTTATTTTTAATATTGGAAGGAGGACAGGATGGTAAATTTTATAATAGCAGCTCTATGTTTTAGTTTAGGATTTATTTATGGCTGGCTTTCTGCTATGCTCACAAACAAAGTTTTTGACAAAGCAAATTTAAGGGCAATAATAATAGTATTTATACTGCTAATGGCAAGCATGCTTTACCTAAAAATCCTTAACTCTGGGATTATTTTAGGATTTATTGGAATAGTAGTTGGATATTGTTATTGTTGCAAACCGGCACAATGGCATTACTTTGCTTCAAAGTATTTCAAACACTATTAAAACAAGGAGGGCGCGCAAATGGGAAAAATATGTCATGTTTGCAAAAAACCAGGAAAAAAAGAAGGAACACATGTTGACAGAACAAGCAACCCGAACAGGCCGGTTGTATTTCACAGATACAACTGCGCAACCCACAAGTGCCAAAAGCACAAGCAGCACATCGGCGATGAAGATATCAGGGGGAAATATTAAAACAATTTCAACCAAATTATTCCGAGGAGGTTTAAAATTTTAAACCTCCTTTTATTTTTGATTAGATTATCGTATAATAAAGCTACTATGAAAACTTTATTATTCACATTAGAATATCCTCCATTTCGCGGCGGTGTGGCTAATTATTATGGTAATATAGTAAAATACTGGCCATCCCTTGCTAAGACTTCGGGGGGCAAGTTAGAGCCGAATAATATTTTTGTCCTGCATAATAATGATAATAAATTAATAAAAAATTGGCTTTACCCAAAATGGCTGACGGCTGTTTGGCAGGTTTGGAAAATTATTAAAAAAGAAAAAATTGATCATATTCTTGTCGGGCATATTTTTCCTCTGGGTACTGTTGCGTATTTTATATCCCAAATAACCAAAACGCCGTATTCTGTAATTTTGCATGGCATGGATTTTACTTTCGCGCTGCGCGCCCGCAGAAAAAGAAACATAACTAAACGAATTTTAAAAAATGCGGAAAATATAATTTGCGGCAATAGTTATACGGCTGGGCTGGTAAAAAAATTTATCGGCGATGAATATGCCGGCAAAATAAAGGTGGTTAATCCGGGAATAGAATCTCGCATAACCCCGCAAATGCTTTGCAAAACGGGGCAGGCGCATAACGCGCAACGCATAACGCAAATTAAAGAAAAATATAATTTAGATAATAAATTAGTATTACTAACAGTCGGCAGATTAGTTAAGAGAAAGGGCGTTGACAAGGTTTTAGAAAGTTTGCCGCCTGTGTTGAAAAAAAAGCCGAATTTAATTTATGTTATTCTTGGCAATGGGCCGGAAATAGGAAATTTGAAATTGGAAATTGGAAATTGGAAATTAGAAAAAAATGTAATTTTGATTACAGACGCGGATGATGAAAGCAGAAACGCCTGGTATAAAATTTGTGATATATTTATAATGCCAGCAAGAAATATCAAAGGAGATTTTGAGGGATTCGGCATTGTTTATTTGGAAGCTAATTTAGCCGGTAAGCCGGTTATTGCCGGCAATAGCGGGGGAGCGCGAGACGCGGTTGAAAACGGAGTAAACGGCCTGCTGGTTAATCCTGAAGATATAAACGAAATCAGCAATGCGATTATTAAATTGGCGCAAGATGAAAATTTAAGAAAAAAGTTAGGAGAGCAGGGGAGGGAAAGGTCTATTCGTGAATTTAGTTGGGAAAAGCAAGCGGAGAAAATATATAATTGTGTAACTTATAAATAATTAAAGCATTATTTAGTTAACGAGTTAGCGGGTTAACGAGTTATTATTAAAAATTTAATCAACTGGTTAACTCTTTAATTCGTTAACTAAAAAATTAAATAATTTTTGTTATTTATTATGATTTCAATAATAATTCCCGTCTATAATCAGGCGGAAAAATTAAAACAATGCCTGGAAAGCATTAAAAATCAAGCTTATGATAATTACGAAATTATTATCATTAACGACCGCTCAACCGATAAATTAAGCAGAATTATTGAATTGTCAAAAAAAGAATTCGGATATAAAATTGAATGGCTGCATAATTATAGAAACCATGGGGCTCCTTATACGCGCAATAAGGGCTTTAGAAAATCAAAAGGAGAATATCTATTGTTTTGCGATGCTGACGCTGAATTAACGCCAAATGCCCTGGAATTAATGTTAAAAACTTTAAATGAAAATCCAAATACGAGTTATGCTTATTCCAGCTTTTTGTGGGGCAAAAAATTATTTAAATTAGAACAATTCAGCGCGAAAAAATTAAAACAAATGCCGTATATCCATACAATGTCTTTAATTAAACGGGAAGATTTTCCCGGAAACGGCTGGGATGAATCAACAAAAAAACTGCAAGACTGGGATCTGTGGCTGACCATGCTGGAGCAGGGGCATGTTGGGGTTTGGATTGATAAAATTTTATTTAAAGTGCAAACTGGCGGAACAATAAGCAGCTGGCTGCCTTCATTCGCTTACAAAATTTTCCCTTTTTTGCCAAGCGTGAAAAAATATAAAAAAGCGGTTGAGGTAATTAAGAAAAAGCATAGGTTGATATAGCCGCTGGCTGCGGGTGTCTCACCCGCGGCATCACCGCAGTTTAAACAGCGCTGCAAACGTCAAGGGTGAGACACCCTTGACCAGCTGTTAACTATATGAAAAAAATTTTATTTTTAGCATGCGGCGCTATTCTAATTTTATCCGCATGTTCAAGTAATAACATAAAATCCGCCACAATTAACAACACCGAAATAAAAATTGAAATTGCAGACACGCCGGAATTAAGATATCAAGGATTAAGCAATAAAGAAAAATTATGCGCTGACTGCGGCATGCTTTTCGTTTTTCCAAACAAAGAAATAAGAACATTTGTTATGCGCGATATGAATTTCCCCCTAGATATAATCTGGATAGATGATGAAAAAGTTGTTAAAATAAATAAAAACACGCTCCCCGAGGGAAGCGATCCTGTGATGCGATATTCAAGCGATGCTCCGGCTAATTATGTTTTGGAAGTTAATTCCGGGTTTTGCGAGGAAAATGGGATTGGAGTAGGGGATAAAATAAATTTAAAATAAAAATGTCAATTTCAAACTTATTCAACCAAAAATTTACTTTAATATTAGCGCTTATTCTTTTAGCTGAATTATTTTCAATATTCGGCTATCTTTTGCCTGATTTTAATAATTTTGCTTTTTTAATAATAATTTTTCTTGCTTTAATTCTATCTTTAATAAATCTTGAATATGGAATCTGGATAATTTTCGCGGAATTATTTATCGGGTCAAAAGGGTATTTATTTGCTTTTGAACAAGGAGAATTTTTAATTTCAATCCGCATAGCTTTGTGGCTTATTATAATGGCTGTCTGGCTGGGCAAAACTATTTCTAACGGAATTAAGCATAAAAAATTAGAAATAAAATTTTTCAAATCTTGTTATTTTTATTATTTTATTATTTTATTTTTATTCATAGCATGGGGAATAATAAACGGTATATTAAATCATAACAGTTTTAATAATATATTTTTTGACTTTAACGGCTGGCTGTATTTTACGCTTGTTTTTCCTGCTTATAGCGTGTTTAAAAAAAGCGCAACAAATTATTCTAGAATACAAAAAAATAATTCAGCCGTTCACGCAAAATCAGAAATTCAAAGCAAGCGCGCCAAACCCTGGATTCCCGCTTTCGCGGGAATGACAGGCGCTGCGCGGCTGGATTCACCTATTAATACAATTCTACAAATTTTCACAGCTTCAATAATCTGGTTAAGCGCGAAAACTTTATTTTTGTTATTTATTTTTTCGCACAACATAACAAGCATAACAAGCGAATTGTACCGCTGGACGCGCGTAACCGGAGTAGGGGAGATAACGCAGATGCAAGGCGGCTTTTACCGCATATTCTTCCAGTCGCATATCTTTGTCTTGATCGGACTTTTTGTATTTATTTTGTTATTAACGCAAATAGTAAATCAAAAGGATAAATACGACAAAAAAATTCTTACTTCTTACTTCTTGCTTCTTGCTTCTTTTTTATCTATTATTCTAATCAGCTTTTCCCGCAGTTTCTGGGTAGGATTGATTATAGGTTTATTATTTTATTATTTCACCCCGCACCTTTCTTCAAGTTTTGTTATAGACAAAAATTTTTCTAATAAAAAATACAGTAATATCTTGAAGAAAGGTGCGGGGTTTATTATTTTATTATTTTACAAAACCAGCTGGAAAAAATTATTAAAACTTAGCGGAACTTTATTAATCTGCGCGATCATGAGCATCGGCCTAATTATCGCTATTGTTAAATTTCCATATCCAAATCCGACAGGCGGATTCAGCACCGCGGAATTATTGTCGGAGCGGGCCGGCCAAATAAGCGGGGAGGCAGGCGCTTCTTCGCGCTGGGCGCTATTGCCGGAATTATGGGATGAAATAAAACAGTCGCCAATTTTAGGGCAAGGATTCGGCGCGACTGTCACTTACAAATCCAGCGACCCCAGAGTGCTGGAGTCCAGCCCGACAGGAGAATACACGACTTACGCGTTTGAATGGGGCTGGCTGGATATCTGGCTAAAGCTTGGCTTGCTGGGGTTAATTTCTTATTTAGCGCTACTCGCAAAAATAATTATTGATGGTATTTTTAGAAATAAAGCAAAAGATAAAATTATTTACGGGCTAACGATCGGATTAATAGTTATATCCGCGGTAAGCATATTCAGTCCCTATATGAACCATCCTTTGGGCATAGGCTATTTAATATTATGCGCGGCCATAATAAATGCTTATGGCGCGGAGGAGATAGAATAGTGTAAATTTTTTTGGCTATAGCCGAATTATTGCATGCAATTTGAATAAAGTGTAAAATGAAGTTGTAAAGCGTATAACGCTTTATTAATTAAGCATAACAATGAGTTAGTTAAAATATATGTTTTTCTTTACGGCTAACGCTTTCTTTAAAAAGAATTAAATTTTGTTTTTTTATTAATTTATAAATGGGTAATATGGTGTTTTCTCCGCTCCGCTACGAAAATGTTTTATTTATAAGGGGAAAACGAATACAATAATAATGCAGTAAAAAATAAAATTATGGCTCAGACAAATATTAGAGTTAGTGAGTTAGTAAATAAAGTTCAGCGTGGTGAATTAACTTTGCCTGAAATGCAACGCCGTTATGTTTGGCCTGCAACACGCGTCCGTGATTTATTGGATTCTTTATATCGCGGTTATCCATCTGGCACAATTTTAGTTTGGGAAACAGACGAAGAAATGCCGACACGGGAATTAGCTGTTGAAGCAACAAGGATGCCGACAACTTCACAAAAATTATTATTGCTTGATGGCCAACAGCGAGTAACTTCGCTTTCTGCAATTTTAAGCGGTGAACCAGTCCGTGTGCGCAATCGCAAGCGACCAATTGATATTCTTTTCAATCTAGAGCATCCCGAAGGTCCACCGTCAGATGTTACTGAAATAGATGACAACGGATTTACGACTAATGTGGAGGATGTAGAAGACGAGGAAACTGCTGAACGAGATATACAAAAAGAAATGCGAAAACGCACTTTTGTTGTAGCTAGTCGTGCGCTAAAAAATGACCCTATTTGGGTTCCTGTTTCAGATATTTTTAAAAAAACAGACAGTCAAATTCTAAAATCAATCGGTGTTTCTTCAGAAGACGAAAGATGGGATAAATATTCAGAGCGTCTCCAAAAAGTTAAAAAAATTGCTGATTATTTGTATGTGATGGAGGTACTTGAAAAGAGCATGTCATACGAGGAAGTAACAGACATATTTATCCGCGTAAATTCTCTCGGCATTAAATTGCGTGGCTCTGATTTAGCACTTGCGCAAATTACTTCACGTTGGAAAGGATTTATCAATTTAATTGAAGATTTTGCCGCGAAATTCAACGCTGACGAAGATTATATTCTTGAAACCGGACTGCCCGTCCGTATGTTAGTTGTTTTTGCCACTCATCAAAGCCGATTTAGAACTGTTGGCAAAATAAGCAAAGAAAAATTAGAAGAATCATGGAAAACAGCGATAGATGGCTTGGATTATGCAATTAACTTTTTGCGAGAAAATGCAGGCATAGATAACTTGTCTTGCCTTTCCTCGCCGTTTTTGCTTATTCCAATTGCTGTTTATTGGATATTAAAGAAAAACGAAGTGTTGACACCCGAGGAGGAAAAAAAGCTTTTGCGCTGGTTTTATCTCGCTCATATGCGCGGACATTACAGCATGGGTTCATCTGAATCAATTCTTGAAGCTGATCTAGGCGTTCTTTTCCGTGGCAAAAGCCTTAATGATCTAATTCAGCAATTACTTTTGCATGTTAAAAAATTCAATGTAGATACCGATGATTTATTTGGTCGCGGCATTAGAAGTCCATTTTTCTCAATGTTATATTTTGTATTAAAGCAAAACGGAGCAAAAGATTGGTGGTCCGGCCTTAAACTTTCCGAAAGGCATACTGGAAACGCACACACAATTCAATTTCATCATATTTTTCCGAAATCATTACTGAAAGATCAATATGATAAAAAAGAAATTAATGAAATCGCGAATCTTGCTTTCATCGGTGGAAAAACAAATCGCCAAATTACTAACAAAGAACCTATAAATTATCTTGAAAAGGAAGTTGTCGCTAAGCGGGGTGAAGAAGCACTAACCACCCAATTAATCCCGCTCGATAAAAAAATGTGGGAAATAAATAATTATCAGCAATTTTTAAATTATCGTCGCAATGCGATTGCCGAAGCGATAAATGATTTTATGAAAAAATATGAGCAATAAATTTTTATCAGAACGCGAAGGTCAAATAAAATTTTTCAGTGATTTAAAAATTAGTGCCGATGTTGAATTAGCCCATAATACCGATGGTGTATATAGAGGTACTTTGTTTGAGTTTAAACTTACAATCTCGGATATCAACAAGGTTCTATTTCAAGCGATTAAATATTTAAGCCATAGGAGAATTAAAGGCGAGAACGTTCCTGCTCAAATTTTACTTGTGGCGCTCAATGAAGAAATCGCTTACCTTTTTAATTCCGAAGATTTTCTTGCAGACATAGAAAAAATTTATGCTGGATCGGCAAGTAAAAATAACACGGATTTTAATACCAAAATCAAACCGGAAAAAGTTAATTATAGTATTTTGAAAGGACTAAATCGTCTTACGGAAATTCTTGATGTTGAAAATTATACCAAGATACATATTGACGTATTTGATGTGGTCGGTTGGGCAAGCCGGTTTTATCAAGAAAACCCGACTGCTAGTAAAATTAAACTTTTTAAGGAATTACGCGCACCTAAACATTTTGCGTCGTTTATCTACCCGTGGATTGGCGATGAAAAAGATTTTAAGTACATCATGGATTTACTTAATGATAAGCAACACAAAAAAGAACTTGGCGCCTTTTACACCCCTCCGGCATATTGTCTCAAGGCAACAGAATTAGTACGAAAGGCCATAAGAGCGATACCTAAAGGACACGACTACATTATACTTGATCGCTGCGCTGGTACAGGTAGTCTGGAAGAGTTTTTAACCGACAAGCAAGTGGATGATATTACAATCGGCGAGTTAAATCACTATATCGACAAATCCCTAAAAGCCAAATATTTACAGGATAAGGCTGACATTATCACTACATTTTATAGTAAAAGCAATTTTAACGAAATCACTATTGGTGAACTAGAAAAACATAAGACAAAAATATCACTGCATGATTATATTTTTGATAACGAACTATCGCATACAATCGTCAACACTTATGAATTAAAAGAATGGATAGTGTTAAACGAACGTATTGGTGATCGTGTCAAACTTATCATCCCGCCGCCACAAGAAGTTAGTAATAAAGATGCCCTTGTTGATGGCGGTGATGCGCTTAGCTCGCAATTTGTCACAGGGCAAACATCGCTCGGAATGACCAAAGAGTATAACGAAAGTATCTCGATGCTCTTAGGTATTGTAAAAGACAAAAAAACAAACATTATCTTGTACGAAAATCCGCCATATAGAGATAGTAGCGCGGCTAATGTAGAGAATTCGACCAACAGGACAAGTAAGGGGGCACTTGTTTTTGAAGAAATGAAAAAAGATCTCAAAAATCTTGCAAATTCAAATGTAAGTACCGCTCGCGATATTTCAAATCAATTTATTTGGTCGGGCTGGAATTTTTATATTAAGAAACCAGATGACTATTTTGTCTTATTTAGCCCAATTAAATATTGGAAATCCCTTGGTTTAGGCGAGAGAGAATTTATTGATGGATTTTTATTTAATCGCCAGTATTTTCATGCTGGGCCAAGCGCTATTAGTTGTATTTTGTGGCAAAATCAAGTTAATAGCCAAGAAGAATTAACCCTCAAGGCGTTTGATATTGACAATAAAAAAACACCAGAGCAAGAGGACGACGAATTACTGATTTTAGATGAAATTAAGATAAAAAAAACCCATTGTACTCTAGAGCCATATTTTGATAAAAGATCATTTCCAAATGATCGTGAGACAAAAGTATACTTTGAGAATGACGGAAAAGAAACAACCGGAAGAAAAACAGATGGCAAGTCATATGTTAATGAAAACATTGTGGGTTATTTAGTAGCCAAAGGATATGCTGTGACTCAACACGATGTCTATTTATTGCGAGGTACGAGATATAATATACGCGGTTTTTACTTACGCTCTGATAATTTTATAGAAAAATTACCATTATTTGCCGCCAAACTATACCCACAGAAAAATTGGTATGAGCGAGATGTTTATTTCACAACGGCTGACGGAGGTGATTGCTACCTGAAGGACAAAGATTTCTTAAAAACTTGTTTTATATTTGCTTGCTTGAGTCAACGCAACCATTGTCGCAGTTTTGATGGCAGCGATGGTAGATTTTATAAAAATGAACTTTGTTTTGATAAAGGCACGTTGGCAAGCAGTAAAGTTAAAAATTACAAACTCACAAAAGACGAACAGGATCTATTGGATACTTTTAATGACATGCTTACAAAAGCAAAACACACAAAGAACTATAATAAAAAATATACTTACGGCATGTATCAAATTAACGAAGAGCTTAATACGCGTTTCAAAAACGAAAATGACGAATGGATTTACGATTATCCGGAACTTAATACTGCAATCAACAGCTTAAAGACAAAATTGGCAAAATATTATGAAGCAGTTATCCAACCTAAGTTGTTTAAATATGAGTTGCTGAAATAATGCATGGTACTTAATTTTTTTCTTTACTAAGTAAAAAAATATGAACGATATTAAATGTCCACATTGCGGAAAAGTATTCAAAGTCGATGAGGCTGAGTTTGCCGACATACTGAAACAAGTACGCGATCATCAATTTGAAAAAGAATTGCAGGAACATTTAGATATGGCCACCAAAGACAAAGAAAATGCCGTCAAACTCGCCGAGTCAAATTTCAAAAATACATTGCAAGCCGAACTGGCAAAAAAAGATAAAGAGTTGGCGGAATTAAAAGCCGAAAAAGAACGCAATCTTGCAGAACAACTAGCAAAAAAGGAATCCGAGATCGCTGAAATGAAATCGAAAATCACCAATGCCGAAACGGAGAAAAAATTAGCTGTCACGCAAGCAGTCAATTTTGTAGAAAAAGAAAGGGATGATTTCAAAATCAAACTACAAAGCAAGGAACATGAAATGCAGCTTCGTGAAGTTTCATTAAAGGACAAATATGAAAATGAATTGAAATCAAAAGACGAAATGATTGAACGATACAAAGACATGAAATTAAAACTCAGTACGAAAATGATCGGTGAGACGCTTGAGCAACACTGCGAAACTGAATTTAACAAACTTCGCGCCACGGCTTTCCCAAAAGCCTACTTTGAAAAGGACAATGATTCCAAGTCAGGTAGTAAAGGTGACTATATATATCGCGAAACAGATGAGGCAGGCAATGAAATCATTTCCATAATGTTTGAAATGAAAAATGAAGGTGATGAAACCGCCACCAAAAAAAGAAATGAAGATTTTTTGCGCGAGCTTGATAAAGACCGTACCGAGAAAAAATGCGAGTATGCTGTTCTTGCTACGCTTTTGGAAGTTGAAAATGAATTATATAACACTGGTATTGTTGATGTTTCCCATAAATACCACAAAATGTATGTAGTAAGACCACAATTTTTTATCCCAATCATTACACTGCTTCGCAACGCAGCCATGAACTCTCTAAAATACAAAGCTGAACTTGCGTTAATGCGAGCGCAGAATATTGATGTTACTAATTTTGAAGGCCAATTAAATGATTTTCGTGAATCATTTGGCCGAAATTTCAGATTGGCATCCGAAAAGTTTAAAACTGCGATTGATAGTATTGATAAATCAATTGAGCAACTTCAAAAGACAAAAGAGAATCTTTTGCGATCTGAAGATAATCTGCGTCTGGCTAATAATAAAGCTGATGATTTGACAATAAAGAAGTTGACGCGTGGCAATCCTACAATGAAAGCAAAGTTTGAAGAGCTTTCCGACACTGATCAAACTATAGGATAAAATAATGAATTTGAGGTCGGGGCAATTCACCCCTTTAATCCCCACCCCTCCCTTTGCCCTAAACAAAAAATTATTTGATAAAAAAATTTACATGAACGAACAATACAAATTTGCCGAAACTAAGAATTCAATCGATCAATTGGAATTCAGTGCGAATGAAATAAAGACTATTAAAAATCTCGGGCTAACACCCGAAGACTTACAGAAACTACTTGATGGTCAATCTTTCGCTGAAGGTAGTTATGCTTTAATTTTTGAACTGCCAGATAGCGATCCGAAAGTTATTGCAAAAGTTTGGAAAAACCCCAAACAAGATTCGGAAAGAGCGGATCATGAAAATGTTGCCCTGCGCTTACTAAGAATACGGAAATCTAAAGGTACCCCTCAATTAAAAGGATTTTTAAAATCAGCTACCATTCTTTTTGAAGAAAAAATAGAAGGAAAACCTATAGAAAATTTTGATAAAGCCACAATTAAACAATTGGCGGAAGCTATAGCTAAAGTCCACTCAATAAATCTTAATAGTTATGGCAAGCCTTTGACACAAAGAAAAAAAGGCACTCAAATGGATTATTTAAATGGTGAGCTTGAAAAATTACGTGATTATTTATCTTTATTGCCTGACTCGACAGGAACAAAGTTACTAATTGAACAATCAATTAATAAAACAGAAAGTGAGGCTAAAAAAAAGCCAGAGGCTTTTTGTGGTAATGATTTTACACTTATCCATTTTGATTTAAATCGCAATAATATTTTACGATCAAATATTTCTGATAAAATTATTCTAATTGATTGGGAACAAACTTCTGCTGGTGATGGCGCCATGGATATTGCCAAATTATTTCTTAAATTAAATTTTAACGATGAACAAAAAAAAGATTTTCTTATTGAATATGAAAATAAACTTTCTAAAAAAGATGAATATTTTCAAGATCGTCTTAGCGTTCATGAACCATTAGTACTTATTAATTCAATTTTATGGAGATTACGTGTTTTAAAAGACGCGCCAGAGACAACATCATCAATTAACGAAGCGCAATTTTTTGACCGAGTAAGAAAAAATTTAGATCAAGAGCTCCATAGTATGCAAAACTTTCTAAAAAACAACCATCAAGAATAATTATTTATCAAGCTATACATTTATGATTGACTTACATTTTCACTCAACATATTCTGACGGAAAATTTTCCGTTCCAGAATTAGCGGAACTGATAAAAAAAAATGGGCTTAAATATTGCGCCCTAACGGATCACGACACCATTGCTGGTGTAAGTGAGCTAAAAAAATATTTGCAAGAGGACAGTATCATTGTTATACCTGGCGTTGAGTTGACAGCTCTTTATGGCGAAAACGAAATTCATATTTTGATATATGATTTTGACGTTAAAACCGTCAGCGAAGTTTTAAAGGAAAGAAATGAATTGGTAAAAAAACAAAAAGTTAAAGAAATGCAAAAAGCAATTTCTCTATTCAGGAAAGAGGGATTAAGGATGGATGACAATCTAAAACCAGATGAAAAAAAACCGGTAGGATACACTGTTGCGATGAATATTTGTCAAAATCAGTCAAATCTGGACTTATTATTCAAAAGGCATGGAAAAATATTATCTCCCGATGATATTTATTTCAACTATCAAGCCCCTAGTAAATCATGCGCGGTCAGCAGAAGTGGGGTTAGTGTTAAGTGGATACTAGATAAATTGCAAGACAACTCGACGGATTTTATAATTGCGCATCCCTTTCTGCGAGTCAGTGTTGCAACTAATCCGCTTTCTGAAAATGATATTTATTCCTTATTGGATATTGGACTTACTGGAGTGGAAATTTATCATGATAAAACCACAAACCAACAAATTCAATCACTAATAAAGATAGCCAATGAAAAAAATCTGTATTATACCGGAGGTTCAGATTTTCATGGCAGAAAAAATGATATTGGAATTGGAATGTATGGAATAGGATTAGAAGTTCCTAAGTTTAAAATATCTAATTATGAATTAATCTAAAAAAATATTATGCTTAATAGCGACACCGTTAAAATAATCTCTAAAATATTAAAAAATAAATTTGAAAAATTACCCGCAATTTCTTCAGCTTATATTTATGGAAGTGTTTTAACTAATAATTTTTCACGAATGAGCGACATAGACGTATTATTCATTATTGATAACATAGATAATCCAAATAAATTATTAAAAGAAATAAAATTAATTAGAAATACTGTAAAGGACTACAAATTGGATATTAATGTGGTTTTTATGGATGAATTTATCAGGCGCTGGCATATTTACAGACCGCCAACTTATTTTTATTGGATTAAATCTCGCAGTGTATTTCTTTGGGGTACGGATTATATAAAAGATGTCAAAGAATCAGAGATAACAGCCGAATCATTATTCAGACGAGCTATCGACTTAGCACAAAGTAGCCGATCTGTTTATTTGAATAATAAAGACGATTCATTTTGGGAAAGTAAATATAAAAGATGGGTTAGCACCTTAATCTGTGAAATTAATTTTTTGGATAATGAGCTTGAATTTGATTTTAAAATATGTGCGCCCAAGATGGCAAAAAAATATCCAGAAATAAAAAACATACTCAACCTTCTCCAAGATAATCCTTCTATGGAAAAAATTACAGGTGTCGCAGAAAACCTTGTTTGTTTTATTCGACAAAACTATTTATAAGTTTATGAAAATTTTAATGTTAACTTCTATGTTTGGATCTGGGTATGGCATGGGCTATTCATCATACAAGGAAGCTCAGTATTTTTCTGATTTAAATCATGATGTTACAGTTGTTCATTGCAATTCTGATATTGACGATTATTTTGACAAGCGCATTAAATTCATACACCTGCCAATAAAGAAAACTAAATTTGTTGATTTTATTTTATTTTATATTGCTCTTAAAAAATTGATGAAAAAAATTAACATAGACGATTTTGACGTGATTTATTTACAATCTTTAGAATTTGGTTTGTTGGAGTTATCAAAAATTAAAAAACCAATATTTTATTTTTCTCGTAGTACAATGCTTGGTTTACAAAAAGCACTACAAAAAGAAAATGTCAAAAAATCATTTTTAAATAAAATTAATCATGCTGTTTTAGTATTTCTTGAGAAACGTTGTATGAATTATGCTAAATTAGTATTTGTTAAGTCAAAAGTCATGCTCGATGAAGTTGCCGATCTGTATCACATAAACCATCAAAAAATCATTTTAATAACTGGGGGTATAGATAAAGAAGATTTTAAGGCTGACGCGGTTAAAGATAGTAAGGAGTTTAAAAAAAAATGGTCAATTTCTTCATCTAGTAAAATTATTCTTTATGCTGGCAGAATAATTCCTCAAAAAGGATTAATCTATTTAATTAAAGCTACTTTGCAATTACTTGATGATCATGATTTTATTGTTGTTGTGGCAGGACTTTGCGGGGATAAAAATTATCAAAATTTAATAAAAAAACAATTAAACAGCCATACGAAATCTTTTTTGTTCCTTGGACATATCAATCAGCTAGAAATGTCGCACATTTTTAATATTGCCGACTGTATTGTGACACCGTCTTTATATGAACCGTTTGGTATGGTAAATTTACAAGCTGCTTTTTTAGGGAAAGCTGTGATTACTACAGACATTACTGGGTCTATTGATGTTTTGCAAAATTATCATGGATTAACAGTTGTCAACGCTGGTTCAGTTAAAGAAATTGAACATTCATTAAAAAAAATATTACTAAATAAAAAAAATAAAGACACCTGGCTTTTTAATTTTGACTGCTATTCGTGGCAAAATGTGGCAAATAAAATTATAACCTTATTTAAAACAATAAAAGAATAATGAGTTTAGGGCAAAGGGAATTCACCCCTTTAATCCCCACCCCTCCCTTTGCCCAACAAAATCTTTGAAATAAAAATATGGAAATTGAAATAAGAGCTAAAATAGATAACATAAAAAATATTGAGCAAAGCGTCATTAAGCTTGGCGCTAAATTGTTAAAACAAAAAAAACAAATTGATAAATATTTTGGGGAGATTTCCGCCGCGGCAGAATCCTCTGCGGAGAGATTCTGCCGCAGCGTAAAATTGATCACTAATTTTTATAAATTATGGGACTCGAAATAAAAGAAATTCTTAATAAAGAATTAGACAAAATCGATGCAGCAATTAAATCTCAACCTGAAGAAATAATACTAGTATTGCAGGCGCACCTTTTTGTGGAAAATATAATTGATGAAATGCTGTGTTCCATATTAAAGAGAGGAGATATTTTAACTGAAAATAATTTATCTTTTTACCAAAAACTTCTTATTATTCAAGCTTCAGATATTATAGAGTCTTATTTAATTGACACCCTAAAGAGACTAAACAATATTCGAAATAAATTTTCTCATCAATTACAATATAATTTATCAGAAAAAGATATAGATTTTATTGGTGCGCCTTTCGGTGAACGTTATAAAAAAATAAAGAAAAGTGACAGCGAATATCCAAAAGTTAGACTAAGATGGATTATATATACCCTTATCGCACATCTTCGGATTAAAGTAAATAATTTATAAAAATAATTTTATTTTTAACACTCGCTCTCCCAACTTCGCATCAAGCGCGCGCATCACAGTTGCGCAATTTCAAAAATTAATGTATATTAAAAATTATATTAATTATATTAACTTGTGATGCGTTGCGCGCCCGCCCCGCTTTGCGAAGCGTTTGCGGGGCTATGCGTTGCGCGTTGCGCGAAAATATGCCTGATCAAATTATTTCACAAGAAGGACATGATAAATTAGAACAAGAATTGAAATATATTACAACAATTAAGAGGTTGGAAATCGCCAAGCGCATTGAATCAGCCAAAGAGCTGGGGGATTTAAGCGAGAACGCGGAATACACTGAAGCAAAAGACGAGCAAGCATTTAACGAAGGCCGAGCCGCTGAAATAAAAATGCTGCTTAAAAATTTAACAATCGTAAATAACGGAGACCGCAAAAATTCTATCGGCATGGGATCAAAAGTTACAGCCATGATTAATGGAAATGAAAAACAATATACCATAGTAAGCTTTAACGAAGCGGATCCGGTGGAAGGCAAAATTTCCAACGAGTCTCCGCTTGGCAAAGCATTTTTAGACAGAAAAAAAGGCGACACGATAAAAGTTGAAACTCCAAACGGAGAAAGCGTGTATAAAATCTTAAGTATAGAATGAAATAAAAAATGGTTATATGGGGTATAAGTAACTTAATTTGGTGGAAAACTTGTTCCTTTGCAAATAATTTTTTTGCGGCAAAGCATTAATGCTTGGGTCCACTTCAAGAAAAATTTTACAGAATTTAATCCGTGAGTTTTACTTAAAAATT
>VMTK01000017.1 GCA_013791585.1 Candidatus Falkowiibacteriota bacterium
AGTAAAACTCACGGATTAAATTCTGTAAAATTTTTCTTGAAGTGGACCCAAGCATTAATGCTTTGCCGCAAAAAAATTATTTGCAAAGGAACAAGTTTTCCACCAAATTAAGTTACTTATACCCCATATAACAATATAGCAATATAATAATATAACCATATAATAGATATATGCCAGAGGCAAAAATAAAAGAAAATAAAAGCGAATACCTGAAACAAAAAATAAATTTTTTTCTAGTCAATTATTTCCATTGGCTGAAAATAGGATTATTTTTAGTTATTTTGCTAATGGGATTATTTTTAATCATCAAGCCCAAGTATACCAAAGCGATCAAGAGCATTGAGCAGTCCAGGGAGCAAAATCAGACGAAATACGATATTCTTCAGGAGCATTTAAGCAGGTTAAACAAGCTGAATAGCGCTTATAAAAAAATCGGCGCGGACAATATAGAAAAAATAAACGCCATGCTTCCCGGCGGAGGGCATTACGAAGATTTGTTTCCGCAAATGGAGTCAATAATCAGAAAAAGAGGCTTGTTTTTGCAGTCTATGGAAATTAATTCCGGAGAAAAAAACGAAGAGCAAAAAACAGCCGCCGCGAAAGCGAAGGAGGCGGCGGCCGGCGCGCAGGCAAAACTGCCGGCGGAGATAATCAAAGTGAGCTTAAGCATAAAAATTGTCGGAGCTGATTACGCGAATCTTAAAGCCCTGCTTAATGACTTTGAAAACAACATCCAGCTTTTAGATATTGTAAATTTAAATTTTTCGCCGGCTGAACAATCCGCTTCTTTTATCGTTGATACATATTACATAGAAGACGATAATCAATAATATGGAATATTTTAAGAAAATAATAAAAAATAAGCTATTAATAAAATTAGCAGCCGTTTTGCTTGTTTTTATTTTAGTCGGCTTTTTATTTATTAAATATTTTGACGCTTTTCTGGAGGCAAAATTTAATTTAAACATAAAAGACTTAAACATAGAATCTTTAAAGTCAAAAGAATCAGCTTTGGACACAAGCATTTTTGATAATCAAAAGTTCAATGCTTTGAAAATATACAAGACGATTTACAGCGGAGAGGGCGCATCGGTAAAAAGCAATCCTTTTGAAGATTATAATAAAAAAGACGCAGAGAATTTAAGCGAGTAGCCGCAAGCGGTTTTTTTGTTGATTTTAGGGATTACGCGCTTGAATGTAAAAAACAAAGCTGTCGTTTTATTATCAGCGCCGAGCGCTGCCGCAGCGCTCGGCGCTGATAATAAAATATTGCCAAACGCGTAATTTCTAAATTTATATAATTATGGATAATCAAGGCAAGCAAGTTGAATTGTTAAATTTATTGCTTCAAGAAAATTTAGTCAGCATTAATAATTTGTCTGAAATAAAATCTCTTTCCGAGCAAGGCGGCAAATCCATTGAAGATATTATTTTTGAAAAAAATTTAGTTGATCCGGAAGAGTATATTAAAGTAAAATCAAGAGTCTACGGCATGCCTTACGAGAGTTTGCTGGAAACAAAGATAAGCGACTTGGCGCTAATCGTAATTCCTCCCGAGGTGGCGAAAAATTATAAAGTCGTCTGCTTTGACAAGAGCGGCGGCAAAATTAAAATCGGCATAGCGGATCCTGATAATTTTAAGGCGGTTGAAGCGGTTAATTTTTTGGCGAAAGAAGAAAAATTGCAAGTTGAATATTATCTTATTTCAGCCCGCAGCTTTCACGCAGCCGTTAAACAGTATAGAACTTTTAACAAGGAAATTTCATCAGCGCTGGAAACCAGGGCGGAAGAAGAAGAGCAAGAGAGAGAAAAGAGCGTTAAAAAAGAAGCGGTGATTAACCGCATGGAGGTTACCAAAAGCGCTCCGGTCGCCAAAATAGTCTCAGTAATCATACGCCACGCGGTAGAAGGCAGGGCCAGCGATATTCATATTGAGCCGGTTAAAAATGAAACCAGGGTGCGCTATAGAATTGACGGGATATTGCGGACTTCCCTTGTTTTGCCCATAACTGTCCATGATTCCATAATAGCGAGAATTAAAGTATTGGCTGATTTAAAGCTGGACGAGACGCGCGTTCCTCAAGACGGGCGCATACGGCTGCTGATAGAAGAAAGGGAAGTTGATTTTCGCGTATCAATTTTGCCGCTGTTAGGCAGAGAAAAAGCGGTTATGAGAATTTTAGAAGCGAACAAGAAGCCGCCTTCATTGGTTGAGCTTGGCTTTCAAGGAAGAGGGCTGAGAGTAATAAAAAATAATATTAAAAAAACAGAAGGATTGTTTTTAGTGACCGGTCCGACCGGATCAGGCAAGTCAACAACGCTTTTTTCAATTATAAGCGAGATTAACAAAGAAGGAATTAATATAGCCACTTTGGAAGACCCTATTGAATACCAAGTAAAAGGAGTTAATCAGTCGCAAATCAGGCCTGAAATAGGATATTCGTTTTCTTCCGGCCTCAGGTCTCTTTTGCGCCAAGACCCGGATGTGATAATGGTTGGCGAGATAAGAGACGATGAAACAGCCGAATTAGCCATCCATTCCAGCTTGACCGGACACTTTGTTTTATCAACTTTGCACACTAATGACGCGCTGGGCTCGATTGTCAGATTATTAGATATGGGAGTGGAGCCGTTTCTGCTTGCTTCAACCCTTAATACCGTTATTGCCCAGCGGCTGGCAAGGAAAATTTGCCCCCACTGCAAAGCCGAAGAAGAGCTTCCCAAAGATTTTTTAATTAAAATAAAAAAAGAAATAAAAAAAATACCGATTGAGAGCATAGAAGGCGCGATTAAGGATTTTAATATTGATAAATTGGTTTTTTATAAGGGCAAAGGATGTTCGCGCTGCGTTAACACCGGCTACATCGGCCGAATCGCCTTAGCGGAAGTAATGGATGTCAACGACAAAATGAAAAAAATGATTATTAGCGGAAAAAAGACATTAAATGTTGAAAGCATTCAAGAAACTCAAAAATTTTTAACGCTTCTGCATGATGGAATAATAAAAGTTCTGCAGGGCTTTACTTCTTTTGAAGAAATTTTAAGGGTTGTTAATGTTTAATAATATAATATATATTGCTATATTGTTATATGGCCATAAAGCGCAACCGGATAACAATATAACCATATGACAATATAAATAAATATGCAGAATAAAAAAATAAAAATATTAATAATAGAAGACGATTCTTTTCTTCTTGGCATGTACGCCGCTAAATTTAATTTAGAAAAATTTGAAGTAATCTTAGCCGAAGACGGTGAAAAAGGATTAATGCTGGCCTTTAAAGAATTGCCGGATGTGATTTTGCTGGATATTTTTCTCCCTAAAAAGAATGGCTTTGATGTTTTAAAAGAGCTTAAAGGCGATGAAAGCGCAAAAAAAATTCCTGTTATTTTATTAACTAATTTAAGCCAAAAAAGCGAAATTGAACAGGGCTTAAGCCTTGGCGCGGCAGATTACTTGATTAAAGCCCATTTTATGCCGTCCGAGGTGGTTGAGAAAGTTAAAAAAACACTAACACTCAAATCTACGAATTAATTCAAATCTACAAATAACACTCAAATCTACAAATGAAATGCAAATCTACAAATATTTTTATTAAGAATTTGTAGATTTGATTGCAACTAATATGGAAATTCCATCAATTTATTTAAATAGAATATTATCCGAAGCCGCCAAAAAGAGCGCTTCCAGTTTTCACTTGTCGGTCGGCAGCTTGCCGATGATGCGGATTAACGACCAGCTTTTTCCAATGCCGGGCGAATCCATAGCTACCAGCGAAACATTAAACAAGATTATACAATCCCTTTTGAGCCAAGACGAGCAAGCCAAGCTGCATGGAAGAAGAGGGATTGTTTTAGTGAAAATTATCGCCGGCAATTTTCGCTTTCGCGTAAATATTTTTTACCAAAAAGATATGCCGGCGCTTTCATTCCATTATATTCCCGGCGCCATAAAGAGCTTGGCAGAGCTGAAGCTGCCGAAAGTTTTGCGCGATTTTATTAATTTTAATTACGGCCTTTTGATAATAGCCGGGCCTTTTAGCTCCGGAAAAACCACCACGGCGGTTTCTTTTATTGAAGAAATAAACAATGCAAGCGCCAGCCGCGTCATTACCATTGAGGATCCCATTGAGTATTTGTTTGTTAATAAAAAAAGCGTAATTGAGCAAAGGCAGGTTGGACGCGATGTTAAATCAGTAAAAGAAGGAGTTAATTATTGCATGGAAGAGGATGTTGATTTGGTTTTTATAGGAGAGATAAGAAAAGACTTCTCGGATGTTATTCCGCCTATTTTAGAGCTGGCGGCCGGCAATTGCCTGGTGGTTTTGGAAATTAATTCTGACAGCTCCGTAAGGGTGGCGGAAAAAATTTTGTCTTCCTTGGAAAAGAATATGTCTGCTCAGGCGGCGCGCTATTCTTTCGCGGATGTGTTAAACGGAATTATCGTCCAGAAATTAATGCGCTGCCGCGGCGGCGGAATGGCCTTGGCAACGGAGGTGCTGCTGGCTAATCCGGCGATTAAATCATTGATTAGGGAAAACAAGATTTACCAGTTTACGAATGTTATGCAGACTTTCAGGGAAGAAGGAATGATAAGCATGGAAAAAGCCGTGGAAGAGCTGGTAAAATCAGGGGATGTTCAGGGATAATTCGGAAATTTGAAATTTGAAATTAGAAATTGGAAATTTGGCAAACCCTGATAGAAATGCGCCGCCTTTCGGTGATTTATCCCATTAGATGCATGCTATCTAACGGGATAAAGTTGGAAAAGCAGCCCAAATTTCAAATTACCAATTTCTAATTTCCAAAATATATGCCAATTTTTAAATACAAAGCGATAGACATTTCCGGTAAAACAGCCGGAGGAATAGTGGAGGCGGTTAACCAGAATAAAGCGGCTGAAGCGCTGCAGGAAAAAAAGTATTCCATTATTTCAATCAAAGAAATTTCCGCCGCGAAAAAAAAAGGCCTTCCTTTTTTAGACAGGATTAAAATCAAGGATGTGGCTATTTTTTCGCGCCAGTTTTCCGTAATGATGTCCGCCAATGTAGCCATGGTCCAGTCTCTGAGAATTTTGACCAATCAAACAGTAAACAGCAAATTAAAATTAATTATTTCAGAAATCGCCGAAGAAGTTGACAGCGGATCAAAATTATCCACCGCGCTTGCCAAGCGCCCAAAAATTTTTTCCAATTTTTATGTTAGCGTCGTAAGCTCGGGCGAAACATCAGGCAAGCTGGACGAAGTTTTGAATTATTTGGCCGATGAAATGGAAAAGGACTATGATATGATGAGCAAGATCAAGGGCGCCATGATTTATCCTGTTTTTGTTCTGGCCGGCTTAAGCGCCGTCGGGGTTGTAATGATGGTTTACGTGGTTCCGAAATTGACTGATATCTTGACTGAAAGCGGCGCGGAGCTGCCTCTCGCGACCAGGGTTTTAATCGGAATATCCGGCGCGCTGACCAGCTATTGGTGGCTGATTATTTTAGTTTTAGGCGGCTTAATCGCAGGCATCAAGTTTTATATCAGCAAGCCGCTTGGCAGAAAGCAATTTGATTTTTTAAAGCTTAGAATACCGATTTTTGGAAAATTATTCCAAAGAATTTATATTGTCCGATTTACGCGCTCAATGCACACTTTAATCATAGGCGGAGTGACAATCGTAAGCAGCTTAAAAATAGCCGCGGACATAGTTGATAACAGAATTTATTACGAGCTGATCAGCCAAACCATTAAAGAAGTTGAAGACGGCAATTCCATTTCCAGCATTTTTATAAAAAGCAAAGAAATGCCGATGATGGTGTCGCAAATGATGAGCGTCGGGGAAAGAACAGGCAAGATGGATATTATTCTTGAGCGGCTCACTGATTTTTACGACAGGGAAATAAATAATATTGTGGCTAACCTAATGACATTGATGGAGCCGGTTATCATGGTTGTGATAGGCGCGGCGGTCGGCATGATGGTGGCGGCGATAATTCTGCCAATGTATAATATGGCAGGACAGTTTTAATGCGCTCAAATCTATAAATAACACTCAAATCTACAAATGAAATGCAAATCTACAAATATTTTTATTTAGAATTCGTAGATTTGAATATCATTTGTAGATTTGAGCGCCTTAATTAGACGATATGCTTGATGTTGTGGTATAATGTAAATAATAAAATAATAAAATAATTTTTTAAAACTATGGACAATAAAAAACATTTTCATCAGGGCTTTACTTTAGTTGAGCTTTTGGTGGTTATAAGCATTATAGGAATACTGTCGTCTTTCGCGGTTGTATCCCTTAATACCGCCCGCATGAAGGCGCGCGACGCTTTAAGAAAAGGGGATATGGCTCAGCTAAGAACCGCGCTTAATATTTATTATGATGATAATATAGCATATCCTGTTTGCGGAACATGGAGCGGCAATCCTCCTGATTTTGGAGCTAACGTGGATTCCGCTGATAATTCCGGCTCATCATGCTATTTTGACAATAATGGCGGCACCGCTGATTTGGCAACGGCGCTTACAAGCGGAGCGCGGCCGTATATGGGAAGCATTCCCAAAGACCCCAAAAATCCCGATAATGACGCGGGAGTAAGCCTTGTTTATATTTATAGATATGTAAGCAATGGCGAAGAATACGCTGTTGTGTATAATACAGAAGACACTGCCGATGATTCGCCGCAAGTGATAAGAGGATGGTGAGCGGATTTGCAATTAACGATTTGCGATTTACGATTGTTTTTTATTATTTTTTGATTTTGTGGTATAATTGTGGATAAGTTGTTTTTTGAATTATGAATAATGAATTATGAATAATGAATTATGGTTTTCGTAAAGATTGTTTACTAAATATTTTTTATTTTAAGGTAAGTTTGGCAATCAACATAATTCCTAATTCATAATTCCTAATTCATAATCAATTAATCTTCACAGATATTAAATTCCCCGTGCTTGTCAGCAAGCGGATATATTATTTCGTGAAATATTGGAAAGGGGGTGAAATATGATAAATAACAAAAAGGGTTTTACTTTGGTTGAATTATTGGTTGTTATCGCTATTATCGGGTTATTGTCAACATTGGCCGTGGTGGCGTTAAACAATGCCAGGCAAAAATCCAGAGACGCCAGGCGCGTAGCTGATATTAAACAAGTGCAAACAGCGCTGGAAATGTATTACAATGACCGAAATGGCTATCCGCCTGCCGCGCAATTGGTTGCTGGGTATTGTCCTAATTCTGGTGGTGAAGCGGCTCTCGCAAGCGAGATGTCTGGCTGTTGCCTTGATGATAGCGCTACAGGCATAGTAGATGTTTGCGGAGCGGGAGTAGCATACATGAATGTAATTCCAGATAATCCAAATCCAAATGGTGCTGAATATCTATACTCACAAACTGCCGCGAGCACTTATAATATAGCCTACTCATTAGAAGGAATAACAGGCGGAATTCCAGCCGCAGGACACATCGCAACTCCGGCAGGCATCGCAAACCCTTAATAAATTAAATTCTTAAAAGGATCCTATTAAGGATTTATTAAAAACTCTCCCGGTTATACGGGGGGGTTTTTATTTTTATTTTTTGCTGTTTTAAGATATAATGAATATAGGACTTACGCGTTTGAACGCTGAATTTTTGAATATTACTTTTTGCTTGCTAAAATATTTCTGCGAACATTGCTATATTGCTATATTGGGTATAAGTAACTTAATTTGGTGGAAAATTTATTAAAATTTTATCTAACACTAAAGACAAAATAGTAGTTTTATGGGAAAATTCATGTGTATGTCTAAAAAACACGTGAAATCCCCCTGCTGTC
>VMTK01000058.1 GCA_013791585.1 Candidatus Falkowiibacteriota bacterium
CTAGAAAATTTTTAAGTAAAACTCACGGATTAAATTCTGTAAAATTTTTCTTGAAGTGGACCCAAGCATTAATGCTTTGCCGCAAAAAAATTATTTGCAAAGGAACAAGTTTTCCACCAAATTAAGTTACTTATACCTTAAATTGCTAAATTGTTTTAATGTCAGCAATTTAACAATGTAACAATTTAACAATCTCTGCGGGGATTTTTCAAACAGGCAGAATAATGGTTTTAAGAATTAAGTGTTCAAACGCGTAATTCCTGTATTTTTTAAATTTTAAAAATGAGCCAATTTTTTTTTATTATCTTTAAGCTGGAAAATCGCGTATTCGCCATTTAATTTTTTTCCGAATAATTCAAATTTAATGCTCCTGGTTGTTAATCCTCCTCTGGTTAGCTTCCAATTTCCTTTGTCCCATATCTTAACTTCTCCGGCGCCGTATTCTCCCGGCGGAATTGTGCCGGAAAAATTTATATAATCCACCGGGTGGTCTTCAACCTGCACAGCCAGCCGTTTTACGCCCCTTGCTTCCGGCACGCCCTTGGGCACCGCCCAGGACTTAAGAACGCCGTCCATTTCCAAGCGGAAATCATAATGCAAATTTCGCGCCTGATGCTCCTGCACCACAAAACGGGACAAATTTTTTTTATTGATTTCTCCTTTTGGCTCCGTGGTTTTATTGAATTTTCTTTTGGCTTGATATTCTTGTAAAGCCATTAAGTTTAATTTAAGATTAAAGAAAAATCTGTTATTCAGCGTGCATCAGCGTAATCATCAGCGATATATCCGCGTTAAAACCGTTTAAATAAATTAAAATAACTTTCAAGAAAAAATGTTCAAAACAGTTTTTCTTATCTATTAGTTCCTAATTAAATTTTGTATTTTATAGCCGTTTGCCTTAAAGAATTTTTTGCAAAATCTCATGGCTTGTTTCGCGTTAAAATACTTGCAGCTGAAAATGTCTACGAACGCCCTGTTTTTTTCTTCGTCAAAATGCGCCGTGATTGAAGATGTTTCTATGAATTGTATCATGGAATACCCCTCCAATAACCCTTCGGCAAAGCGCTCTATTAAAGGATCGCCGTGCCTTTTCATTTTAATAACCTCGCAAAGCTCAATGACAAATTTTTTTATCGCCTTTGGGCTTTTAATCAGTTTGGGGTCGCATTCGTAAAGATCTATGCTAGCTAACAGCCCCCATGCTTTTTTGCTAACGTAATCGCCCTTGCTAATAATAGCAGGCGCGGAAGGGAATATTTTTTTCATCTCTTCTGCGGCTTGCCCGAATGTGTCCAATCGGTTGGGCTTTATTAATAAATTAATTTTTGATAATAATTTTTTGCAGCTGCTTTGCTTTCGCGCCGTTAACTTTCATAACCGGCACTTTTCGTTTAACGCGCCTCTCATGCTTTTTTTCAACAGCTTTCTGCAGCTCATCTAATGAATTTTGTTTATTCATAGAAAAATGCTATAATAGTATTATTGAAATTAGTAATTTGAAATTTGAAATTTGGAAAACATGCCAAAATCATTTATCTTAATTCCAAATTTCCAATTTCTAATTTCAAATTTCCGTATCTATATCATAATCTAAAAATCATAATTTATCAATGTTGAAAACTAATAAGTCTTGGCATAAAAAATGGTGGGGCATTTTATTGATTATTTTCGCGATTTTTATTTTAGCGCTGATTGTCGCTTCGGGGTTTTATGTCTTTGATGTTGTACAAAAAATAAAAAGCGGAGAGCCGGCCAACCGGAATATTTTAAGCCGGTCAGTTATCGGCGGCAAGCAATATTCAGCGGAAGGCAATGGCAATTATTGGATCGGTTCCGCCAAGCCGAAAGTAACAATCGTGGAATTCGCTGATTTTGCTTGTTCTTACTGCAAAAATTCTTTTTCCAAAATAAGAGAAATAAGCGTTAAGCATAAAGATGATGTAAAAATAATTTTCAGGGATTATCCCATGCATGAAGAGTCTTTGGCTTTGGCTATGGCGGCAAGATGCGCCGGAGAGCAGGGATTGTTTTGGCTGATGCACGATAAGCTTTTTCAAAATCAAGGCGCGGCCAAGGATCAGCTAATTGAATTGGCCAAGCAAATCGGCGCTGACACTGTTAAATTCAGCCAATGTTTGGATAGCGATAAATACGCCGCGCAAATCCAGAAAGATTATGACGCAGGAGAGGAGCTGGGGGTAACAGGCACGCCGACATGGTTTATAAACGGCTATAGAGTTAAAGGAGATATACCGTATGAGGTGTTCGCGGGGGTGGTGGAGGAGTTGATACGGGAATACTAGAATATGAAATTATGAAAATACAAGATTATGAAAATATGAAATTATGAAAATATGAAATTATGAAAATATGAAATTATGAAAATATGAAATTATGAAAATACAAGATTATGAAAATATCTATAAATTAAGAAAATAAATCTAAAAAATTATTTTAAATATTTTTATATTCTCATATTTTTACATGGAACAAACTATAAAATCAAATCAATACAAATCCTTTGAAAATATTGGGGCATGGCAAACAGGAAGAGAGTTTAAAAATAAAGTTTACATAATTAGTAAAAAATTTCCAAATGAAGAAAAATTTTGTTTAACTCAACAAATAAAAAGGTCTGCTATTTCAATTACTGCAAATATTGCCGAAGGATATGGTAGATATAATTTTCAGGAGAATATACAATTTTGTAGAATTTCCAGAGGATCAACATTAGAAACTATTGATCATTTATATACGGCTAAAGATCAAATTTATATTAGCGCGGAAGAATTTAAAGAACTTTATGAATTAGGCAAAAAGACAGAATGGAAAATCAACGGGTATATTAATTTTTTGCAAAATCAAAATAAGGTTTATATAAAATAATTTCATATTTTCATTATTTCATATTTTCATAAAAACTATGTTTCAAATACGCATACACGGCCGCGGGGGTCAAGGCGTTGTTACCGCGGCGGAACTCATCGCGATAGCGGCTTTTAACGACGGAAAACAGGCGCAGGCGTTTCCTTCTTTCGGCGTGGAAAGAACAGGCGCGCCCATTGAAGCGTATGCCAGAATAGACGACAAGCCGATCAGAACGCGCGAGCATGTTTATAAGCCGAATGTTTTAATAATACAAGACTCAACATTGCTTGAGACAGTTGATGTAGCGCATGGCTGCGATAAAAATACTTTAGTTATAATCAATACGGCAAAGACAAAAAGCGAAATTAAACAGCAGGGAGTTAATTTACCAGAGAAGAATATTTACTCCGCACCTGTTAAGCAGAGTTCTAAAAAAAATAAAAATTTTAGTGAAAGAAATTACGAAAAACTGCTTAAAAGGTGCGGGGTTTATCCAATTGACGCCACTAAAATCGCTCTTGAAATAATCGGCAAGAATTTAGTTAATACGGTTATTCTTGGAGCATTCGCGAAAGTTGCCGGATTAGTAAGCTTGAGTTCTCTTGAAAAAGCAATCAAGCAGAAATTTGGCGAAAAAGGCGGGGAAATTGTGGATAAAAATATTAAAGCCATTAAAAAAGCATTTGGCGCTACGCTAATCCGCGAATAAATGCTAATCCGCTAATCGCTAATAATAATGAAAATATGAAAATACGAGAATATTTAAAATAATTTTTTAGATTTATTTCCATATTTTCATAATCTTGTATTTTTAATTTAAAAATTCGCAATTCGTGGATTGGCATTTATTAGTAGATTAGCATTACATCTTTATGAAAATAAACATAACAGCAAAACCAAGTTCAACCATAAATAATAAAACCGGCGGCTGGCGCACCTATATTCCCCGGACAGATTTTAAAAAATGCATTGGCTGCGGCACCTGCTCAAGGGTTTGCCCGGAAAACGCTATCAAAATGGTGTCCGGCAAAAACGGCTTAAAGCCGAAGACGGATTATGATTTTTGCAAAGGATGCGGAGTTTGCGCTGAAGAATGTCCTGTCAAGGCGATTAAGATGGAGTTGGATAAAAAATAAATATAATCCGAATCTACAAATGTATCCGAATTCCTCAAATACGAATTATCCGAATAGCTTTGATTCGATTCGCAGCTATTCGGAGTATTCGGATATAATTCGTAGATTAGGATTATATACTAACCTATGAAGCAAATATTAGAAGGTTCGCGCGCTATCGCGCTAACCATAAAAAATATAAAGCCGGCGGTTATTTCCGCTTATCCGATTACGCCGCAGACTCATATTGTGGAAGATTTGGCGAAATTTAAAGCTGACGGAGAAGCGGATTATGAATATGTGCGGGCGGAAAGCGAGTTCGCGGCCGCTTCAATCATTGAAGGCGCCAGCGCCGCCGGAGTTCGCGTTTATACCGCGACCAGCTCGCAGGGGCTTTTGCTAATGGCTGAAGTAGTGTTTAACATAGCCGGCATGCGCTTGCCGATTGTTATGACTTGCGCCAACAGGGGAGTGTCAGCGCCGATTACTATCTGGAACGACCATCAGGATGCCATGACTGTCCGCGATGCCGGCTGGGTAATGCTGTTCGCGGAAAATCATCAGGAAGCGGTTGATCAGCATATCATGGCTTACAAAATAGCAGAGCAGACAAATCTGCCGGTCATTGTTAATGTTGACGGTTTTGTTTTAACGCATACTTATGATTCAGTGGTTGTGCCGGATGCAGGGCAGATTAAAAAATATTTGCCGGACTATAAGCCGAAAAAAGGGCAATATTTAGACACGAATAATCCCGTGACAATGGGCGCTTTTGCCGCGCCTGCTTATTATATGGAGATAAGGCAGGAGTTGCATGATGATTTGGTTGCGAGTTTAGATTTAATTAACGAGGAATATAAAAAATACCATGAAATAATTACAAAAACACGAAAACACGAAAACACGAAAACACGAAAACACGAAAACACGAAAACAATTATTGACAATGGCTTGGTGGAATATTATGGTTCATCCAGACCTAAGGTTATTTTAGTTGCCATGGGTTCGGTGGTCGGCACGATAAAAGACGCGGTTGATAAATACAAATATCCCATCTCCTTACGAAGGAGAGGGGCAGGGGGTGAGGTTGGAGTTTTAAAAATAAAATCTTACCGTCCTTTTCCAGCTGATGAAATTGTAAAAATAATCAAAAAAGCGAAATATATTGCTGTGTTAGACAAAGCAATTACTCTTGGCGAAATGGGACCGCTGGCATCAGACATTAAGGCCGCCGCGCAAGGCAAAATTAAAGCTAAAATTCAAAGCTTTATAGTCGGCTTGGGCGGGCGGGATATTACCGGCGAGATGGTTGAGAGGATTATTAAAGAAGTGAAGAAAGGTGATGATGGGGTTAGGTTTGTCGGATAAATTAATTAAAAAATTATTTAGTTAACGAGTTAACGAGTTAAAGAGTTAACGAATTGACTAAACAATTAAAATTTTATAATAAATATATGCAAAAATTATTTCCTAAAATACTAACAACAATTTTTCTATTAGTTTTTGTTTTTCAGCTTGCAGGGTTGGTTTTTTTGTTAGCTGTTCCAGCGCCAAGCCAAGCGGCTGAAAAAAAGGTTTATTTTGTCCCGCAAGTTGGAATAGGCGATGATTTTAAAAAAGGCGATTCAATAACTGTTGGCGATTCCACTAAAATGATCGGCGATTATATAAACGCGATTTATAAATACGCCATCGGCATAGTCGGCATTTTAGCCGCGGTTGTTTTGATGTTTGGCGGGGTTATGTGGCTGACTGCCGGCGGCAATACTGAAAGAATTAGCAATGCCAAGTCATGGATCGGCGCGGCCTTAACCGGGCTTGTTCTTACTCTGGCTTCTTATACCATCCTATACACGGTTAATCCTGATTTGGTGAATTTTAAGATTACGACGATACAGAAAGTTGAGGGCGATAAAGAAACGATAATATCTGACGATAGATACAGTTATTGTAAATGGGAAGTGGCTTATAGTTGCTCTGAGGGTAATGCTCAGTCTGACGGGCATTGCGAAGCTGACACAAAACCCGCAAGTCCGGCGTATGCTATTTGTTGCTGTAAAATCTCACCAATATTAGGGTGTACTTGGGTAACTTATTGTAATAGCCCCAAAAAGGAAGCTGTTTCTATATTAGATTGCGGATCAGTGACGCATGAAGAAAACGAAACAACGTGTTGCTGTCCCGCATACTAACGAACAATTAAAATTGTTATTCCTTATTCATACTTTAAGCAACCACAATGATTTATTTTATTTTTTTTCGCCATGGCAGAATCTCCAGACAGGGGATTTTGGCAGTTAAATAAGAACTACACGAATTTTTTATAAAGAAGAATTGTATGATTCGCATTCTTTTTTATAATGAATTCGTGCAGTTAAAATTACATCTTGACCCAGCCCTTCGCGAAGGGCTGGGTTGACATAAAAAACATATCTGCTATTATTAATGTATATACATTGTATGTGCATTAACTTATTAAACAGCAAATAATATGCAACAAACTCAACTAACAATTAGAATTGATCAAAAATTAAAGAAACAAGCGCAAAATACAGCTGAAAATTTTGGATTGCCGCTTTCTTCATTGATCAAGGCGTTTTTAACTAATGTTGTTAAAACCAAAAAATTCGCCCTAAATGAATGTAGCGATGAATATTTCGATTCTATTATTATGGAATCATGCCGCGATAAACAAATTACTTCTAAACTTGAAAAACTTGCCGGCGCGGTTATTAAAAAATATCCAACAAACAAAAAAATCAAATCCAAAATCTAAAATCATAAATCTAAAATACCATCATGATCTATTTCACAAAATACGCGGAGCAAAAATTTGATATATTAAACAAGCATAAAGTCTATTTTACCAAAGAGCAGATAGAGGATGTTGTTAATTTGCCTGATAAAGTCAGCAAGAAAGGAAAATATTTGGCGGCGCGCAAAGATGATATTAAAGCGGTTTATCAGAAAGAAAATGGAGTAATGCGAATTATTACATTTTATCCAGTAAAAGCATAATGCTAATCTGCGAATAAATGCTAATCTGGCGAATTGCTAATGATTATGTATTCGCGTATTAGCAATTAGCGGCATTCGCATTTATTCGCAGATTAGCATCACATCAAATATGATCTACGATCCGGAATCAAACATCATAAGCATTGAATTATCCAAGGGGCCGATCAGCCATGCCCGTGAATTCGGCAATTTTATTATTCATTTATCAAAAAGCAATAAGCCGATTTTAATAGAAATACTGGACGCTTCCAAGCTTGTCGGGCAGTTTGATAAACTAAAAGCAAGCCGGGAATTTAAGCAAGCGATGGCAATCAACTAAAAATTATTTAGTTTTTTAGTTAACGAGTTCAAGAGTTAACGAGTTAATTAAATTTTAAACAACAACTCGCTAACTCGTTAACCCGTTAATTAAATAATTTTTAAATTAACTGCAAATTATTAATTATTTTATGCCAAATAAAGCAATCATTAAATCTAACGCAAAACCACTATTAGCTCCCGGCCATCGGGCTTGCGCCGGCTGCGGGCAGCTGATTGCGGCGCGCGCGGTTATTGAAGCGCTGGGCCCCAATACAATCATTGCCAATGCCACAGGATGCTTGGAAGTGACAACCACTCCTTATCCGGAAAGCGCATGGGGAGTGCCATGGATTCATTCATTATTTGAAAATGCCGCGGCTGTCGCATCCGGAGTGAGAGCGGCGTTAGATTATAATAAAAAACATGCTCCCATCTCCTTGCGAAGGAGAGGGGCCGGGGGTGAGGTTAAAGTTATTGCCCAAGGCGGAGACGGAGGCACTTTTGACATCGGTTTTGGCTTAATTTCCGGCATGTGGGAAAGGGGAGAAAATATTTTGTATGTTTGCTATGACAATGAAGCGTACATGAATACAGGGATACAGGCGAGCGGAGCCACTCCATGGGCCGCCAACACCACCACCACGCCGGCGGGCAAGACGAACACCATTGACGCAATCGGTTCTCATCAAAGAAAGAAAGATATGATCGCTATCGCCTTGGCGCACCATTTGCCGTATGTGGCGCAGACCACAACCGGATATTTGGCAGACATCACAAGTAAAGTTAAAAAAGCGCTGACTATGGACGGTCCTGCTTATATTCAGATTTTAGTTCCCTGCATTCCGGGCTGGAAAATGGTTTCGGACAAAACAATTAAATTAGGCAAATTAGCCGCTCAAACCGGGCATTATCCGATAGTTGAATATGTAGACGGAAAATTGGTTAATGCCATGAAAATTCCACAGCCGAAAATGAAAGTGGAAGAATATTTAAAGCCGCAAGGCAGGTTTAAGCATTTATTCGCAACAGAAGAATGCAAACAGCAAATAGAATATATCCAAAAACTGGCTGATGAGAATATAGAGAAATATGGATTGTAATGCGAAACTACGATTTTTTTTAATTTTTACCAGACTGTCCAAAAAGCACCCTTCTACCGAGCTTTAGCTCGGGTTCCAGTGGCTTTAGCCACTAACATTAGCGAAGCTAAAGCTTCAAAACCCGACGTAAAAGTCGGTAGAAGCAGTTTATAGACAGTCTGAGTTAAATAAGCCAATACTAGCAAATTAATCTTTTTAACTCTGGCTTCAGCCAAAGACTGATTCGTCTCTGGAGGAAAAGTCAGGCAGAAATTTAAGTTTTTAGACATTCTGAAATCAAATCAAATTAAATTATTCGAATAATTCGTAATTCGGAGCATTCGGATATTAATTTGTAGCATTCGGATTATATTATATGGAAAACCTACTAAAACAAATTGAAGAATTGCGAGAACGGCTCCTGGGCATCTGGGAGCTTTTAGATATTGACGGCCAGATTTCTGAAATTAAAAATTTGAAATTGGAAGCAAGCAAGCCGGATTTTTGGAATAATCGCGAGCACGCCGTGGAAACAGGACAGAAGCTGGAAGGATTGGAATCAGAAGTTAAGAGGTGGGAAGATTTAAAAAAAGAAATAAGGGATTTGGAAGAATTAGTGGCTGTGGCGGAAAATGAAAAAGACAGCTCAATTGACGAAGACGCGCGCGCGAAATACAGCGAACTGAAAGAACAATTGGAAAAGCTGGAATTTTTTGTGCTGTTTTCAGGAAAACATGACAAAAAAAACGCGATTATTTCAATCCATGCCGGCACAGGCGGAGTTGACGCTCAGGACTGGGCCGAGATTCTGGAGCGGATGTTTTTGCGCTTTGCTGAAAAAAAGGGCTGGAAAGCCGAACTTTTAGACAGAAACACAGGCAGCGAGGCAGGCATAAAAAGCGCGGCCATAAGAATTTCCGGCAGATGGGCTTATGGGTATTTGCGCAGCGAGTCCGGCGTGCATCGCTTGGTCAGAATTTCCCCCTTTGACGCGGAAGCCATGCGCCATACTTCTTTTACTTTGGTTGAAGTTATTCCTGAATTGCCCGAGGCAGAAGAAATGGAAATTAAGGACGAAGATTTGCGGATTGATGTTTTTCGCTCGTCCGGCCCGGGCGGCCAGAGCGTGAATACCACCGACAGCGCCGTCAGAATAGTCCATAAGCCGACAAACATAACCATTTCCTGCCAAACCGAAAGGTCTCAGCACCAAAACAAAGAAACAGCCATGAAGATTTTAAAATCAAAATTATATAAATTGCAAGAAGAAGAAAAGGAAAGAGAAGAATTAAAATTGCGCGGCGAGGCGCAAACAGCGGAATGGGGCAAGCAGATCAGATCTTATGTTATGCAGCCGTATAAAATGGTTAAGGACCATAGGACCAATTATGAAACTCAAGATGTTGACGGAGTATTGGACGGTGATCCGGAAGAGTTTATGGAAGCGTATTTGCGCTTAACGCGCAAGGCATAACGCGAGAGTATATGGCAAAATCAAAAATATTTTTAATTTGTTGTTTTGCTTTTATCGCCGGTGTTGCTATTGCTTCTTTTGCGCCAGTCAAAATTATTCAAAATGATTTATGGTGGTTCGCGGCGATGGCGGTCTGCGGGGTTGCTGTTATTTTGTTTCGGCGCGTAAAAAATGAAGGCGCCCCGATGTCTATCGGGGCGCCTTCATTTTTTGTTTTATTATTTGGCTTATTTTTATTTCTGGGAATTTGGCGCTATTCGCTTAGCTTGCCTGTTGATGATCCAAGCAAAATTTGGCATTATAACGGGCAGACTGTTGCCGCTATGGGCGTTGTAAATAATGAGCCGGACGATAGAGAAAAAAGTAAGAAGTTAGAAGTAAGAAGTAAGAAGTTAAAAATACTTCAAGATTCCCAATCATCAAAAGGAGATTGGAATTTTGTTTCAGGCAAGATATTAGTTACAACAAATTTATATCCGCGCTATAATTATGGCGATGAATTGGAATTGATTTGCAATCTGCAGGCGCCGGAAAGATTCAACGGCTTTGATTATGACCGCTATTTGGCAAGATATGATATTTATTCTGTCTGCTATTACCCCGCCATCACCCCCAGCCCCTCTCCCGCTGCTGCTGTCGCGAGAGAGGGGAGTAAAATTGTTAGCTTGGGTTTTAAAACCCAAGCTAACAATTTTTATAAAAAGATTTTTAATGTTAAAAATAAATTTCGCGCAATTATCAACTTTGGGCTTGGGGAGCCGGAAGCCAGCTTGGCAAAAGCGATTTTTTTAGGGGATAAAAAATCAATGCCTGATGATTTGCGCGATAAATTTTCCCAAGCAGGCATCAGCCATATCGCGGCGATTTCCGGCATGCACATCAGTATTTTAGCCGGTTTGGTTATGGCTATTTTTCTTGGCATCGGCATGGCCCGCAAACAAGCGTTTTGGCTGTCCAGCTTGTTTTTGCTTTTTTATATTCTGCTGATCGGCCTGCCTGCTTCCGCCATGCGCGCCGGCTTGATGGGATTTTTATTTCTTTGGGCCATGAGGTTGGGGCGGCTGAACAAAATTACCAATGCGCTGGTTCTGGCAGCCGCAGCTCTGCTTGTTTTAAATCCAAAATTATTAAGAGACGACATCGGCTTTCAGCTGTCTTTCTTAGCGGTGATTGGGATTATTTATTTTTACCCGATTCTTAATAATTTTTTTGATAAATTTAAAATACCAAAACTAAAAGGCGTTAGGGATATTTTTAACATAACTATCGCGGCTCAGATTACTACTTTGCCGATTATCGCTTTAAATTTTTCCCAGGTTTCATTAATCGCGCCAATCAGCAATTTGTTGATTTTATGGACTTTGCCTTTATTGATAACAGTTGGCATCGCGGCGATATTTTTAAGCTTGCTGTTTCCATGCGTTGGTTTTTTATTTTTTTTGCCTGCCGGGTTGTTTTTGAAATATATCATAATAATCGCGGAGCAGTCAGTTAAATTGCCTTATGCTTATGTTGAAGTGAATTATTTGTGGCGGGGCTGGGCGATTGTTTATTACGGGATTGTCGGGTGGGCGATTTTTAAATATAAAAAATATGCGACAAAAACTCTATAAAATATTATTAATACTGGGAATGGTTTTAGTCTTAACCGCTGTTCCCATCTTTTGGCTTAACTTTGAAGCAAGCGGTGATTTGGAAATTGATTTTTTTGATGTGGGCCAAGGCGACGCGATTTTTATCAAAACGCCAATGGGCCAGAATATTTTAATAGACGGAGGGCCGGATGATAAAATCATTGATCGTTTGTCTGAAAATTTAGCTTGGTGGGACAAGCAAATTGATTTAATGGTTTTAACCCATCCGCACAGCGACCATGTTGCCGGCTTGGTGGATGTTATAAATCGCTATAAAGTGAAAAAAATTTTATATACGGGAGTAATCCATGATTCTCCTGATTATTTAACCTGGCTGGAATTAATAAGAGATCGCGGGATCCCGCTGGTGATTATTGATCGGCCCCAAACCGTTAAATTAGGCGAAGATTGTTATTTGGATATTTCGCATCCGTTGGAAAGCATGTTAGGAAAAGAAGTGCCGAATTTAAACAATAGCTCTATTGTCGTTAAATTAATTTACAAAGAAACAAAATTTTTATTTACAGGAGACATTGAAAGCGAAGTTGAGCAGGAATTGCTTGAGTACAAAGTTGATTTGTCAGCCGATGTTTTAAAAACAGCGCACCATGGCTCAGATACTTCCGGCACGTTAGAATTTCTAACAGCGGTTAATCCAAGAATTGCGATCATTCAAGTCGGCGCAGAAAATGATTTCGGGCATCCCAGCTTGAGAGTGGTAAAACGGCTGGAAAGAATGGGCGTTAAGATATTTAGAAATGATTTAGATGGAACAGTCAAGCTGATTAGCGATGGAGAAAATATTTCGCATAACCCTTAACTCATAACTAATTAAAATATTATTTAGTTAGCGAGTTAATGAGTTAACGAGTTATTATTTAAAATTTAATTAATTCGTTAACTAAAAAATTAAATAATTTTCGTTATGCGTTACGCGTTACGCGTTATGCGCGATTGCCCTTGCCAATATTCATAAAATTGCTATAATTATAAATATAGCATTAATTTTTGTATTTAAAAATTTTTATGCCGGATAAAACAAAAACAATTTTAATCATAGAAGACGAAGAAACTATCAGCTCTATGTATAAAGCCAAGCTGGAGGAATCCGGAAAATTTAAGGTTCTTACCGCTTACGATGGCGTTTCAGGGCTGGAGGCGGCAAGAAAAGAAAAGCCGGATATTGTCATGCTGGATGTTATTTTGCCGCAAATAGACGGCTTCTCGGTTTTAGCGGAATTGAAGAAAAAGGATTCAACCAAAAAAATTCCGGTAATAATGCTTACTAATTTGGGCACTGACGAAGACAAGGAAAAAGGCAAAAAGCTCGGGGCGGCTGATTATTTGGTAAAGGCGAATTTAACGCCTTCTCAAGTGGAAGAAAAAATTAAACAATATTTTAAATAAAACACTCAAATCTACGAATGCATTCAAATCTACAAATATTTGTAGATTTGTTATTTATTAACTTATGAAAAATTATCAAAAGGACTTTCCGCTTTTATTAACTAAAACTAAAACAGAAAGGTTGGATAAAAAATTTGATTTATCCGATCCAATAGAAAGAAAAGAGTATTTTGAGAAAAAGGCAGGACCTGAGATTGAAAAAATTAAAGAGTATTTTAATAATGGCAGCACTTTTGTCGCGTATTGGCTAGGCAAAAAAAATGCGGGCAAGGGAACTTATTCTAAATTAATGATGGAAATATTCGGCAAGGATAAAATAGGCCATATATCAGTCGGCGATGTAGTAAGGGATGTCCATGAATTCATGTCTGATAAAAAAAAGAAGCGGGAATTATTAGATTATTTAGCAAAAAATTACAGGGGATATATTTCAGTTGATGAAGCTGTTAGCGCGCTTTTAGGCCGCGATACAAGCTCTTTACTGCCAACAGAATTTATTTTAGCTTTAGTAAAAAGAGAAATTGATAATATGCCCAGAAAAACACTTTTTATTGACGGTTTTCCAAGGGAATTAGATCAAGTTTCTTATTCATTATATTTTAGGGATTTGATAGATTATAGGAAAGATCTTGATATTTTTGTCGCAATTGATATTCCAGAATCAGTTATTGACGAGCGCATGAAATACAGAGTAGTTTGTCCCAAGTGCCACACTCCAAGAAACTTAAAGCTTTTTGCAACGCAAAAGGCCGGCTATGACAAAGAAAAAAAGATATTTTATTTAATGTGCGACAATGCGGGCTGCAATGGCGCCAGAATGAGCGCTAAAGAGGGAGACAATCTTGGCATTGAGGCAATTAGAAAAAGGCTTGAACTGGACGATAAATTAATTGAGAAAGTATTTTCTTTGCATGGAATACCAAAAATTTTACTGCGCAATTCAGTCCCAGCAAAAGAAGCAGGCGAATTAATAGATGATTATGAAATTACACCGGAATATTTTTATGAATTAGATGCTGACAACAATGTTAAAGTAAAAGAAAAATCATGGGCGATAAAAGATGACGAAGGCGAAGACGCGTATAGTTTATTAGCTCCGCCAGTAGTGGTTTCCTTGATTAAGCAGTTAGCTAAGATATTATAAAATTTTATTTTCTGTGGATAAAGCACAATAATTTAGTTATTATAATATTTTTATTGTAATATTAGGTAAAATTATATGGGTTGACCTTATTATTGTTTTATGATAATATTTTAGAGGTATGAAAAAAACTATCCGAACAATTCAAAATACATTTAAAACCGTCATTATCTTATTGGCAGGCATTATTATGTCTGCGGTTTTACCACGAGTTCGGGCGGCTAACAACACTTAAAGAAATAAATAAAGTTCAAATATAAAAAAGCCGTCCGACCAAGGAGCGGTTTTTTTAAAAAGTTCATTTTAAACCTAAAAAGGGAAAGGAGTTGTTTTTATGGAGAATTCAGATGCAGACGTAAAAGGAAAAAGTGATTTTAGGGAATTTCAGCCTTCGGCAGGAGATTCAGCAGGAGATTTTGTATTAAGTTATTGTGATCCAGAAGAACAAGAACAAGAACAAGAAGTAAAAGAAAAAGAAAATAGAAATTTTTCCATTAATATCATTTCCAAAGAAGGCAAGGAGCGCCCCTACAAAGAGTTAGCTTTTTTGCGTAGCTCAGAGTTCTTGGAGGAGCAGGAAAAAATTATAAATTACGCAAAATTTTGTGCTGATGTTGCCACGCGCGAAGGAGAGGATAACTTTCAGAAAAGCGCAAAAAATGGAGGGCATCCTTTAATAGTCCGCAAATTCAGGGAGTTATTCCCTGAAACTGAAATGAAATAAAACAAGGTAAGCGCGGCCACCATAAGTCCGCGCAACAATAGATGGGAAATGATTCATAAAATCATTTCCCTTCTATTCATTCACTTGTTATTAATTTTATATAAAATGAAAATCATTCAAAGGATAGCAATCATCAGTATTATTATTCAGATCATTATTAATGATCTGCTTTCGCATCCTTTGAAGACTTGAGAAATAATAAAAATAAAAAAATAAAAAAATAAAAGTCGTCTTCAAAGGGGAGGCGATTTTTAAGTTTTTTGGTCTTTTTTAAAGTTAAAGAAACAAACTAAGGAGGAATAATAGCATGGACAAAGAAACTAAGAAAAAATATGAACGAGGATTAGAGGAATTATTATTAAAAAATCCTGATAAGTGGCTTGAGCTAAAGCGAAATGGTAAAATATCTGACGATAGCGTTGATTTAAAAACATTTTTGTTTCTGACATCTTTAGGCGAACAGTGAAGCTTGAAACATTTTTATTCCCAATACTTCAATCTGCGCGCTGCGAAAGGGGCTGGAAAAGAATTTTCCAGCCCCTTTTTTCTTTTTTTGCTTGACTTTTTTTAAGGATATGATAAGCTATAGATTAGACACGCCGCTACAAATGGCGTTCATACGAATTTAATAAGGATTTATGAAACAAGCTATTGGAAAAAATTTATTGCTATTACCGTTGTTGCTACCGGCTAAAAAAAGCGGCTTGTTTTCGTATTAAATAAAAATTAAGAAAAATAAGAATAAAAAGAAAAATAAGACAAGCCGCTATAATAGGCGGTTTTTTAGTTTAATGATCTTTACAATTTGAAAAGGGGAAAAAGTTATGGACCATCGTTTTATTAGGAATAAAGAAGAGAGATCGCAGATAGCTTGTAATCAACTTGAAAAAGCTGTGCGAAGAGCAAAAACAGAAGAAAAAAGAAAAATGCTTGAGAAACAGATTAGAAACACCGTGGAGAATTTAAGAAATTTATTAGACAAGGAGGGATAAATCATGAACGGAAAAGCAGTTATTTTTGATGATATTTCCAAAAATGGCGAGCGGTTTTCAGCCAAAGAGATTTTTAAGCTGATATCGCTTAATGCCGCTGGAGGAAAATCTATTATTCCATACGCTAGCGTTGGAGTTGAAATAAACGGAGAATCTGTGCTTGGTTCCGGATTTGGAAACGGTCCGATTGACGCCACTTTTAATGTCATCAAAGAACTTGTAGGGTCAAAAGCCGAATTAGTAGAATTTTCCGTAAGAGCCATTGGCAAAGGGACAGATGTGCCCGGAGAAGCGGAAGTTGAGCTAAAAGAAAAAGGTTTTATTTCCATTGGCAGAGGCGTTGATTCGGACATTATCACAGCCAGCGCCAAGGCCTATATTAACGGACTTAACCGGTTGGAACATTTAAAAGCAAACTTAGTATGAAATATTGGGTTTAATGTAAAAAAATACAAGGCCTTGCTAAAAATTTAGCAAGGCCTTTTCTTTTTTAATTTTAGCCAAAAATTGTTATGTGGATAAAAGTATTGATTTTTTCTGTGGATTTGCTATAATTATCCACAAGTAGGAAATTAAGATATTATTTTTTTTTATTTCTATTATTTTATTATTTAAGTTATGAGTAAGACATCACAAAAAACTAATTTCTGGTTTAGCTTTTACTTTTATGGCTCCGCGCGGAGATCGGTTTTTTGTGGTGTTTTAACTGGTTAATAACAAGTTAAAGCTCACAGGGAAAACAAAACCGGCCTCTGCTCAGGGGCCGGTTTTATTTTTTGCTCTTTTAAAATAATATTTAACAGTCAAAAAGCGCTAATAAAATTTTTGTTAATATTTTTTGGCTGTTAAATTAAATTACTTTGAATTACGAAATTGTTTTCTTTTGTCATCCCGAACCCCGTCGCAGCGGGGTGAGGGATGACAAAAAAGGCATTTCGTAATTCACAGAAATTAATAATAAAAAAAGAAAGGAGGGGAATAAATTGATTGGCAAAAAAGGAGTAATGCTAAGAAGAAAAGAAATAAAAGGAAAAAGAAGAAAAGAAAAACAAAGAAGAAAAAAATTGTGGCGCAGTAAGAAAGATTAATTTTTACTCAACGTAAAAGGAGGTAGTATTATGACGATCTTAGGCAAAAATATCAGAATGGAAAGAATAATGAACAGAGAAACCGGTAAAATAATAATTGTTCCAATGGATCACGGTATTTCCGTGGGTCCTATTGACGGCCTGCGGGATATGAAAAGTATTATACATAAGGTGGCTGACGGAGGCGCTAATGCCATTGTTGAACATAAGGGGCTTATTGAGGCAAGTCATCGCAGGCATGGCAAGGACATAGGATTGATTATACATCTATCCGGCTCAACAGCTTTATCTCCTTATCCCAATGCAAAAACTCTTGTCTGTTCAGTAGAGGAGGCTATCAAGCTCGGCGCGGACGCTGTTTCCATTCATGTAAATCTTGGCAACGGCGGCGAAAAAGAAATGCTGCACGATTTTGGCAAAGTTGCCTATGAAGCAAGAACATGGGGCATGCCTCTTCTGGCAATGATCTACCCAAGGGGTGAAAAAATAAAGGACGAGTATGATGTCAAGGTCATTAAGCACGCTGCCAGAGTTGGAAATGAAATGGGAGCTGATATCGTTAAGGTTTCGTACACCGGCTCAACAGATACTTTCAGGGAAGTCGTTGAGGGCTGCTCTGTGCCTGTTGTAATCGCGGGAGGAGCAAAAATGGATTCTGATCGAGAAATACTGGAAATGGTAAAAGGCGCGATTGACGCGGGAGGCGCCGGTGTTTCCATCGGCAGAAATGTGTTTCAGCATAGGGATCCTGAGCGAATGGTACGGGCTATTTCAGCTATTGTTAATGATAACAATAGCGTGGAAAATGCTTTGAAAATTTTAAACCAGCAGAATTTTCGTTCAATTGCCGCTTAAATTTTTTTAGCTCTTTTTTAACAACTAACAATAGGGCAAACACATTTAGTGTTTGCCCTTATTTTTTTACCCCGTTAGATATGTGTTATCTAACGGGGTTTATCAAAAAAACCGCCGGCAAGCCAGCGGTTTTTATTTTGAAATTATATTTTTTTTATTTTTGCTTAATCATTATTCCTTTGTCATTCCCGACACACAATAATTAATAATATTAAATGATCGGGAATCCATTTCGCTATCCATGAGAAATATTATTATTTCTGCTTTACCATTGTTTTCAAGCACTTAGCGCATGCTTTCTTTTTTTTCCCGCCAATAGTTTTGGATTGCAGATTAATGTTTTGGCGTTTTAAAGTTTTTATATTGGAATGGGAGCGCCTGGCGCCTTTTGTGGAGCCGCGTCCGCATAAATCGCATTTTTTTGCCATATTTTTTTCGCATAACGCGTAACTCATAACGCGTAACGCATTTATTTGTTTATTTTTTAAAAGCATTTTTAGATTATCATGTTTTGATAAAATTAGCAAGGTGTGGTATGTTGATATTAGAAATTGGAAATTTGGAGTTGTGTTGAAATTTTTTCACTACTTATTTCCAAATTTCAAATTACTAATTTCCAATTTCAAAAATATGCTAATTTTACTTTTTACAATATTTGTTTTAATCATGTCAGCCATACTGCATGAATACGCTCATGGCTGGGTTGCCCATAAGCTGGGCGATGATACTGCCAAGAACGCCGGCAGATTGACGCTGAATCCATTGGCGCATCTTGATATGTTCGGTTCGGTTATACTTCCTCTTTTGATGGTTTTTTCAAAAGTGGGATTTTTTCTTGCTTGGGCAAAGCCGGTTCCTTATAATCCATATAATCTGCGCGACCCCAAATACGGGGATTTAAAAGTAGCCATTGGCGGCCCGGGAACCAATTTTATCATAGCTGTATTTTTCGGCATAGTATCCAGATTAACGCCTTTGTCCGATATTATAAAAAATAATTTAGTTGTTAATTATTTTCAAGGCAATCATGATTTTTTATTAAATCAGATGAATGGATCTTTGGCCGCGAGCATTTTTGTCTTGTCAATAATTATTGTTTTTATAAATTTACTATTAATGATTTTTAATTTAATTCCAGTACCTCCATTGGATGGTTCAAAGGTTTTAATGACATTTTTATCCGCTGATTGGAAATTAAGATTTCACAGCATGGAGCGGTACGGCATTTTCATTATATTGTTTTTGCTAATGTTCGGCTTATTCAGCTTCATCTGGCCGGTTTTGATATTTTTGTTCAGTTTGATTGTAGGCGTTTGACATATATCTTTCCAACAAAGAACGAAGAGTTAAATTAAACTCTCCGTTTTTTTGACTTTTGACTTTCAATTTGTTATATTAATGGTATATGAAATTAGAAAATTATCCGGTTAAAAAAACAATTTTGCAATATAAATATAAACAAAAAATAAAAACTCTTTTTGAAAAAGAAAGAGTGGTTTTATGTTTTCTTTTCGGCTCTCAAGCCAAGGGTCTTGCGCATAAGGAAAGCGATATTGATATAGGAATTTTGTTTGACAGAAAAGTAAAGCCAAAAAGTTATTTGCGGAAAGAAGGAGAATTAATTGGATTTTTTTCTAAAATTTTTCCAAATCATGAAATTAATATTGTTAATTTAAATAGCGCTTCGCCTCTTTTAAGGCAGACTGTAAATTTGGAAGGCAAATTAATTTATAGAAAAAACAAGATTTCGTTTATGATGTTTCAAATTAATGCCCTGCGAGAATATGAAGAATATGTTCATTTAAGCAATATTTATAACCAATTTTTAAAATTAAAATTAAACGCTTTGTAAATTTTATGACACAAAAATTAAAAAAACAGCTTCAAGAAAAAATAGATACTTTGCTTAAAATTCATCAAGGATTGAAAAAGCTGCAAAGATTGCCGTTGAAAGATTTAAAAAATGAAATAGAAAATGTCTGGGCTGTTAGTTTTGGGATAGTAGCCGGAATAGAGGCGATGCTTGATATAGGCCAATATATTTTAGCTGAAAGAGATATTAGGGCTGAAGGATACGGAGATATTCCCGGAAAAATGCAAGAAGCGAAAATAATCAGCAAGAATTTCGCCGAGAAATTTAAAATAATGATTGGTTTTCGCAACCGAGCTATCCATAATTATCCTTCTTTGGATATAAAGCAGCTTTATGGCATTTTGCAAAGCGATGTCAATGATTTTAAAGATTTTATTAAAGTTATAAAAAAATATTTGTAATTAAAATTGTGGCTTGACCCCGCGTTTTTTAATTTGATGCAGTAAAACTGCTTAAAAGGTGGGCTTGACATATATTTTATATTTTGATAAATTAAAATAGCAATATTTAATTTTAGATTTTAGATTTAAGATTGCCGATTTAAAGTTTGGCATATTTTTTATTTTTATTGAATCAAATCGTAAACACCGCGCTTTTTTAGACAGAATTAAAAATACAGCAAAAGAATATTTTAACGATGATAAATAAAACTGTTTTAAAAGTGCTGGGTAAATCTAAAATCGTAAATTTTAAATTACATTATGCCTACAGTAAACCAATTAATCCGCAAAGGACGAAAGACAACTAAAAAGAAAAGCAAGTCTCCTGCCATGCAGACTACTTTGGATACTTTGCACAGAAAAAGAACCAAGCTGCCTAGGGGAGCCGCTTTTAAGCGCGGAGTTTGCTTGAAAGTAACAACAACAACGCCGAAAAAGCCAAACTCGGCTTTGCGCAAAATCGCCCGCGTCAGACTGTCCAACGGCATGGAAGTAACCGCTTATATTCCGGGCATGGGGCATAATTTGCAGGAGCATTCAATTGTTTTAATAAAAGGCGGCAAAACCAAAGATTTGCCCGGCGTGCGATATAAAATCGTGCGCGGAGTTTATGATACGCAGGGAGTTGAAGGCAGAAAGAAATCCAGAAGCTGTTACGGAGCGAAGAGGGAGAAAAAATAAACATAATTCACATCCTCAAATATATTCAAATGCTTCAAATACTAATAATTCAAATGAATATAATTTGATTTGTAGCTATTTGAAGCATTTGAATAATAATTTGTAGATTAGAATTATACTAAAATTTATATGAGAGGAAAACAAGCGCCAAAAAGGGATATTCAAGGAGACCCAAGATATAATAATGCCGATATTGCCAAATTTATTAATTATATAATGGAGCAAGGCAAAAAATCCATAGCCCAAAAAGTGGTTTATGGATGCTTTGATTTGATTAAAGAAAAAATAAAGCAAGACCCAAGGCATGTTTTCAACAAAGCGTTAAAACAGGTAAGCCCGCTGCTTGAAATCAGGGGAAAGCGCGTGGGGGGAGCCAATTATCAGATTCCTTATCAGGTTCGCGGACCCCGCCGTTTTAATCTGGGCTGCCGCTGGCTGATTGAAGCGGCTAAATCAAGAAAAGGCAAGCCAATGGCTGAAAAATTAGCGGCCGAAATCATGGACGCGGCTAATGGAGAAGGCGCCGCGATAAAGAAAAAAGCGGATGTCCACAGAATGGCTGAGGCGAACAAAGCGTTCGCGCACTTCGCCAGATAGTATAATTTTTTAAAATAAATGGGCGTACAAGTAAAAACTAAAACTCAAAAAAAATTTAATATGATTGATAAAATGATTTTTGAGGCAAGGAAGGAGTGTCCGGCAGGCAATCTCAAGAGATTTGACAATACGGAGGATCTTATTAAGGATTTACGTAATTAATATAAAAATACATTTACCGATTCTAACAAGAAATTAATATGAAATATTTGACTTTAATTCATAAAAGTGAATACGGCTACGATATTCATGTGCCAAGTCTTCCTGGCTGCCATAGTCAAGGCGAAACACAAGATGAAGCATTGGAGAATATTAAAGATGCAATCAAGGTTTATATTGAAACAGAGGCATTAGAATTAAAAGGCGCTCAAGTTAAAGAAGTAGAAGTGTTCGCATAGTTTTTATGCTATTTACTGATCTGTCTTCTAATAGAATTGTTAGGGCTTTTAGTAAAGTTGATTTTTGGATTTTGAAAACTTGCGGCACTAAGCATATCGCGATGACTGATGGAAAGCGCAAAATAATCATTCCAAGAAATAATCGTGTTAACCCTTATACTCTCAAGGGTATAATTCGTGACGCAGGTTTAACAGACGAAGAGTTTAAAAGATTGATTTAATGACATTACAATTTGTAAATTTGTAATAAAATTCGTAATTTTGTAGATATGCCGCGAGAATACGCATTAGACAAAACCAGAAATATCGGCATTATCGCCCATATAGACGCCGGGAAAACAACCGTTACGGAACGGATTCTTTTTTATACCGGGAAAAAACATAAAATCGGCGAGGTTCATGACGGAGCGGCTGAAATGGATTGGATGGAGCAGGAACAGGAAAGAGGAATCACTATTACTTCCGCGGCAACAACTTGTTTTTGGCCCGCGCCAAAGTGGATGGGCGGGCAGGATTGCCGCATTAATATCATTGATACTCCCGGGCATGTTGATTTTACCGCCGAGGTAGAGCGCTCTTTGCGCGTGCTTGACGGCGGCGTGGTTATATTTGACGGCGTTGCCGGAGTTGAGCCGCAGTCGGAAACTGTTTGGAGGCAGGCGGATAAATACAATGTTCCGAGAATCGCTTTTGTAAATAAATTAGATAGGATGGGAGCTGATTTTTACGCTGACATTAATTCAATACACAAGCGGCTTACAAAAGACGCTTATCCGATTCAGCTTCCCATAGGCGCTGAAGAAAATTTTAAAGGCATCGTTGATTTATTTGAAATGAAAGCCATGATTTATCAGGATGAACTGGGAACAAAATGGGAAGATGCGGAAATTCCCGGCGACATGAAAGAAAAGGCGCAAGCATATAGAAATAAAATGATTGAAGCCATTGTTGAAAATAACGATGAATTAATGGGCAAGTATTTAGCCGGAGAAGAAATACCTGTCGGAGATTTAAAAAAAGAATTAAGAAAAGCGGTTTGCGGCAATAAAATAGTTCCCGTGCTTTGCGGAACAGCTTTAAAAAACAAGGGCGTTCAGTTTTTGCTTGACGCGGTTATTGAATATTTGCCGTCTCCCTTGGATGTTCCTCCAATATCCGGTTTTGACCCCAAAGATAAAGAAAAAGAAAAAAAGATTGAAATAAAGACAGGCGATGACGAGCCGTTCGCGGCGCTGGCTTTTAAAATCGCGACTGACCCTTATGTCGGCAAATTATGCTTTATCAGGGCTTATAGCGGTGTTTTAAAATCCGGATCTTATGTCGTGAATGTCGCGACAGGGCACAAGGAAAGAATAGGCCGCATTGTCCGTCTTCACGCCAATCACAGAGAAGAAGTTCAAGAAGTCTACTCGGGCGAGATAGCGGCGGTTATCGGCTTGAAAGACACGACTACCGGAAATACTTTGTGCGATGAATCAAGGCAAGTCGTGTTAGAAAATATTACTTTTCCCGAGCCGGTTATTTCCATTGCCATTGAGCCGAAAACAAAAGCTGATCAGGAAAAAATGGGCATTGCCCTTTCAAAGCTGGCTGAAGAGGATCCTACTTTTGTGGTAAGAAGCGATGAAGAAACCATGCAGACGATTATCGCTGGCATGGGGGAATTGCATTTGGATATTATCGTAGACAGGATGAAGCGCGAGTTTAACGTAGAGGCGAATGTAGGCAAGCCGCAGGTGGCATACCGCGAAACAATCAAAAAGCCGGCTGAAGCGGAAGGAAAATATATCCGCCAATCAGGAGGCCGCGGCCAATACGGGCATTGCTGGATTAGAATAGAGCCGCAGGAAGAAGGCAAAGGATATGAATTTGTTGATGAAGTAAAAGGCGGCGCCATACCAAGAGAATATATCCCGGCGATCAACAAAGGAATACAAGAGGCCATAACCAAGGGAATTTTGGCCGGCTATCCATTGGTTGATGTCAAAGCCGCTGTTTTTGACGGAAGCTATCATAACGTGGATTCATCCGAAGGCGCTTTCAAAATAGCCGGTTCAATGGCTTTCCAAGAAGCCGCCAGAAACGCGGATCCTGTTATTCTTGAGCCGGTGATGAAAGTGGAAGTGGTGACTCCGGAAGAATTTATGGGAGACGTGATCGGCGACTTGAATTCCAAGAGAGCGCAAATAGAAGAAATGTCCGATAGAAATAATATAAAAGTTGTTTCCGCCAAAGTTCCTTTGGCGGAGATGTTCGGCTATGCCACGCATCTGCGGTCCATAACGCAAGGCAGGGCAAGCTACAGCATGGAATTTTTGCATTACAGCGAAGCGCCGAGGAATGTGGCCGAAGAAATTATCGGGAAGAAAGAGGGGAAATAATATTGACGATTTTAAAAGATTAATATAGAATAAGAGCATGAAGAATTTAGAAATATATGGAAACGCTTACTATTCCTAAAACATTAATAAAACACGATGATTTAGTAATTATTCCTCGTAAAGAATATAAGAAATTTTTGTATATTTTAAAAATAATTGATAAAGATCAGCTATGGTTTTGGACCAAAGAATGGCAAAAAAAAGAAAAAGAAGCCACAAGAGATATTAAATTAGGCAATGTTGGCGAGTCATATAGAACTAAAAAAGAATTAAAAGCTGCTTTGGATGAATTAAAAAAGTAATATGGGAATGCGCTTTACAAAATTTTTTGAACGAGATTATAAAAAGCTTTCAGATGAAATTAGAAAACGATTAGATAAACAGCTAATTTTTCTTTTAGAAAATATTAAACATCCATCGTTGAGAGTGAAAAAAGTTAAAGGATATTATAATGTTTGGGAAGGCCGAATTACCAAAAGTTATCGTTTTACTTTTGAGATTAAAAAAGAAATATATTTTGCCAGACGTTGCGGCTCTCATTCTATATTAAATAACCCATAGCATAAAAATATGCAAAATCAACTGCAAAAAGCAATAGATTTAGTGAAGAAAACAGGGGATCGGCTGCTTGTTTTTGACAGCGCCAAGCCGGACAATGTTTATGTGGTAATGAATTTGAAAGATTATGAAAATTTGGTTTTGGGCAAAAGCGAAGTGCGGGGCTTGACAGAGGATGAATTACTTGATAAAATAAACCGCGACATCGCCATATGGAAAAGCGAGCAAGAATTTAGCGGTAATAGCGGCAACAATGATAATTTTGCGGATAGGCGGTTTAACGGCAAATTTGGTTCAGAGATAGATTTAGATAATGATTTTTATAATAAATTTGACAGCGGCAGCATTGCCGGTTTTGATAAAAAAGAAGAAAAAAAGTCAATTCTGAATAAAGCATGGTCAATTCCAACAGGCATCAAAGAAGCGGCTGAAGAAGTGGTTGAAGAAGACAGGCAGTATTTGGAAGATGTGAGATTTTGAAATTTAAAACTTTAGATTGCGGATGGAATATTTATTGATTCGGATAGAATTTTTTAAATTTTAAATCATCAATCTTAATTTTAAAATAACTAAAGACGGCTGGATGCCCGCCTTTTAATATAATTTATAAGGGCAAAGAACCCCATGAGAATTTACGATTTGCCGATTTGCGATTTGTGTTGTTATGAATATTAATAAAGCATTTCAATTGAAAATCAAAAATCATAAATCGGAAATATTTCAGGGGGCCGTATAAAATTAATATGGCAGAAAAATTTGAACGAACAAAACCGCATATTAATGTGGGAACAATTGGCCATGTTGATCATGGCAAAACCACATTAACAGCAGCTATTTTAAAAGTTTTGGCCGCTAAAGGCCTGAAAGCGTCAGCTAAAACAGTTGACCAGATTGACGCGGCGCCTGAAGAAAGAGAGCGAGGCATTACTATTGCCACCGCTCATGTTGAGTATGAATCCGAGAACCGCCATTATGCCCATGTTGACTGTCCGGGCCATGCTGATTATGTGAAAAACATGATCACCGGAGCCGCTCAGATGGACGGCGCTATTTTAGTCGTGGCGGCCACTGACGGGCCAATGCCTCAGACAAGAGAGCACATTCTCTTGGCAAGACAGGTGGGAGTGCCTTACATCATCGTGTTTTTGAACAAATGCGACATGGTTGAGGACAAGGAATTAATTGATTTGGTTGAAGAGGAAATCAGGGATCTGCTTAAGAAATATGAATTCCCGGGCGATGAAATAAAAATCATCAGGGGTTCGGCGCTAAAAGCTTTGGAAAATTCTGAAGGAGAAGACGCTCAGCCGATTATTGATTTGATAAAAGCCGTAGATGAAAGCATCCCGGAGCCGAAGCGCGACACGGATAAAGACTTTTTGATGCCTATTGAAGACATATTTTCAATTGAAGGCCGCGGCACCGTGGTAACCGGCAGGATTGAAAGGGGAGTTATCAAGGTTAATGAAGAGATTGAAATTATCGGTTTGCGCGATACGCAAAAAACAGTGGTGACAGGAATAGAAATGTTCAATAAATCATTGGATGAAGGAAGAGCCGGAGACAACGCGGGCGTTTTGCTTCGCGGCACCAAGAAAGACGACGTTGAAAGAGGCCAAGTTTTGGCAAAGCCGGGAACTCTTACTCCGCACACTGAGTTTGAAGGCGAAGTTTATATTTTAAGCAAAGAAGAGGGCGGACGGCATAAGCCATTTTTCAAAGGGTATAAGCCGCAATTTTATATCCGCACTACGGATGTCACGGGCGAAGTGGAATTGCCGGAAGGCACTGAAATGGTTATGCCCGGCGATACGGTTAATTTAAAGATTAAATTAATCGCTCCTATCGCTTTGCAGGAAAAACAGAGATTTGCCATCCGCGAAGGCGGAAGAACTGTCGGCGCGGGCGTAGTAACAAAGATCATAAAATAGATATTTTGCCCCGCCCTTCGCGAAGGGCGGGGTTGTAATATTTGTTTTAAATTTATGGAAACATTAAAGCAAAAAGCAATACAAGTTATTTCTAAATTGCCAGATACAGTTAATATTGATGATATAATGTATAAGCTTTATGTTGTAGATAAAATACGGAAAGGCATAGAAGATGTTAAGCAAGGCAGAACTATAGGTGTTAAAGAATTAAAGCAAGAAATAACAATATAAACATGATAAAATGGACTTTTACAGCTAAAAATGATTTAGAAAAAATTGGTGATTATATTAAAAGAGATTCATTGTATTATAGTGTAAAAGTTTTAAAAGATATTTTAGAGAAATCTAAAATATTAGATAAGTTTCCTAATATTGGCAGAGTTGTTCCGGAAATAAACAATCAAAACACAAGAGAATTAATTATTTATTCTTATCGTATGATTTATAAAGTATCAGGCAGAGATGTTGAAATTCTCACATTAGTTCATAATAAAAGAAATTTTCAATTAGATAATAAACAACATGACCGAAGCAAAAGACAAACAAGATGATCCAGGCGCAAAAGCTGAAGAAAACAGCGATAATGATTTTAATCAGAGAATAAGGATTAAGATTAAAGCGTTTGACCACAAAATCATTGACCAATCAACAAAAACCATTATTGAAACCGCTTTGAGGAGCGGGGCAAAAATTTTTGGACCCATTCCTTTACCTATTGAAAAAAAGAAATATACCGTAAATCGTTCAACCTTTGTGCATAAAAACGCAAAAGACCAATATGAAATGAGAACGCACAAACGGCTTGTTGACATCATTGATCCTTCCGCCAAGACAGTTGAGGCGCTAACCAATTTAAGCCTTCCGTCAGGAGTGGATGTGGAGATCAAAATGTAATAACATAATTCAAATCCTCTAATTCATTCAAATGCTTCAAATACGAATAATTCAAATGAATATTTGATTTGTGCTATTTGAAGCATTAGAATAGCATTTGTAGATTAGAATTATATTTATTGCATTAACAATGATTTAAGCAACTCTTGACAATATTCAAGAAAGTGCTGAAATAAGAGTTAATGCTAATAGCGAGGTTAAATTCAACAAAAATAGAACAACAAAGTAAACCCCGTTAAATATATATCGCCTATTTTATTGAATAATCCATATAGATATAGGAATATTTTGCGATAAATATATAACGAGGATAGTATCTTTATTTAACGGGGTAAATAAAGTATTGTTTATAGAGTTGGTTTTTTGTTGAAAAAGACCAATTTTTTGTTTCCCACAAATCTACAAATGCTATTCAAATGCTTCAAATGATTTTTATTCAAATTATTTTGATGATTAGAATTTGAGGTATTTGAATATTAATTTGTAGATTAGAATTATATTAGTATGAAGTTTATTATAGGAAAAAAATTAGATATGACTCAGGTTTGGCCGGGAGATAAAGTTGTCGGCGTAACCCGCGTTCAGGCAGGACCATGCACGGTGGTTCAGGTTAAAGGCGAGGACAAAGACGGATACAGCGCTGTCCAAGTTGGGTTTGGTGAACGTAAAAGAAAGAATATCAAAAAACCGCAGCGCGGACACATGAAAAATTTAAATAATTTTAGATATTTGCGTGAGTTTAGAATTTCGCCGGATGCGCCAAAAGACGCCAAAGAACGCCAATTAAAGCGCGGCGACAAGATTGACGTAAGCACGTTTGAAGCTGGAGATAATATTCAGGTTGAGGGTGTTTCAAAAGGAAAAGGATTTCAAGGCGTGGTAAAGAGGCATGGCTTTCACGGGCAGGATAAAACCCACGGCACCAAAGACCAGCTTCGCATGCCCGGCTCAATCGGGTCAACAGGTCCGGCTCATGTGTTCAAAGGATTGAGAATGCCCGGCAGAATGGGAGGCGATCAGGTGACTGTGAAAAATTCGGAGATTGTGGAAGTTGACAAAGAGAATAATATATTATTGGTGAAAGGAGCGGTTCCGGGAGCGCGCAATAGTTTGGTGTTGATTTCCGGGGAAGGGGAGCTGATGATAACACAAAAACACGAAAACACGGAAACACAAAAACACGAAAACACTGAAAACACAAAAACACAGAAAACACAAAAACACGAAAACACGAAAACACTGAAACACGAAAACACGGAAACACAAAAACACGAAAACACTGAAAACA
>VMTK01000065.1 GCA_013791585.1 Candidatus Falkowiibacteriota bacterium
AATGGTCGCCTGCTCCGGATCTTGATTGTAGGAAATCAAATAAATGTTGACGTACAAATTATTGTCCGCGATATTGGCCGCGTTCACGTAGACTGTCCGGCCGTCGCGCACGGCTTCATAGCCGTCAACGATTAATGACTGAGGGGAGCCGGAAAACCCCTGCTCCGCGTACCAGCGCGCGGCGCTGTAATGCTCCGTGTTTGGTATGACGCGGATGGCGATGGCGTCCGAGGAGGCGGCGGCGAGCGCGGAATTGAAAGATAGCAGGGAGAGCAAGCCGAATGTTAATAATATTAAAATGAGTTTTAGCGGCTTAGACATAAAAATAGGCATAGTTGTTTCGACAAGACGCAAAACAATATGCGGGTTAAATTTTAAACTTTATCAACAATTTCCAACAGCCATCTCCATGCTGGAATTATTGTTATTATTTTATTTTTTTTCTTGATTGTTTCACTTTGATTATGCGTAATAATCAATCCTTGTTTTAATCCGTATGATTCCATGGCTTCTTTCAGCCCGTTAAATTCTCTTTTTTTATTTTTATCATTTATTTCATAACAAACTTGAATGGCCTGTTGGATTTTTATGCCCCTTTTTACAACAAAATCGCATTCATATTTTTCATTGTGATAAAAACATTCTTGTTTTCTCCTTTTAAGCTGTAAAAACACTAAATTCTCCAGATAACGGCCATTATTCTTAGAAAAATTAAAGCCGACTTGGCTTATTAGCCCATTGTCAGCGCAATATATTTTTCTCTTATTGATATTTTGCTTTTTTAAAGAAAAATCATATTTTTTTAATTCATAAAATAGATAAGACTGGATTAAATATTCAATATATTCTTTAACCGTGTTTTCATGAATTCCAAAATTTTTAGCAATGCTATTGTAACTGAACAAGCTGGTTGTGTTTGTTATCAGCCAATAAGCTATCTGTTTTAGATTAAAAGAATCCCTGATTTTATTATTGTCAATAACATCCTTTAACAGAATAGTTTGATAATAAATTTTTAAAATATCAGCATCATTATTAATAACAACTTCCGGGAATCCTCCTTGTTTTAAATATTTATCAAATAAAGCAACCAGCTTATTTTTTATTGGAAAATTATCAGCATATTTGCCGTAATATTTTTGCTTGTTAGACTCTAAGAACTCGCTAAAGGAAAACGTCAGGTTGAAATAACTGAAATATCTTCCTGAAAGGCGGGAAATATATTGGCTGGCAAGCAATTTTGAATTTGATCCTGTAACAAATATTTTTTTAAATATTTTTTGATCATATTTCGCTTTAACCCATTTTTCCCATAATAAAATATTTTGAATTTCATCCAAAAATACATATTTTATTTTAGTTTGCGCAAGTATTTCCGCTGTATTAATAATTTCATCAAGCTTTTGAACATTGTTATAAAAAGGAATAAAATTCGGATTATCAAAATTAATAAATAAAATCTCTTTAGGGCGCGCTTTTTGTTTTTGAATTAAATCTTGAATCAAAATATTAAAAATAGTGGATTTCCCGCTTCTTCTAACTCCTGTAATAACTTCAAAAAAATTTGATTTTAATTTAAAGCCGCTTATTATTTCTCTGCGAACATAGCGGCTTTTTATTTCTTTGCCGCTCCAATGCGAATTTTGTTCTAAAATTATATCTTTTAATTCCATATTATAACAATTAAATAAACAATATTTTACTTATTATATTAAGTAATATTATTATAGCAAAAATTATGTTTTTGTCAAATTCCCATGATTTTCAATGAATTCCGCCTAAGCGGAAAAATTAGTAATAAAATGGTATATTAGGTGGCTTGCTATTACTGCACGGACAGCAAATGAACGGACAAATAAGTATAGGCATTTCCGCCATGTATAGGGGTATTGCCTGAAGCATTGCCCTGATAAGCAATCAACTCAATATAGTCGCCGGCATTAAGACGCCTAATATCACCTATGGTTGGAACAACGCAATTTGTTCCGCTAGCATGAAGATGAGTTTCCATTATTGTTGTTCCTCCATTTTTTCTAACAAAGGTAGCGTAAAAAGCTCTATCTATAGTACTGCAATAAGCGATTGAAGCATTGATTTGATAGTATCCGGTTACAGGAGCTGTAAACCTATAATCGCTAAAATTACCTCTTAAATCCCAATTCTCGGCATCAATATTTACTCTTACTTGAACCCCGTCCGCAGCCGCCTGGTCAGAGGATCTATACCGCCTGCCTCCTGCCGAATATCCTTTAATATAACCCGCTACATCCAACTTTTGCGTTGGCGCCGCCGTCCCGATGCCGACGTTGCCGCCGTTAAAATAAGAAGAACCATATGAACTGATACTAACATTTATGTTATTACTATCATCCCATAAAAGTAAATTCCCGCCATTGCCGTCCGAGTGCCCGATCTGAGCCCGCCTATTATAAGAATCACCGCTATCAACAACCGCAATATTAGCGCTTACTAAAGGAGAAGCTACTACCAAAGTAAACTGCGGGTTCGTCGTCCCGATGCCGACGTTGCCGTTTGTTTTGAATGTTACCTTTTGAGTGGGCTCTGTGCTATCCCCAGCACCCCAAAGTTCTAATATAGTGCCGCCATGCGCCTGTATAAATACTGCGTTATTGGCGACCATTCCAATTGC
>VMTK01000073.1 GCA_013791585.1 Candidatus Falkowiibacteriota bacterium
CCTTTGTGGCTGCGTATTATCGCCTCTCCAATAATATCCGCGACTGATAAGACTTTAATTTTATCGCAAGCGATATCATTTCCGTTAATAGGAATAGTGTCTGACACAACCATAGTTTTCAAAGGTGAAGTGGTTATCCGCTCAATTGATTTGCCGGATAGAACAGGATGCGCGCAAAATGCGTGCGTTTCTTTTGCGCCATTAGTAATTAACACATGAGCGGCTTCAGTTAATGTTCCGGCAGTATCAACCATATCGTCCAGGATAATCGCAATCTTTCCTTTAACATCGCCTATGACCTTCATGGCCTTGGCTTTGTTTGGCGCGCTTCGGCGCTTATCAATAATAGCCAAGTCTACGTGTAGCTGTTTTGCAAACCACCTTGTTCTTTCAACCCCTCCTGCATCAGGAGAAACCATTACAAGATTGTCTTGAAAATTGGCTTTTATGTAATCAAGAATAACAGGAGCGGCATAAAGATTGTCCACGGGGATATTGAAAAAACCCTGGATTTGGCCTGCGTGAAGGTCCATTGTGATTATCCTATGCGCTCCGGCAGTTTGCAATAAATCTGCCACTAGTTTGGCGCTGATAGGAACGCGAGGCGCGACTTTTTTATCCTGCCGAGCATAGCCGTAATAAGGTATTACGGCAGTTATCCTGCTCGCTGACGAGCGCTTAAAAGCGTCTATCATCAGCAGGAGTTCCATTAGCGAATCATTCACCGGGTCACAAGTTGACTGGATGATAAAAACATCTTTTGATCGGACATTCTCGTTTATTTCAATTTGTATTTCACCATCACTGAATGTTTTTACTTTGGCTTCTCCTAAAGGAACTCTAAGGTATTTACACACTTTTTGTGAAAGCTTCGGATTTGAATTGCCTGAAAAAATTATAAAACCGTTCATTTTTTAGTCTCCTTGTTTTTTTAAGATTGTTAAGAGCAAAATATTTTTTAATTTTTTATTATACTCAGAAATTACCATTTATAAATTATTATGTCAAATACGATAAAAATTAGAAACTTGAAATTTGAAATTAGTTATTCATAAAATCAAATCCAAATTTCCAATTTCTAATTTCCAATTTCATCTAATTTTTTAACCATATAACTACCTCTTAATCTATACCCCAATCTGCGATAATAGCCGCGGACGCCGATGCCGGATATCACGGCTATTTTTTTATGTCCATTTCTTCGCGCGATTTTTTCCGCTTCCGCCATTAGTTTTTTGCCCAGGCCGGCATGCTGAATTTTTTTATCCGATCCAACCGGCACTAATTCTCCGTAAACATGCAATTCGCGGATTAATGCCGCGTTATTTAAAAAATTAAATTGTTTTCGTGTTTTCGTGTTTTCGTGTTTTCGTGTTCTAAGTCTGCAAAATCCGTAAAGCGTTTTTTTGTCCTCGGATTCATAGCTAATAAAATATTCCTCGCCGCCAGACGCTTTATATTTTTTAATAAATAATTTTGAATTTTGAATTTTGAATTTTGAATTTTTAGATTCCCTGCAACGGATGCATTTGCACTGCGCGCCCTCGTCTTTCATAATCTGCCTTAAATTAGTAATCACATTTCCGGCAATGATTGATTCGCTCGGAATATCCCGTATTAATCTGACGATTCTCACATACTCTGGCACGGCTTTTTTGCAGTTGATAATCAATTTGCGTAAAGTTTTATCGCTATACGGCTTGTATTTGCCGGCTTTCCACCATCTATGCAGCAGACTGCCTTTTGTCACAATAGTAGGATAAAATTTAATCTGATCCGGCTGGAATTTTTCATCGCTAAACAACCATTTGAACATTTTCAAATCTTTAGCCGGAGTTGATCCCGGCAGGCCGGGCATAATATGATAGGTAATTTTAAATCCGTAATTTTTCAACAGTTTGGTTGCCCGCGCGATTTCATCCACGCCATGTCCGCGCTTGTTTAATTTTAAAATTTTATCATCAATCGCCTGTACTCCCAGCTCAACGCGGGTGCATCCCAGTTCTCGCATTTGCATTAACTCTTTTTCATTAATATAATCCGGCCGCGTTTCCAGAGTCAAGCCGATAATCTTATATTTCGCTTTTTCATTTCTTTTTTGTTCATTGGATAGTTGTTTTTTTAATTTATTTATTTGTAATTTAGAATTTAGAATTTGAGATTTATTTGTAATTTGTAATTTATAATTTGTAATTTTTTGATAATCATTCGCCCCACGAAAACATTCCGCTATGTACCAATATTTATATTTTTCCGGCAAAACGCTCCATGTTCCTCCGATAACAATTAATTCAATTTTAGTCGGTTCATGGCCGTTGGCTTCCAGCGCGCGCAAGCGCAGCTGTACTTGTTTGTATGGATTATAATTACAGTGAATCGCCCGCATAACAGCGGGCTCGTTTGAAAGATAGCTTTGGGGAACATTTTTTTCTGTCGGGCAGTAAGCGCATTTTCCCGGGCAGGGGTACGGCTTGGTCAGCGCCGCCACCGGCGCGATGCCGGACATGGTGCGGACAGCGCGTTTGCGCAAAATTCTCCGTAGAGACGCATTGCAATGCGTCTCTACGGAGAATTTATTTAATTCTTCCAAAATATCCGAATTCCGTAAAATTCCAATTTTGTATTTCTTGGCTATTTTTCTTTTGGCCAGCATTAAATCAGCGCTGGATTTAATATTTAATTTTAGCAGTTCTTGAACCCCGCACCTTTTTAATGCTATATATTTTTGGCTTGTAGATTTATTATAAATTTTATTTTTCATATGAGTTTTAATATCCAGTGAAAAAGGTGCGGGGCAAGTGGCTTTTTTCATGATTTTTTGTTAAGATATTAGTATAATCAGTTTATATTTATTTTGGAGAATATACAAGCGTGGCAAGTAATTTAATATTTTTTTATTTTATAATTAACCATAAAATTTATGGCAAAATCAAAACTTTTAATCATCGCGTTATTCGCGTTTTTACTGACAGCGCCTTTGTCTGTTTACGCTTTTGAAGCTAAAACAGGTAATTTTATTTATGTTTCTGAAGAAGAAATTATAGACGGCAATCTTTTTGCCGCTGGCACAACCATAACTGTTGACGGCACAATCAAAGGAGATGTTATCTGCGCCGGCCAGTCAATCAATATCAACGGCAATGTGGAAGGAGATGTTATCTGCGCCGGCCAATCCATAAATATTAACGGCGATGTCGCTGGCAATGTCCGCGTGGCCGCAAATTCTGTCACTATCAGGGGAGCAGTATCCCGCAATGTCATGGCTTTTGGCGCCGGAGTTTTATTGGACAAAGGAGCGTCCGTGGGCATGGATATGCTGATTGGCGCGGCCGCCGGGGAAATAAGAGGAAAAATAGGCAGGGATCTATATGGCGGAGCGGCAGATGCGATTATTGCCGGCGAAGTAGGAAGAGATGTAAAATTAAAAATAGACAAGCAAAAAACAAGCGAAGCCGGTTTAATAATAGGCGATGGCGCAGTCATTGGCGGCAATGTAATTTATACTGATAAAAATGAAGCGAATATTTCCCAAGGCGCGATTGTCGCGGGCGAAGTTACTCATAATCTGCCTAAGATAAAACAGAAAAAATTTATAGCCATAAATTGGGCGTGGGTTCGGCTTTATTCTATTTTTTCCGCTTTGGTTATCGGCTTGGTTTTAATCAGTTTGTGGGGCAAAGAGATAAAGAAATTAACAGACAAAATGTTAGAAAGAGCCGGCGCTTCAATCGGCTGGGGCGTTGTTGTTATGTTTTTAGCCCCGATAATATCCATATTATTGCTGATAACTTTCATCGGCATCCCGCTGGCTTTTCTGCTAATGGGCGTTTGGCTGATCGCTTTGTTTACCGGTAAAATTTTAGTTGGCATATTAATCGGACGCAGTATATTGGAAAAATTTTGGAAAAAACAAAAAGATTCTATGATTTGGGCGATGGTTGTCGGTATAGTTGTCTGCTGGTTTATTTTTTCCATACCGCTTGTCGGCTGGATGTTCAGCTTGGCTGCCTTATGGTGGGGGCTGGGAGGAATTTGGCTGTATTTTAAAAAGACTTAATTTAATTGCTTAAATTTGGTACAATAAAAGGGTAATATTGTTATTACTCTTTTATTATTTATCATTTAAAACAATATATGAAAACCAACCCTGAAATTTTTAAGGCATATGACATCCGCGGTGTTTACGGACAAGATTTGGATGATAAAACAGCTTATCTTCTCGGCCAAGCTTATGTTGAGCTTAGGCGAAAAGACGGCAAGACAGGAGAATCAAATATCGTGGTCGCGGAAGACATGCGGCTGTCTTCTCCTCAATTAAAATCATCTTTAATTAAGGGATTAACCGAAGCAGGGGCGAATGTAATTGATATCGGCCTTGCTTCTACCCCGACTTTTTATTTTGCTGTTGCTAATTATGGTTATGACGGTGGAATTATTGTTTCCGCTTCGCATAATCCGGCAGAATGGAACGGATTTAAATTGGTCCGCGAGAAAGCGCTTCCTGTCAGCGGAGAAAGCGGAATATATTTTTTGCGGGACAAGGTTGTCAATGGCGATTTTAAATTAGCTAAGATTGCAGGCGAGATATTAAAAAAAGATGATGTTTTGAAAAAGCAAATTGAACATGATTTGCAGTTTGCGGATTTAGAAAAAATAAAACCGCTTAAAGTCGCGGTTGATCCTGCCAATGGCATGGGCGCTCAATATACAGAAGAGCTGTTTAAGTATTTGCCTTGCGAATTAATAAAAATGAATTTTAAATTAGATGGGACATTCCCCGCCCACGAAGCAGACCCTATTAAGGAAGAAAATTTAATTTATTTGCAAAAAACAGTAATAAAAGAAAAAGCGGATTTAGGAATTGCGATTGATGGCGACGGCGATAGGATATTTTTCATTGATAACAACGGGGAAGCAATTGATCAGTCAATAATTAGAGGTATTCTTGCTATGATATTTTTGCGGGAAAAGCCGGGCGCGAAAATTTGCTATGATATAAGACCGGGCAGAATTACGCGCGATTTGATAGAGAAAAATGGAGGTATTCCGATCGTTACTCGCGTCGGCCATTCATTAATAAAAGAGCAAGCTATAAAAGAAGGCGCTTATTTCGCGGGTGAATCTTCCGGGCATTTTTTTCTCAACACAGAGCTGGGATGCTTTGAAGTTCCCGTAATAATTATTTTGAAACTGCTGCAAGAATTTTCCCAAAGCAACAAAACTGTTTCAGAGTTTATTGATCCATATAAAAAATATTATCATTCAGGCGAGATTAATTCAGTTGTTGAAAACAAGGAAGCGGTATTTGCAAAAATTGAAAAAATATATAAAGATGGAGAAATTAATAAACTAGATGGAATTACTGTTGAATATCCTAATTTTTGGTTTAATGTCCGCGGTTCTAATACTGAACTAAAGTTAAGATTAAATTTAGAAGCAAAAAGCAAGGAGATAATGGAGGAAAAGAGAGATGAGGTTTTGAAAATTATTTTAGGGAATAAAACTAATTAACTAATTACCTAATTACCTAAAACATGTCTTTATCAATCGGAATTGTCGGTCTGCCGAATGTCGGCAAATCAACTTTATTTAATGCTTTGACCAAGAAAAAAGCGCCAAGCTCTAATTATCCTTTCTGCACTATTGATCCGAATGTCGGAGTGGTCAAGGTGCCTGATAACAGATTGGAAAAATTGGCCGCCATATCAAAGCCCAAAAAAATAATACCGACCATAATTGAGTTCGTGGATATCGCCGGGCTTGTTAAGGGCGCGCACAAAGGAGAGGGACTGGGCAATAAATTTTTGGCGCATATCAGAGAGTGCGACGCTATCTGCGAAGTGGTAAGAACATTCCCCGATGACAATGTCACTCATGTTCACGGCAAGATTGACGCGGAAAGCGATAAGGAAACAATTAATATGGAATTAATTTTTGCTGATCTCGCGACTGTTGAAAAAAGATTCGCCAAAACAGAAAAGGAAGCTAAGAGCGGAGACAAGGATGCCATAAAACTAAAAAATTTGCTGGAGAAAATTAAAACAGAACTGGAAGCGGGAAATACCATAAGAGGAATGAGTTTTGAGAAAGATGAAATGAAAATGATCAAGAGCTTGAACCTGCTGACCATCAAGCCGATTATTTATGTTTTAAATATTGGCGAGAATGCGATACCTCGCCCCGACCCTTTTCCCGCTTGGCGGGATAAGGAGGGGGAGAAAAAAGAAGGAAATGACGGCGGGAAAGCATTAATGTTAAACGCGAAATTGGAAGAGGAAATAGCGGAACTGGCGGAAAATGAGCAGGCAGAATACATCAAGGAGCTTGGGCTGGAGCAGAGCGGCTTGGACAAGCTGATTAAAGCGTCCTATGAATTGCTCGGCTTGCTTACTTTTTTTACCACGGGTTTGGATGAAACCCGCGCATGGACAGTCAAGCAAGGCGCGAAAGCTCCGCAGGCGGCTGGCGTAATTCACACTGACTTTGAAAAAGGTTTTATCCGCGCGGAAGTTATAAATTGGGAAGAATTTATCAAGACAGGCGGAGAGCAGGCGGCGCGCGAGAAAGGATTAATCAGAACGGAAGGCAAGGATTACATAATACAAGACGGAGATATTTGTAATTTTTTGGTCGGTAAATAAAATTTATTGTCAAAGTTTAATAAAAAAAGACTGAGTTAACATTTCTCAGTCTTTTTTATTTTTTAAAATAATTATTTTTCCAGCACAACAATCTCCCGCCAAACTTTTTGGCCTTCCCGTCCGTAGATAATAGTGTTTCTGTCAGTAAGTTTTATAATGTCATTTAGCAAATTTTCCGGAATTGGATTTACTATTTCAAACCCCTTTAAACAGGGATTAATAAATTGTAAAATGGGCTTGCCCGCCGAAGCCTTGGCGTAGGCGGGCCAAACCATAACTACTCGCCCATTTGGTTTTAATATTTTTTTAAATTCAGCCAATGATCGGCTGTATAAATCTTCCAAATCATTAATAACATTATTAATATTAATTTTGCCTCTTTGCGGCCCCAGATACGGTTCCGTAATAATCGCGTCCACTGAATTTAATTTAATAAATTTAGACAATTCAACAGCGCTTCTATGAAATAATTCTAACTTCTTACTTCTTACTTCTAACTTCTGCTTCATCCATTCAATATTTTTTTGCGTGTCTTCAATCGCTTTTTTTGAATTGTCAGAGCCGATTAAATTGCCGTATCCCATAAGCATTGCTTCTGTCAAAATCGTGCCTGATCCGCAGAACGGATCCAAAATAATAATCTCACCCCGGCCATCTTCCCTGTTCATGACCGGGACAGGCTCTTGCCAAGGAGAGGGAGATAATGCAAGGTTAATCATAATCTGCGCCAGCTTGGGCGGCAGCATGCCTGATTGGTCGTCGCGCGCCGGCCTGCCATAGTCGCGGAAAGATAATTCCTTGAATGGCTGGACAGCCAATGTTTGGCCGATTAGAACCTCGCCCCCGCCCCTCTCCTTGGTAAGGAGAGGGGAGCTTATTAAGACAATTTCAGCGCCTTTGCTTGTTAGTTTATTTTGTTCCACAACTACGCTGGATAAGGTTGGTTCGCGGCTGGTAACCCAGCGGCAGCTTACATTTTGCTCACGCAAATATTTTTTTATCTCCATCGCCAATGGCTTAATATTAAATTTGCCTCCGGTTTTACCGGAGTGAACTTTGCCGTAATAAGAAATCCCAAATTTAAACTTACCTTTTACCGCGCCAACATTCAAAGATTGTATTATTTCTTCTTTTATTTCTTCATAATTCCTAATTCCTAATTCATTATTCATAATTCCAATTTTGATTGTCCCGCCGATCTTTTTTATTAATTCAGCAGCGTTTAGAGCTTTGTCTGTTTCAATAATAAAAATATTCTTATTTAAAATTTTCGCGTTTTGGGCGCTGGTTTTTTTAAGCAAAACAGAACACAGTTCAGCTATTGATAATGTTGGATTGTTGCCTAGGGCAAAAAAGTATTTCATAAGACTGTAATTAGAAATTGGAAATTTGAAATTTGGGCATTAGTTTTTTCTACCGTAAGCATGCGGCGAAAATCCAAATTACCAATTACCAATTTCAAATTACTGTATTTTATATAAATATATCGTTAAATCCTTTTTAGTCGGCTTGTCAATAATCTCCGGGATCCATCCTTCTATTGGGAAAGAATATGATACGACGCGAGCGCCTTTTTTTAATTCATTTTCCAGTTTTGGTTTTAGCTTGTTTTTTAGCTTGCCTTTCATGCCGAACACATAAATCACATCCGCGCGCGATAAATTTTCTTTAAATAAATTTTTAAATTTAAAAGTTATATTTTCTTTACAATTAAATAATTGCCTGATTTTACAGATGAAATACAAAGGCAGGGCAAGTTCTATGCCTATTGCTCGCGCCTCGTATTGCTTGGCGGCGCAAGAGACTATTTTTCCTTCGCCGCATCCAAGATCGTAAAAAACTTCGCCGGGCTTTAATCCGGCAAGCTTGAATATTCTTTTCATATCTTTTCCGCGCGAAGGCAGCCATGGCGCGAGCGACAAAAACGCCATGGCTATGGTGGACATAAAAAAGAGATATAGAAGAAGCAATGTCAGTTCCATATCTCTAAAATTAACATAAAATCTCCGCTCTTGCAATTTTTTTAAAGCCGTGCTAAAGTATCAGTACAATTTAAAACCTTTCCCGTGTCTCAATATATTTGAGACGGCTCCGGTTATCATGCGAGCCAAAGGTATTCTCAATATCCCTAATATTTGCTTTTTACGCAAAGCCATGAGAATATCCGGGGATTTTTTTATGATTACGAATTACTGCGCTCAAATCTACAAATGATATTCAAATCTACGAATACTAAATAAAAGATTTGTAGATTTGAGTGTTATAAATTTATGTCCAGAAATAAAACATCGGAGATTCCGCATTATGAAATGCTGTATATAATTTCCAATAAATACAGCGAAAACGAGCTGGAGCCGATTTTAGAAAAAATAAAAAAAATAATTATCGGCAATGAAGGCAGTATTACTCATAATGAAAATTGGGGCAAAAAGCGATTGGCTTATCCGATTAAGCATTTTCATCATGGTTATTATTATTTAGCTGAGTTTGATTTGCCGGGCGCAAAATTAAACGAGGTTGATAAGGCCTTGCGCATGGCAAATGAAGTTTTGCGGCATCAAATAGTAAATAAGAAGCAAAAAAGCGCTTCAGAAATTGAGCAAGAAAAAATAATAAGCGAAAAAATAGCCGCTAAAAAGCAAAAAGAAATCAATGAAATTGAAGAATCAAAAGAAAAAGCTAAAGCGGATAAAGGCAAAGCGCGATTAGAAGATTTGGATGAAAAACTGGATAGAATTTTAGAAACAAATGACCTATTATAAATAGATAAATATACCGAAAAAGATAGCTTGAATAAAACAAACATAAAATAGGTAAATAAAATTTATTAGTTTATTGAATTATTTTTAAAGCTTTAGTCCAATAAATTAATAAATAACAAAGTGATAATAAATTAATAAATATTCGCGTTAATAATTAACTCTATCCGCCATTACTCTCCCCTTGGGGCGCGCATGAATAATTGCGGATAAATAAAAGTATGAATTTAAACAAAGCAATGATCATCGGCAATTTAACCCGCGATCCGGAAATAAGAACTACGCCAACAGGCAAAACCGTTGCTTCTTTTGATGTAGCAACAAGTTTTGTTTGGAAAGACTCTCAAACAGGCGAGCAAAAAAAGACAACAGAATTTCACCATGTAGTTGCATGGACGAGATTGGCGGAAATTTGCGGGCAGTACTTGCATAAAGGATCCAAAGTTTATATTGAAGGCCGTTTGCAAACTCGCGACTGGTTAGGGCAGCAAGACGGTATTAAGCGCTATCGCACTGAAATTATAGCTGAAAACATGATTATGCTGGGCGGGGCGGGACAGGGCGGACAATCTTCTTCGCAGGCGGATCAGCCGCCAGCTCCTGAAGAACAGCCGTCAGTTTCAAGCGAACCGATAATTAATATTGACGAGCCGACAGGAAGAGGCGAAGACGCGAATCCCGCAGAAGAAGAAATTAAAGTGGAAAATATACCATTCTAAAATAATAAAATAAGAACAAGAAAAAAATAATAAAAATACGCAATAATATCTTATTTTTATTATTTTATTATTTTATTATTTTTTCTTATTTTAATATATGGACAACCCAAGAAAAGAAGAAAAAAAATGCCATTTTTGCGTTAATAACATTAAAGAAGTTGATTATAAAGACACCCGCGCCTTGCGCCGTTTTATCAATGGCTATTCCAAAATTCTGCCCAAGAGAAGAACAGGTGTCTGCGCCAAGCATCAGCGCAGATTAGCCGAAGCCATTAAACGTTCCCGCGTTATGGCCTTGTTGCCGTTTGTAAGCAGATAAAGCGTAGTTAATTAGTTGCTTAGGGATTAGTTAATTAGGAAATTATCCCATATGTATATTATTAACCCCTGTTTTTTTTATTAACTTTAAATACGCGAACCTAAGCTATATAAAAATATACTTGAAACATAATTGCCAATCAACTAATTAACTAATCCCTAATCCCTAATCCCTAATCCCTAATCCCTAATCCCTAATATTTATGTTAAATATAAATGAAATAAAATTAGGCAAATTACTGCAGATTGACAGCCATCCTTTCATAGTGATTAAGACCGAGCACAGCAAGGTGGCACGCGGCGGAGCTGTTTTAAAAACCAAGCTGAAGAATTTGATTAACGGCGCTGTTCTGGAAAAAACTTTCCAGGGCAATGACAAGGCGGAAGAGGCGGATACTGAAAAAAAGAAAGCTAATTTTATGTACAAAGACGAAAATGAAGCTTATTTCATGGACAACAAATCTTATGAACAGTTTAGCTTGCCCATTGATCAAATTGGAGAAAAAATTGAATTTTTAAAAGACGGCACTGATGTGAATATATTATATTTTCAAGACAAGCCGGTTGCTGTTGACTTGCCTGTTAAAATAGATTTAAAAGTCGTAAGCGCTCCTCCAGGGGTAAAGGGCAATTCAGCCGGCAATGTGAATAAAATGGTTGAGCTGGAAACAGGCATGGAGGTAAGCGTCCCGATGTTCATCAACGAAGGCGATGTTATCAGGATTAATACTGATACCGGGGAGTATGTGGAGAGGGCTTGATTGAAGTAAGAAGTTAGAAGTAAAAATTCAGAAGTTTGTATGTTTTGAAACCGAGATTTTTAAAATAAAAAATGAAGGCGTCCCGATGTTTATCGGGGCGCCTTCATTTTATTTTATTTCATCTTTTATTTTTTAACCAATAGAACGAGCCAATAGCTTGAATATTTTTTTATATAATCGGCTTAATCAATCTTTCCAATTTCTTATTATCAAACTTTTTTAAATATTTTTTCAGTTTATTTTTATTTAACAGATTAATATTCATTTCTTCAGGATCAAACTTGGCGTATCCGTTTAAAGACAAATAAGCCAAGTCCAGAAACGCCTTTTCCGGCTCCGCGCATAACGCGCTGTTTATTTTTTTATATCCCCAAAACAATTCTTTTTTTAAATGATGGTAAGTTATTGTTTTTTCTCCGATTTCCGCTGTTTTGCTTCTTTTGGCTGTTGCTAAAGCAAGCTGGCGCGGCTGCTGGCTTAAAATATTATATTTAGCCAATGCCCATTCAAAAGAAAGATAGCTCGGGATATAATATTCTACGGCTAATTTTTCCCAATCAACTCTGGCCTCGTCGTTGGCGTAAATTCCTCTGGCAAGATTAATCAGCTCTCCGCTCTTAACCATGCGGCTAACCGCCACTTTTAATCCTCCTTCTGAAAGAGGGCTGATTTTTTTAATATCATTCAGTGAAAAATAACTTTTTGGGATATTTTTAATTTGTTTTGCTAATTTGCTCATAAAGTTCGTTTATTATTGGGTAATAATTTTTTGGCAAAAACACTTTCAGCTCATTAGTGAATTCTCTTTTGGAGTATTTCGGCAGTTTTGCCGGAAAAAGAAACGGCTGCCTGAGAAGGCGCGCAATATACCATAAATCAAAAATATCTCTGGCTTTTCTCCGCCCTGCCAGCGCTTTTAATTTTAATTCTTTTAATTTGTCTATGCTCGGAACCAACAGCAAGGGCTCCAAAACGCTGATAGGGCTTTTTATTAATAACAGGGATTGGTCCAGCTTCGGCTTTTTAGCCGGCTTGTGAATTTCAATTTTAATTGAAAAATTATGCTTTAATTTGCTGTCTTTAATTAAAATCAGCGCGAACATAGTTTGCCGTTTATTTTTTATATCCTTAATACTCCAGCTTTGATTATTTTCAGCGGTTTTTTTAATGAATTTTTTAAATTCTGAAAAATCAAGCGGTTTTATCGCTATTAAATCAATGTCTTCTGAAAATCTCGGCGAATCATAGGCAAGGCGCATAGCTGTTCCGCCGTAAAAAACAGTCTTCGCGCCCAGCTTATCGCTGGCAAGCGCGCGTAAAAAAATCATCTCGGATTCTTCCCGCAAAACTTGATCAGCTGAAATCTTTAGCTTTCCTATTAGGTTTGTTAATTGTTCCTGCTCCATATTCAATATTCAATGATGTAAAAAGGTTAACAAAAATGTTAACTTCATTGTATCATTAAAAATTTTGCTTGTCAAGGGTTTATTCCCTCATTTATCAACGAAGGCGATGTTATCAGGATTAATACTGATACAGGGGAGTATGCGGAGAGGGCGTAGGGATTTTTGATTTACGATTTACGATTTCAGATTTATGATTTAATGAGATTTTAAAATAAAAAAAACAAAGGCGCTCCGATGTCCATCGGAGCGCCTTTGTTTTTTTTATTTTTTTTTGCTTAAATCTATTCTTCCATCTCCCTCGCCTTAACCTCGCTCATTATTTTCTTTCTTATTTCTTTCATTAACTTTTTGTCGGCGCGCAGGAACCTTTTGGCGTTCTCGCGGCCTACGCCCAGCTTAATATCGCCGTAGCTGTAGGAATTTCCCGACTTGCTGACTACGCCGTAAACGGTTCCGGTATCCAGCAAATCGCCGGATATGGAAATGCCTTCATTATACATAATATCAAATTCACAGGTTTTAAATGGAGCCGCCACTTTGTTTTTTACTATTTTTGTCTTTACCCTGTTGCCGATAATTCTGTCGCCTTGCTTAATTTGCGCTGATCGCCTTACTTCAATCCTGACAGAAGAGTAGAATTTTAGCGCGTTGCCGCCTGTTGTTACTTCCGGGTTGCCGAAAAATACGCCGATTTTATGCCTGATTTGATTTATGAAAATTACCACTGTTTTTGATTTGGAAACAACGCCCGTAAGTTTTCGCAAAGCCTGGCTCATCAGCCGGGCTTGCAGGCCCATGTGCGAATCGCCCATGTCGCCTTCTATTTCTTTTCGCGGAACCAGCGCGGCTACGCTGTCTACCACTACAACATCAACGGCGTTTGATCTTACTAATGTTTCCAGTATTTCCAGCGCTTGCTCTCCGGTATCCGGCTGGGAAATAAGCATTTCTTTTACGTCAACCCCTATTATTTTCGCGTAGTCAGGGTCCAGGGCATGCTCGGCGTCAATAAAAGCGGCAATTCCGCCCAGCTTCTGCACTTCAGCGACAATATGCTGGGCCAAAGTGGTTTTGCCGCTTGCTTCAGGGCCGAATATTTCAATTATTCTTCCTCTTGGAACTCCTCCAATGCCCAGGGCTATGTCAATTGACAAGCAGCCGGTTGGCACGGCGTCAACATCAACTTTTCTGGATTCGCCGAATTTCATAATGGCGCCTTCGCCGAATCTGGTTTTTATCTGCTCAACCGCCGACATGGCGGCTGTCATTTTTTCGCTTGCTTCTTTTTTTTCCGCTTTTGTTTCTTTTATTGATTCTTCCGCCAAGTTATTGTCAGTTGTCATATTTTTTCGCATAACGCATAACGCGCAGCTCGTAACTCACAGCGCGCAATGCGTTTATTAGTAAAATAAAAAAGAGGATATGTTTATTCCTCCTCCTTTATTTATAGTAGATTATTTCTCGGAAAATTACAATAGGGAAAATTTTTTATTATTTTCAAATTAGAGTTAGTTTTTGGGTGATTCCAATTTCTTTACTTCTGGATTTCCCAGCAAAGATTGCATTTGTATGATAGCAATTTCATTTAAGCGCAGCAACCGTTTGCTCGATAGAACTCCTTGCCTGATAAATTCGGCATTAAGCGTTTCCAGATTGGCTAAACAAACCAATTGAGAAACATCCGCATAGTCTCTGATATTCCCGTCTTTATTAGGATTTTTATTCCGCCAATCTTTAGCAGTCATGCCAAACAGCGCCATATTAAGTAAATCTGCTTCGTTCGCGTAGATAATGCTTGCTTGCGCTTTAGAGATGCGACTCGGAATTAAGCGCGCCTTAATAGAATCAGTATGAATGCGGTAATTTATTTTTGTAAGGATTCGTTTTACATCCCAACCTAATGCCAGCCGTTTATTTTCTTCTATTTTTAATCGCTGAAATTCTTTTATTAAATAAAGCTTGAATTCAGCTGATAGCCAAGAGCCGAATTCAAAAGCAATATCAATATGAGCGTAAGTGCCTCCCCCATATCTTCCGGCCTTGGAAAGTACGCCGATTGCGTTAGTCGCTTTTGTCCATTTTTTCGGCGTAAGCGAAAAACTGTTCATCCCAGCTTGTTTTTTAAAGGTCTCGAATTCGATACCTTTAAAATCCGGGTTGTGCATACGCTCCCAAATGCCTAAAAATTCCACAGTATTGCGGTTTTCTCATCCACTGATATATCAAAACATCATCGCCGAATTTTTTAGCCATGTCTGTAAGCGAGATATAATCATTATTATCAGGGCGCAGCAATAAAGATATTTTTGCTCCCTGAACGATAATTTGTTTTGTGGATTTCATATTCTTTTTTTATTGGAATATACGATAGCGCATTAGAGTATTGGAAGTTGTTGATTGTTTCGCTCACCGGCAGAATCTTCTGCGGAGAGACTGCGGCGAGGCGGGAAATTTTGTTTGGTATAAATTTTATTTCTAACTGCCATATTCTTTAAGCCGCGTCACAGTCTCCTGAAAGGGACTGTGACGGTGCGGTCTGGCGTCGCAGTCCTCTGCGGAGAGACTGCGACGAGGCGGGAATTTTTTATCATTTTTTACTTTAAATTAGCTGTTTTTTAATTTTTAAATTTGCTTGCGGGTAAATTAGCTTGACAAGATTTATAGTTGTGCTATGCTGATAATAACAAAACGGCGTGTCCATAGCTATGGGCATCACACGTATGTCAACCTAAGGAATCCTTGAAAGAGGGTTCTTTTTGGTTTATACTGAATGTGTGGTTCGGGCTCGTAGTGTTAATGGTAGCACGCCGTTCTTGACATACGTGAAGTGCCGGTTCAAATCCGGTCGGGTCCACCGCCAAAGCCATCCCATCTCGGGGTGGCCTTTGGTTTTTAAGGAAAATTATAATAAATTGCGATACTTGTCATTTGTAAAAACATGCTTCCAACCAAGTATTGTAAAAGTAATAAAATAAATTTCGTTTGGTGTAAATATTTTGTTTCTAACTGCCATACTTAGCGCGGTTTACAGTCGCAGTCTCCCGCAGTATTGCGGGAAGACTGCGACGAGGCGGGAATAAAAAGTATTTATTTCTTTTCTGTGTTTAATAATTTTTTTTCTTTTTTCTCGGCCTTTGCTTTCCAAACAGCCTCCATTCGTTCAACTGGTTTTCTTTCTTTAACATTCTCTAGTCTTTCGCTTCTCTCTCTTGCATCTTTAATATACTTGTTCCAAATTTTTTCAGCATCATCTTTTGGTATATTTTGCCCATCAACTGTTCCCTTAAATTCATTGCTATCCTCAGGATGTGAAATTCTTATTTTTTTTCCATTAATAATTCCTTTAATTGCTAGCGTAATGTTACCTGTTATTCTATTCATATAACTTCTGTCTCTCAAGCTGGAGTTTTTGGTTCGTTCGAGTCCTTCATATCTTTTATCGTCACAGCGTTCAGCAATATGCCTTAGGTTATCTTCCTCATCCGCATCGCTACGGATGATGTCATTAGCATCAAGCACGTACTCATCACAAATAATTGCTTTTAAAAATCTACTTAGACCGGAGTCGGCTGTTTTTTTAACTTCATTTTCATAAGCTTTTCTTTGTTCGGGCAAGTTGCCCATTTCCATGGTTTTCATAATTTTTTTTGTATAACCAGTTAAAGAAAATAAAAAATAGTCCCCAATAATAAATTTTCTAAAAGAAAATTTAAAAAACTTTTAATTACTTCCGATAACAAGTTATTATATGTAATTGATAAAAGCTAACAACAAAAATTCATACATCATTCCAGCATCACCCCGTTACGCGTTACGTGTTATGAGTTACGCGAAAATCACTTCGTAATAATCTTATCAACTATCCCGTATTTTTTAGCTTCTTCCGCTGACATAAAATGGTCGCGGTCAGTGTCTTTTTCTATTCTGGAAATTGTCTGGCCGGTATGAAAGGCAAGCAGTTTATTAAGCTTGTCTTTGATTTTTAGGATATGCTCGGAGCGAATTTTTATGTCAGTTGCCTGGCCTTCAAAACCGCCCATCACCTGATGAATTAGAATTTCCGAGTTTGGC
>VMTK01000033.1 GCA_013791585.1 Candidatus Falkowiibacteriota bacterium
AACACAAAAACACTGAAACACAAAAACACAAAAACACGAAAACACGGAAACACGGAAAACACTTATGTTTTCTGCCTGTTATTTTATTGTTTTCATTATTTAGCGCTTTCATATTTTAATATTTTCGTGTTTTCGTGTTTTAAGGCGAAGCCGAGTATTTTTGTGTTTTCGTGTTTTTGTGTTTTAAGGCGAAGCCGCGTGTTTTTGTGTTTCTGCCATATTAGTAATTATTTTAAAAATTAATAAAGAAATCCGAATAAATATAATAGAATTTTGCCTTTGTCAGCCGCTACTATGCCATCTAAAACCAAATAGGATTTTTTAACGCCTTTTATTTGCTTCTCGTTTTTATTCTTTCCTCCAATCTCAAAAGTGTAACCATCAACGGATAGATCGCCTTGAGGAGCGTAGGTTGGAATATGGCCGGCATTTTGCAATTGATTTAAAATAAATAATTCTCTTAATTGTGTCTTGCTGCTTAATTTATAATTGATTACTCCATTTCCCAAACTTGAATTTTAATTTTATTTAACTTGCTTTTTAATTCGCTATTAATTTTTCCTACTGTAAAAATTCCAAAAAAATTATTTCTTTGCTTAGCCCGCCATTTAATTAGATCCCCTTTCTTTTTTAAATCAATTCCAAGCTGATATGTAACCCTCTTATTATTTAACTTGCACTCCCCCATGAAAAGCTGTCTTTTGTCTTTATTGACAGCCAAAATGTCAATTTCGGCTTCCTGCCTTGACCACCAAGAACCAATATCCTCCACGGTTTTTATTGGAAAATTTGTTATTTCTTTATTAATAATGCTTTCTTTGATTATAGTTTCAAAAGTTATGCCATACAGGGCATTTATGTTTTTTTTAACATGTGAAATAATCGGCTCAAAATTATTTAATTCAGCCATGCTCCAATTTTTGTAAAGATAGCGGAACCAAAATGTTAAAAATTGGTCATTTAACTTATAGCGGCTTTTTTTTGTTTTTTCGTCCAATAACGGCATCCTTCGGTCAATTAATTTATAATAAAAAACTAATTTTTCCAAATATTGCGACAAAGTGCCGACGGCAATGCCTGTGTTATTGGATATTTCGCTTGTTTTTGTTTTTCCAACGGCGATTGATTGTAAAATTGAAAAATATGTTTGATAGTTTCTGCCAAATTCATCAGCCACTAAATCAAATCCCTCTCTTTTTAATAAGCCGTTTTCATTAAATATCAAAGTTTTTAAAATAATATCAAAGTTTTTATTATAAATATTTAAATTATCAATGTCATTATAATATTTGGGAATTCCTCCGAATACCGCGTAGAAATTAATAAGGTCAATAAAATCATTTTTCTTATTATCCAATAAAATTTTTCTTACTTCATTAGACGCAAAAGGATTTAACAATAATTTATGGTTGGCTCTGCCAAAAAGCGGTTCTTTGGAATTATAGAAAATTTTTTCCATCAAGGTAAAAATTGAGCCGATAACAATTAAATTTAATTTTGACTTGTCTTTGTATTGGTCAATATATTTTTGCAAAATTGAAAACACTGAACTGTCAATATATTTAAAATTTTGAAATTCATCAAAGACCGCAATGATTTTTTCTTTGCGGCTAATCTCAAAAATGAATTTTAAAAACTGCTCCCATGTTTTAAATTCAGCTGTCAATATGGGGTATTGCTTGGCCAATATGGCGGAAAATTCCTGTAAAAGCAAATTAGATCTTTTCTTGGCGATAAAAAAATAAAAAAATTTTCTGTTTTGCCGCTTGGCTAAAAAATGTTTTACAAGCTCTGTTTTTCCCACTCTTCTTCTTCCGGTTAAAACGGTTAATTGCGTTTTTCTATCAGCTAATTTATTTATTGAAGATAAATATTTTAATTCTTTGGTTCTGTTATAAAACTTCATATTCTTATTTTGTTAAAATGTAATGTATCATATACATAATGTATCATATACATAATGTAATTTAATGTCAATATTTGTTCTTTTATTGTTTCTTAAATATTTTAATATTACTACTCATATTGCATGCCGCAGTGTACTATAAATATCTGTCAAATAAATTACAGTATACTATAAAATATATTTTTGCGATGGCTATACCTAAACCGCTGTTTGAAAAAACAGCGATTTTTGCGCAAATATTTTTTCCTAACAACCCCGCCCGCCTCCAGAAATCGCCGCCTAACACCGGCTGTTTGCGGGAGCAACAATCGCAAGCGATGCTTTGGATAGCGCTATGGCTACTCGCCTGTATATTTATAAACCTTTCCCTCCTCGCCTCTATGTTTGGTCGTAATATACAGCGCGCCATTATATACTTGCATAGCCATAGTTTCAGGCTCTGGAAAATCATATACTTTCTCCCAATTTGAGCCATCAGAAGATTTGTATAAAGACGCATTGCCTGTTGTGGCATTCCAACTTACCGAATCCGATAAATACAATATTTCATTAAAAACAACTATATCTGTCGCGTATGGTCTGCCATCATATCTATACATTTCAACAATGTTTGTTCCATTAAATTTAAAAACTTTATAAAAGCTTTCATTAATAACATCTTCGCCAAGTATCCAAATATTATCATTCCAAACAACACCTCCTTTAAGACCTACATTGCCTGCGCCACTTTCTAAATCAACCCAGCTCCAAGAATTTCCATCTGAAGTCACAAAATAGCCAACATCATTAGCGTTGTCTCTATCATGAATAAATGCATATAATTTATCTTTATATTCAACCAAATTCTGGACCCAATATTTGGTTGTATCTATCGGCAGGCTTGCTTGACTCCAATTTGTTCCATTGCTTGTTTTCCAAATCTTTAATTTTCCGCCGTATTCCGGCATTGTTTGAGTAGTCGCGTACAAATTTCCATTAAATTCCGCTAAGCTAAATCCGAGCACATAACTTGCTTGAGTATCTTCAAAAACTTTTGTAAAACTCTTGCCATCGGAAGATCTGAATATCCTGCCGTGATTTTCAGTATTTAGATAAATATACCCTTTGTATTCTTGAATATCATATATGCTTTCTCCTGTTTTTACTGAAGCAACATGCGCCCATGGCGGATAACTGTATAGTTTTGAATCTTTGCTCAATTGATAAGTTCCGGCATAAAGTTTTCCGTTAAATTCGCCTAAGCTGAAAAAGCCGGTGTGGTCGGTTGTGCCTATGACGCTCATGCCTCCGCCGCTGCTCCCGCCGCAGCTAGTTGTCGTGGTCTCTGTTGTACTGCCCTCTTCTTTAACACTGCATTTTATTGTCCACGGAGCATTATTGCAATTATTATACGGCCAATGCGTTGTTGTTTCTCCATTTGAGTATTCTCCGCAATAATTCTGGCCATTGCAGTTGCATCCTGCTCCATGCCCGCAGCGAGCAGT
>VMTK01000042.1 GCA_013791585.1 Candidatus Falkowiibacteriota bacterium
ACTGCTCGCTGCGGGCATGGAGCAGGATGCAACTGCAATGGCCAGAATTATTGCGGAGAATACTCAAATGGAGAAACAACAACGCATTGGCCGTATAATAATTGCAATAATGCTCCGTGGACAATAAAATGCAGTGTTAAAACAGAAGGCAGCAGGACAATAACCACGACAACTAACTGCAGCGGGAGCAGCGGCGGAGGCATGAGCGTGATAGGCACAACCGACCACACCGGCTTTTTCAGCTTAGGCGAATTTAACGGAAAACTTTATGCAGGAACTTATAGCTTGAGAGGAGATTCAAAACTATACAGTTATCCTCCATGGGAGCATGCTGCTTCAGTGAACACTGGAGAAAGCATATATGATATTGAAGAATATAAAGGGAGTATTTATTTAAACAGTGAAAATAGAGGCAGAATATTTAAATCTTCTGATGGCAGGAATTTTAGAGAAGTTTTTAGAGATACTCAATCCAGCTATGTGTTAGGATTTGGCTTGACGGAATTTCAGGGAAACTTATACGCGTCTACCCAAACAATGCCGGAATATGGAGGCGAACTAAAGATCTGGAAAACCAGCGATGGAGAAAATTGGAATCAAGTAAGCCTGCCGATAGATACAACCAGATTTTGGACCCATGATTTTATTGAATACAATAATAGGTTATACGCATTTATCGTTGATCAAGATAATGCTAATGATGTTGGCTGTTTTGTGACTTCTGATGGAAATTCATGGAGTTGGATTGATTTAGAAAGAGGCGCGGGAAATGTGGCTTTTGCAAAAGGCGTTGTCTGGAATAATAATATTTGGATAATCGGCAAAGGAGATTCTGCCGGAGATAATTTTTACAAAGTTTTAAGGTTTAATGGAACAAGCATTGTTGAAATGTATAGATATAATGGCAGGCCATACGCGACAGATATAGTTGTTTTTAATGAAATATTGTATTTATCGGATTCGGTAAGTTGGAATGCCACAACAGGCAATGCGAGTTTATATAAATCTTTAGATGGCGCGAGTTGGTCAAAGGTGTATGATTTTCCAGAGCATGAAATTACTGGTATGCATGTATATAACAGCGCGCTGTATATTAGGACCAAGCATAAAGGCGGGACAGGGAAGGTTTATAAATATACAGGCGAGTAGCCATAGCGCTATCCAAAGCATCGCTTGCGATTGTTGCTCCCGCAAACAGCCGGTGTTAGGCGGCGATTTCTGGAGGCGGGCGGGGTTGTTAGGAAAAAATATTTGCGCAAAAACCGCTGCTTTTTAAAACAGCGGTTTTGTGTTATTATGGAATTACAATACTCAAATCTACGAATGATATTCAAATCTACAAATATAATTTAGTTTAATATCCAGAAGCCAATCAAGCTGACGAAAAAGCCGATTAGAGAGCCGACTAAAACTTGCGCCGGAGTATGGCCTATTTTTTCCAGCAAATGAGGATATTTCTCGTCAAGCACTTGATCATCCTTTAAATCTTTTACTAAAACATTAAGAATTCTGCCATGCTGGCCCAAATAGCGGCGTATGCCTAAAGCGTCCCTAATGACAATAATTGCCAAAATCGCGCTTACCGCGAAAGCAGGGGAATGGAATCCCTCTCTTAGCCCGGCAATAGTTGCCAGAGAGACAATTAGCGCGCTATGGCCCGAAGGCATGCCTGAATAAGCCAGAAGATTTTTAAAATTAAATTTTTGCTGGTTTGATTTAATAAGGAATTTTATAATTTGAGTTATAAAACCCGCCAGTATCGGCAAAAGTAGGATTTGGTACATAGGTTTCGCATAACGCATAACGCATAACGCGTAACACGTAACGGTTTAATATTAATATTTTAAATTACACATTTTTATATTTTTATATCAATTTTAATTCCATAGCTCGTTACGCGTTACGCGTTATGCGCTATGCGTTGCAATGCAATATATTTACGCCATCGTCTTCGGCATAGTCCAGGGGATAACCGAATTTCTGCCTATTTCCAGCTCCGGGCATTTGGTTATTCTGCATAAATTCATTAACCTGCCTTTGCAAAATGAAATGGCTTTTGATGTTGCTCTGCATCTGGCCACCTTGTTTGCCGTGATATTCTTCTTTTATTCTGATATTAAGCGGCTTTTTTTGTCTTGGATAGAAAATCTCCCCCTAACCCCCTCCTTATTAAAGAGGGGGAATAATGTTGATATTTTGAAAAAGAAAGATTATGAATACAGTAAAATAAGCTGGCTGATAATTTTGGCCACAATTCCGGCCGGTTTGGCCGGTTGGTTTTTTGAAGATATTGTTGAAAACAGTTTGCGTTCGCCGTTAGTTGTAGCTGTTATGCTAATTGTTGTAGGCGCGCTTTTTATTATTTTTGAAAAAATAAGCAAAAAAACAGATAATTTAAAAAATTTAAATTGGAAGAAATCCTTGATTATCGGCTTAGCGCAGGCAATCGCGCTTATCCCTGGGACATCCCGCTCCGGTATAACCATTATAGCAGGTTTGGGCGCTGGATTAAAGAGGCAGGCCGCGATTCGCTTTTCTTTTCTTTTATCTATCCCTGTTATTCTCGGCGCAAGCGCGACAAAAATTCCTCAAATCATTGAATCCGGTTTAGCTATTAATGAATTGGTAATTTTGGCAATAGCTTTCATCGCTTCGTTTGTATCTGGAATTTTAGCCATAAAATATTTTTTGCGCTTCGCGGAAAAACATAGTTTGAATACCTTCGCGTTTTATAGGTTTGCGCTGGCTGTCGTGATAATTGTTTTTTTGATTTTTTGAAAAACAACTACAGCCCGCGTTCGCACCGCTCAGACTGTTCCCGCCGCGGCGGGATTGCGACCGCTCCATCTGTTCAAAGCGATCGAGATGTCAGCGGCGGCGCGAACGCGGATGTGAAACAACAAAACCTATTCTTGGCATTTATGCCTTGGCGGGGCGCGAGGATAGGAGTTAAATAGAGTGTTTAGTATTAGCCAAATAATTCTCTAAAGTGAGGCAGAAAATAGAATTTATGTCCTTGATCAACGAATTAATACAATCTAAATATTTAAAATCCCCTGAAATAATAGACGCTTTCAGAAAAATAAAGCGCGAGGACTTTTTACTGGATCAAGATGAAGGCATGGCAGAAGTTAACGTTCCATTATCCATAGGGCATGGCCAGACAATTTCACAGCCCTTGACAGTCGCTTTTATGCTGGAACTGCTTCGGCCGGAAAAAGGCGATAAAATTCTTGATATCGGCAGCGGTTCCGGCTGGACCGTTGCTTTGCTCGCGCAAATTATCGGCAAGAAAGGAAAAATATACGGCGTAGAAAGGATAGAAGAACTGAAAAAATTTGCGGAAAATAATATTTTGAAATATAATTTTATTAACAAGGGGATTGTTGAGATAATTCACGGCGACGGATATAAGGGGTTGCCTGGATATGCGCCTTTTGATAAAATTATTATAGCGGCCGCGGCAGAAGAAATTCCAACAGCGCTATTAAAACAGCTTAAGGTCGGCGGGCGCTTGGTTATCCCTGTCGGCCGGCAGTATGAAACGCAGGATATAGTCGCGGTTGATAAAATCGGCAAAGACGAATTTAAAGAAAAAAGATATCCCGGGTTTGTTTTTGTGCCGCTGGTAAAATCGCATAACGCATAACGCATAACGCATAACGCGTAACTCATAACGCATAACGCATAACGCATAACGCATAACAAAGAAATTCTTTCAAGCGCGTAAGGCGTAAATTTATTATTTAATTATTTTTTATTTTATTATTTAAAATATGAAGAAAAAAACAATCGTGGCCGTAAGCGGATATTTTAATCCGCTTCATGTCGGCCATTTGGATTTAATTAAAAAAGCCAAAGAATTGGGCGATCATTTGGTAGTAATAATAAATAATGATAAGCAGGTGGGGCTGAAAGGCAGGATTCCATTCATGGGCGCCAAAGACAGGGCTGAAATAATAAAAGCGATCAGATGGGTTGACGAGGTTTTTGTTTCCATTGATAAGGATATGACGGTTTGCAAATCTTTGCAAAAGATAAAGCCGAATATTTTTGCCAATGGAGGAGACAGAAAAAACTTAAACGACATCCCCGAATATGATATTTGCAAAAAATTAAACATAAAATTAATAGACGGCTGCGGCAAAAAAATCAGATCAAGCTCTGTCTTGATTAAGCGCGCGGCTGAAAAACATTATGGCTAAGCCGATAAAATTTATTTCAATTTTAATATTAGCTGTTTTTTTAATCAGCGCTTTTTCTTATTGGCGCGGAATCAATAAGCCGGCCTTGGAAGACAGCCAAGATCAAATTTTTGTTGTTTTAAGCGGAGAAAGCGTCAAGAAGATAGGCGAGAATTTATTTAACGCGGATTTGATTAAATCGCAATTTTATTTCAAAATTTATGTCTGGCAAAAGGACAAGCAAGCCGAGCTCCAAGCAGGGGAGTATTTGTTAAATCCAAGCATGCCAATCACGGAAATAGTGGAAATTTTAACCAAGGGCAGAAGCTTGAGCAAAGAAAAGAACATAAAAATCATTGAGGGCTGGAATATTCGCGATGTTGACAGCTACTTGGCTGATACGGGCGTTATTTTAGATGGCGAATTTGTTGAAATAGCAAAAAAGGGAATTAGGAATTATGAATTAGGAATTATGGAATTTAAATTTTTAAATGACGCGCCAGCAAGCGCGAGCATGGAGGGTTATTTATTTCCTGATACTTATAGAATTTATCAAGATTCTTCCGCTGAAGATATAATAAAAAAAATGCTGGATAATTTTGACAAAAAATTAACAGATGAGATGAGAGCGGAAATTAACAAGCAAGGCAAAACTATTTATGAAATAATCACCATGGCCTCTGTTGTTGAGAAAGAAGTAAGAACATTGGAAGACATGAAAATCGTTTCAGGAATATTTTGGGACAGGATTAAATACGGCCAGCCATTAGAGTCATGCGCGACTCTTGCTTATGTTTTGGGCGTGAATAAAAAGCAGTATACCATAGAGGACACGAAGGTTGACTCGTTGTATAACATGTATCAGAATAAAGGCCTGCCGCCCGGCCCCATCTGCAATCCCGGGCTTAGCGCCATCCAAGCCGCTGTTTATCCGGAGTTTACCGATTATAATTATTTTTTAAGCCGCCCGGACACCGGAGAAACTGTTTTTTCCAAGACTTTTGACGAGCATAATATGAATAAGGCGAAGTATTTGAAATAAAATAAAACTATGGTTATATGGCTATATTGTTATATTGGGTATAAGTAACTTAATTTGGTGGAAAACTTGTTCCTTTGCAAATAATTTTTTTGCGGCAAAGCATTAATGCTTGGGTCCACTTCAAGAAAAATTTTACAGAATTTAATCCGTGAGTTTTACTTAA
>VMTK01000019.1 GCA_013791585.1 Candidatus Falkowiibacteriota bacterium
TTAAGTAAAACTCACGGATTAAATTCTGTAAAATTTTTCTTGAAGTGGACCCAAGCATTAATGCTTTGCCGCAAAAAAATTATTTGCAAAGGAACAAGTTTTCCACCAAATTAAGTTACTTATACCCAATATAACAATATATAAATATGAATCAAGACAAAATAACAATTTTTGCTGAAACCACTTTTCGCAATAATCGCAGAAAATTCGGCATCAAGAAGGATGACAGGCGCAGGCACATGTATTTAATCGGGAAAACAGGCATGGGCAAATCAACTATGCTGGAGAATATGGTGATAGAAGATATTAAAGCGGGGAAAGGAGTGGCCTTAGTTGATCCGCATGGAGACTTGGCGGAAAAAATAATGCAGTATATACCGTCAAACCGCGTTAATGATGTTATTTATTTCAATCCGGCGGACATAGAATATCCGATTGCTTTCAATGTGGTGGAGCAAGTGGAGCCGCATCTCAGGCATTTGGTGGCATCCGGGCTGATCGGAGTTTTCCAAAAACTTTGGGTGGACAGCTGGGGCCCCAGATTGGAATATATTCTGCGCAATACTATTTTGGCTGTTTTGGATTATCCCAGCTCCACTCTCTTGGCTGTCACGCGCATGCTTTCCGACAAGGCTTTTCGTAAAAAAGTAATAGAAAAAATTCAAGATCCGGTCGTGAAAGCTTTTTGGGTTAATGAATTTGCCGGTTATGCCGATAAATTCGCGTCCGAAGCCGTTTCTCCAATACAAAATAAAGTAGGCCAGTTTCTTTCCACTTCTTTAATCAGAAACATTGTCGGACAAGTCAAATCATCCATAAATATGCTGGAAATTATGGACAAGGGCAAGATATTGATTATGAATTTAAGCAAAGGCAGAATAGGCGAAGACAGTTCCGCGCTCCTTGGCGCTATGATGATTACTAAAATACAGCTGGCCGCCATGAGCCGCGTTAACGCGCCGGAAGAAAGCCGCAAAGATTTTTATCTTTATATTGATGAATTCCAGAACTTCACCACGGACAGCTTTGCCAATATTTTATCGGAAGCAAGAAAATACCGGCTTAATCTGATAATGGCCCATCAATACATTGAACAGCTTGGCGATACGGTTAAGGCGGCTGTGTTCGGCAACATAGGAACATTGATAGTTTTCAGAGTCGGCGCGGCGGACGCGGAAGAATTAGTCAAGGAATTCACCCCAACTTTCATAGAGGAAGACTTGGTTAATTTGCCTAAATATGAAACATATTTAAAATTAATGATAGATGGCGTTGCTTCCAACCCTTTTTCAGCGCGCGGACTTCCGCCTTTGTCCCGAGAGGAAGAAACCGATAATCTGGATAAGGTCATTAAGGTATCCCGCGAAAGGTATGCCAGAAAAAGAGAGATTGTTGAGGATAAAATTAATCGCTGGCATAATAATGAAGATGACTACGCGGATGAAAGCAAGAATAAGAATGATAAAGCAACAAGAAGCGGCGTTGTATTTAATAAAAACAAAAATAATCCCCCGATCACCAGGATAACCGAGCAGAAAGATGATATAAAAGATGATATATACAAATACAGCGCCGTCTGCAGCCGGTGCGGAAAGGAAACAAAACTTTCTTTTGAGCCGGATGGAATAAGGCCTGTATTCTGCAGAGACTGTTTGTCGCTGTCAAGAAATGAAAAAAGAAAAGAGTTTGAAGAAAGAAAAAAAAACAAACAAGCGGAGCTGAAAAAAATAACAGTGGAAGAGCAAATTAAAGAAAATAAAATCCAAGAATTGTCGCTTAATCAATTGCCGTTAAAAAAACCGGTTGATTTTCAAGGCAGGGAATTAAGAAGCAAAATAGACGAAAAACAGACCGCGGCGAAGCAAAAGCAATATGATAAAAATGGCGGAGAATTGAAAGCGGGGCAAGAAATAAATTTTTAAAAAGGCAATTTATGGAGCTGAAATCAAGCCTGCACATACACACAACTGAAGACCGTTTTGACGGCGTTATTATAAAATATAATGTTTATCAGCTGATTGATAAGGCGAAAAAATTGGGTTTTAATGTCTTGGCTTTAACTTGCCACAGGAAATTTGTTTATAAAAAGGAATACGGGGATTACGCGCGCCGCAAGGGAATATTGCTGATTCCCGGAGTTGAACTGGCAATAACCAAGTTTATTTTTTTTCATAGCGATATAGTTGTATTGAATTGCGGCAAAGACGCTGAACAAGTAAAAACTTTTGCACAATTGCGCGAATACAAAAAAAATAATCCGCGTATTTTCGTGATAGCTCCGCATCCTTTATTTGATTTTAAAAATTCAATCGGCCGAAATAAATTAATTGAATATATTGATATTTTTGACGCCGTTGAACACAGTTGGTTTTATTCAGATTTGATTAATTTTAATAAAAAAGCGAAAAGAATAGCGGAAAAATACAATAAGCCTTTTGTTGCCGATTCTGACGCGCATACGCTGGATTATTTCAATGTTGATTACGCGGTAATCAGCGCGGACGAGCTGACGGTTGAAAATGTATTTGAATCAATCAGGCAGAAAAAATTTAAAAACATAACCCGGCCGAAAAATATTTTTAAATTAATTTTTTATATTGCAATTTTTAAATTAAAAGTATATTTATCCTTGCCTTTTAGGCGCTCGCATAATGAAAAATTGAGTCGTTAGCGTTATTAATATTGGTTTATAATGCGAAACTACGAATTTTAATACGAATTCTGCAAACTTGCGAATGCGCGAATTAATAATTCGCAAGTTCGTAGAATTCGCATAATTCGTAGATTCGCATTATGTTTACATGAATTATTTAAAAATCAGCAAAGCAACCGATCTGTCCGGAACAGACAGAAAAATATATCGGGCCCTGGAAATATTTCCGGGCTTTTTGTCGTGGACAACTCTGCTGTCTTTATTGATTTTGTCTTATTTCCAGCCGGTTTGGGTAGCTTATTTCATTATCGCCTTTGATGTTTATTGGCTGCTCAGAGTGGTTTATTTGGCTATTCATTTGATAGCGTCTTATAGAAGATTAAAAAATAACGTAAAAGTTGATTGGCGCGCCAAATGCGAAGCGATTAAAGAATGGGAAGACATAATACATTTATTAATATTGCCTGTTTCCAGCGAAGGGCTGGAAATAATGAGAGCGACTTTTAAGGCGTTAGTAAACGATGGCTATCCAACAAATAAAATAATCATTGCTTTGTCTATGGAGGGGAGAGAAGGCCCGTCAGCGCGGGAAAGGGCAGAGGAAATTAGAAAAGAATTTGGCCATAGGTTTAGAAATCTTTTTATCACAATCCATCCGGAGAATATCGCCGGAGAGATAAAAGGCAAGGGCGCGAATCAGGCATGGGCGGCGAGAGAAGTGAAAAAAGAAATAATAGATAAAGGAAATTTGGATTATAACAAAATTATTGTAAGCGTTTTTGATATTGACACTTGCGTAATTCCCGGTTATTTTCATTGCTTGACGCACAAATTTTTAACAGTTGCCAAACCGCACAGAGCAAGCTACCAGCCGATTCCCGTATACCACAATAATCTTTGGCAGGCGCCTTTTTTCGCCCGCACCACGGCGATTTCAAATACTTTTTGGCAGATGATGCAGCAGATCAGGCAGGAAAGATTGGCCACTTATTCTTCGCACGCCATGAGCTGGCGCGCTTTGGTTGAAATTGATTTTTGGTCAACAAACATGGTAAGCGAGGATTCAAGGATTTTTTGGCATTGCCTTTGTTTTTATAACGGAGATTACCGGGTTGAGCCGCTGAATTTTCCGGTTTCCATGGATGTCTGCATGGACAAAAGCAAATTAAAAACTCTGAAGAATCTATATAAACAGCAGAGGCGCTGGGGCTGGGGCGTGGAAAACATACCCTTTGTTATTTTTAACTTTTTTCACCCCGCACCTTTTAAGCAGACCCCGCACCTTTTAGATAGAAATTATATAAACATAAATTTACTAGTGGATACAAAAGTGCGAAACTATCTAAAAGGTGCGGGGCAGAGCATCTTTGATGCAAAAAAACAACTGCTCAAAAGGTGCGGGGTAAAAGACAAATCAAAACAATTTCGCTGGCGGAAAAAACTTTTTTATATTTTTATGCAGATTGAGGGGTTTCATTCTTGGGCGACTAATGCTTTGATTATCGCGGTCATCGGCTGGATGCCCATGGTTTTGGGCGGAGACAGATTCAACGCCACGGTTTTATCAAGCAATCTGCCGTCCGTCACCAGAATATTAATGACCATGGCCATGCTCGGCATGGTTGTGTCAGCCATTGTTTCAACTTTGCTTTTGCCTAAGCGGCCTCCCCAATATGGATTTTTCAAAACAGCTAAAATGGTTCTGCAATGGGCGTTTCTGCCCTTGACTATTATATTTTTCGGAGCCATACCCGGGCTGGAGGCGCAGACACGTTTGATGCTCGGCAAGTATATGGGGTTTTGGGTTACTCCGAAGTCTAGGTGATTTTCGCGTAACGCGTAACGAGTAACGCCTTTCCTGTCTCGCCGCAGTCTCTCAGCGGAGGACTGCGGCGATCCGCTTGACGAATAAAAAAAAGTCCGGCTTTTGTAAAGTCGGACTATCTTTTTTTATTATTTTGTGTTTTATAGTATTTAAACACAAAAACATCGCCATCCCCAATATCCTCCCAGCTGTCCGCTTCCAATTTGGCTTCTTCTAAAATCTTATCAAAAGCCCGCCAATATTTATTTAAAACAAAATAACCTTCGCTAACGCCCGCCAAGTCCATGGCTTTTGCCATTGTTTCGCGGCTTGGTTTTTCATAAACCATGTCAAGATAATACTGATATAGCGGACCGCCTGTCGGAACAGGGTAGTAGAAAACCTCACCCCCCGACCCCCTCTCCTTGTCAATGAGAGGGGGAGAATAATATTTCTTAAAGCCGAATTCGCGCAGGGCGGCCGCGCTTACTTGCTGGTTGGCGAGGACTATGTAATCGCTTTCAGTATTATTTTCTATCCAATTAACCGCCTCAATGTCATTTTTTGAGGTTGAGAAGCAGCGCGAATTAAAGTAATGGTCAAACCGCGGATATGATAAATACAGAGAAGTTGAAATAAGAATAGCGGCAAATATTAAAAATATTAGTTTTATAATTTTGTTCTGATTTAAAATTCTGCTAATCAGCCAGTAGAGAGATGTTAATAAAAACGGCGCTAGAAAAAAAATAGCGATTATCAATATTCGGTCAGGATAATCTCCTCTCTCATATTCAATTAAAAAGCCGAAAGACAGTTTTTTAGTTATTAAATATGAAGCCAGCAGGCTGATTGACATTATTAAATAAATCATAAACAGCTTGCAAAGTTTTAAACTGCGGCAGGCAATAATAATTCCGGCCGCTGAAATCAGCCCGATAATTATTTTCAGATTAAACCAGTACAAATATATAAAATTTAATATGAAATTTTCTTGCTCAGGCAAGTTAAATTTTAAAAGCGGCAACATGCTCCCGGATGCTTCCATGGCCATTTTCAAGGAGTTGGATATGTTGTATCCGTTTTCAAAAATCAAAAAAGCGATTGGCAGAGTTATTATTGACAAAAGAAAGATAAGCAAATATAAATATTTTTTTATTTTTACTTTATCGCCATGAAAAACAGTTAAAAGCGCGGCGAATAAAATAGCCGGAATTCCCGCTATCGGTTGTATTGCCAAAGCAGTAATGGCGAGCAGATATATAATTAATAATTCAAAAACATTCGAGCAAGTTAGGCCGAGAAAAATAATTAATATTAAAAGCAGATAAGCCAAGTTTTGCGGCGTAGTTAAAATAAAAAAAGAAAAAGGGAATATCAGCAAAGTTATGATCAATAATAGATTAGTTTTTTTGTCTTCAAACCATTTAGTAAGAGCATGATAGATAGCTGCCGGCAGATAAACAGCCGCCAGAGCAGGCACTAATAATTTATTCAGCCATTCTATTGAAATAAAAGTAATTTTGTGAAGAATTATTATTAAGGAATATTGGCCTAAATAATAAAACGGCTTCGGGTGAACTTCTCCTGCTTTATCGATTAAATCCATTGTCGCCTGATGAATAAACTGGTCAAATCCATAGCCGATTTTGTAGACGATCCAACAAATAGAAAAAGACAGGAAATAATGGAGAGAGATTAATATTATATTGCTATATTGTTTTATGGCTATATTGCTGCCGGGGCGTTTGGCAATAATCATTATCAAAATAGCGGTTGCCAAGCCGTAAAAAATAAAGAAATAATTTGGCAGAACTTGCCAAGGGGAAATAATGGATTGTTCGGTTTGATGGGTTAATAAGACATAGAAACAGGAAGTAAGAAGTAAGAAGTAAGAAGTTAGAAGCAGGAAGTTAGAAGTAAGAAGTAAATTTTTAAAACTTGAAACTTGAAACTTGAAACTTGAAATTTTTGTTTTTGGGGTATTGCCTGCCGTGTAAAATCGTTGTATGATAATAAATAAGACAATAGCCAAAATTAAGCTAATCGCAACGCCGATATTATTAAGCGAATAAAAGCGATACACAATGGCTCCGCACAGCGAAATTAGGCAGAGTATTATGAGGGATAAGTATAGTGTTTTGTAATTTAGGTATTTTTGCATAATATGTCCCCACAAATCAACAAATCAGCTACAAATTTACAAATACTGTATAAATGTTTTAGATAATATTTGTAGATTTGTAATGGATTTGTTGATTTGTGGGATATAGTATCATCATAGCAAATTATATGGCTAATACAAACTTTGAGCCGGCAGAGGAAATTTATTGGCATGACAGGATTCTCGCTAAAACTGTTTTAAGATTTTTTCCTAAATCTATTTTGCCGAATCATATAACTGTTTTTCGCTTTCTGACAACGCCTATTGTGGCTGTTTTAATGTTTTATGAGCATTATTATATCGGCTTATTTGCTTTTTTATTGGTGGCTTTCACGGACGCCTTGGACGGTTCAATGGCAAGAACCAGAAATCAGATTACGGAATGGGGGAAAATTTATGATCCGCTGGCGGACAAAATTTTAATCGCCAGCATGGTGTTTATTATCGTGCTTCGCTATATTGATTTTTGGACAGCCATTATTATCATCGGGCTGGAAATAATAATTATTTTTACGGCTTGGATTAGGATGAAAAAAGGAATAAAAATACAAGCTAATCTTTGGGGCAAGATAAAAATGTGGCTGCAAGTGATTGGCGTGGTTGTTTTACTTTTATCCATTATTTTTAATTGGGCGGCGCTCTTGCCGTTTGCTTCAGGCGTGTTGTATTTAGCCATTGCGTTTGCCATAGTCAGCTTGTTGACTTATGGGATATAAAAAAGTAATAAAATAATAAAATAACTAAAAAAACAAGGAGGTGCTATTTTGAAAATTGAAAATTGTAAAATGTTGATATTGCAAAAAATAAAGGAGACAAATGATTATTTGAAAACAGTGCTAGTTAGCTGCGGCGCTAAAGCGGAAAATATTTACACTACAAATTCTGTTGAAGTTGCCAAAATATTTATTTTTGGCGAGGCTCTTAGGCAAGGCGCAGTTAATTTTGTTATTACTGGAATCGGTTCTCAGGAAGAAATTGGACCAGTATTATTAAATTGGATAAAAAGCGAAGGAATAAAAGAAGAGATGCCCGTTGTATATTTTCATTCAGGAGGAGATGAAGCATGGGTAATGCAAAAAATCAAAGAATATGGCGCTGATGGCTTTTTACCACATGACGTTTATCTGCTTAAAGAAAAAATAATTAATGTCATAAAAGACATTTAAAACAAATTAATGCATTAAATGAATACGGGCTGTTGTTAATCGCAATAGCCCTTTTTTCTTGCTTAAATTAGCATTGTTTGATAGGATATAATCGCATAACACATAACACATAACACATAACACATAACACATAACACATATGCGTTATGAGAAAAAAATTTGGATGATAAAGCATTGGAGAGGATTAATATTATGTATTTTAGCCCTTGGTTTTTTCATTGGAACAAGCAGTTTTAATTATTTTACCCAAGACGCTGATTTTGTAAAATGGCTGTCGCCGGACGAAGCCGCCAATTACGCTTTTGCCAAGTTCTACGGCCAGGAAGGGGAGCTGGCGATTTTTGAAAAGTATAATTTATACGCCGGCGATATAATGCATCCTCGCAGTATGCGATCTGATAATGGGTTTATAAAGCCAGTCAGCTTTCTCGGGATTATTTTAATTTATGGCAAAATAATCAGCTTGGCAAGCTATAAAATTCTGCCGTTTTTAACGCCTTTTTTTGCCGCCTTGGGAATTGTTTTTTATTATTTGATTGTTAAAAAGATTTTTGGCAAACGCAATGCGTTAATATCAGCTTTTTTGCTCGCTTGTTTCCCCGTTTATATTTATTACAGCGCGCGGAGCATGTTTCATAATGTCTTGTTTTGCGTTTTGCTTGTAATGGGATTGTACTATGGCGTTTTGATGGCGAGGAGAAGAAATAAAGGGACTGTCCAAAAAGTATCCTTCTACCGAGCTTTAGCTCGGGTTCCCGTGGCTTCAGCCACTAATATTAGCGAAGCTAAAGCTTCAAAACCCGACTTAAAAGTCGGTAGAAGCAGTTTTCAGACAGTTCCTTGTTTATATGCGGCTTTGGCCGGCGGCTTTATCGGCCTGGCGGTTATAACGCGAACATCTGAATTAATTTGGCTGGCTCCCGCGTTATTAATTCTTTGGATTTTCAACATTAAGAAAGTCGGCTTAACAAAATTAATTGTGTTTTTGTGTTTTTGCGCTTTAATGTTTCTCCCTGTTTTTTGTTGGAATCAAATTTTATACGGAGCTTATTCCCAAGGCGGCTATCCTGAAATGAATCAATCTATTTTAGAAATAAAACAAGCCGGCGCTGATTTAATAAAATCAACTTTTGGAGAGCGCGTCCGCCGCTACAATGACTTGCTGGCTGATTTTAAAAATAATATATTTTATTTCGGTTTTCATCCCGGCCAGAGCTTGAAAGCTTTTTATAATTATTTTGTTAAAATGTTTTATTGGATATTCTGGCCGGCAGTTTTAGGCGGAATTTTGTTTTTGCAAAAATGGCGCAAGTGGAAACGCAAACATTGGGCATATTTGTCGTCTTATTTTATTATTTCTCTTATTTTGTTATTTTACTATGGCAGCTGGGGGCTTAACGACAATCCCGACCCGAGCCGATTTACCATAGGCAATTCCTACACCCGCTATTGGCTGCCGATTTACATGGGCGCTTTGCCTTTTGTAAGTTTTTTAATTATTAAGCTGACTAGGGTTTTATTTTTTTGGTATGATGCTAATCCGCGAATTAATGCGAATGTTGCGAATCGCGAATATACTAATATGGTTAAGAGGCCGAGTAAAATATTTTTAATTAATTGCGCGCGGATTATAATAATTATTTTAATATCATTTATTTCAATCCAATTTGTTTTATTCGGCAGTGAGGAAGGATTGGTTTTTACGGCCCAGCGGCAGAGAGAAGCCAAAGCAGAATTGGAAAAAATTATAGAATTGACTGAAAACAATTCAGTTATAGTAACCCGTTACCATGACAAGCTGCTGTTCCCGGAGCGAAAAGTAATAGTAGGGCTTTTTGACAATAAAGAAATGGTGGAAAAATACTCTATTTTAGCAAAATATATTCCGGTTTATTATTATAATTTTACTTTTCCCCAAGCTGATATTGATTATTTAAACAACAGAAGATTAGCGGAAGCTGGTTTAAGTATTGAGAAGGTTGAACAGGTGACAGGAGAGTTTACGCTTTATAAGTTATTAAAAAAGCAATAAGTATCATATTAATCTTATAAATCCCTGCTTTTTATTTTTGCAGGGATTTATAAGATTAATATGATTTTTTTATTTATGCTATAATATTTATATGACATGGAAGAAAAAGAAAATTAAAAAAATCGGCATTGACGCCAGGTTTTACGGGCCGATCGGCAAGGGTTTGGGCCGCTATACGCAGGAGATAGCTGATAATGTGATTAAGATTGATCAAGCAAGCAAAGCGGAAAGCGGGCGTAATAAATATGTTGTATTTTTGCGCAAGGACAATTTTGATGAATTTGAAGCCGAAGCAGGCGTCCCGCCAGCGACATTGCAGAGCGGTTTAAACAAAAAGCCGGCTGCAGGCAATAGACCGGCGCCAACAGTTAAAAAAGTTTTAGCCGATGTTAAATGGTACAGCTTGGCCGAGCAGATTTTAATGCCTCTGCTTATTTGGCGCGAGCGCTTGGATTTAATGCATTTTCCGCATTTTAACGCGCCTGTTTTTTGTCCTGTCAAATTTGTTGTTACGATACACGATTTAATTTTAACAAAATTTCCAACAGCCAGAGCAACCACGCTCGGGCCTTTTTTGTATAAAATAAAAAACCTGTTTTACAAAATAAATATTTGGCTGGCCGTGAAGCGGGCTAAACAAATTATCGCGGTTTCAGTTTTTACTAAAAATGATATTGTCAGGCAGTTCAAAGTCAAGCCGGATAAAGTGTCTGTTATTTACGAGGGCGTGGCAAATCTGGCCAAAGGCAGGGATTCTTTGTTTGCCGCGAAATTGGATGACAGAAAAACTCTTTTGGGGTATAATATAAACAATCCTTTCCTGCTTTATGTGGGCAACGCGTATCCGCATAAAAATTTGGAAGGGTTGATTGATGTTTTTGTTGGATTAAATAAACAACACCCTGATTTAAGATTGGTTTTAGTGGGGCAGGAAGATTATTTTTATAAAAGAATCAAGGATTATGCCAAGCAGTTTGGCTTGCGTGAAGAGAACAATGCTGATCCGGCAGTAATTTTCCCCGGGTATGTTCAGGATGCCGAGCTGGAAATATTATTCAAAAAAGCGCTGGCTTATGTTTTCCCTTCTTTTTACGAGGGGTTCGGTTTGCCGCCGCTGGAAGCAATGGCCAAGGGCTGTCCGGTTGTTAGTTCTGACAAATCAAGCATGCCGGAAGTTCTGGGCGGCGCGGCGATTTATTTTAACCCGGATGACAAGCAGGATATGAGGGATAAAATTGAGCAGGTTATTCAAGATGAAAATCTTCGCAAGGATTTAATCAAAAAGGGCTATGAGCAGGCGAAGAAATATAATTGGTGGGAATGCGCCAGAAAGACTCTGGAAGTTTATAATAGGATATTGCGGAAATAAAAAAAGACCTTATTATAATCCATTGCTGAATTATAATAAGGTCTGTCTGAGAGTTGAATTGCCTATTTTCTTTTGGCAAAGCCGATGTATGCTGGTGGTTTGCCATTGAAGGTCATCTTTATGCAAGGCGCCCAAGATTCCAAAGTTGTGATCGTGTCGCGTATGGCGAACGATAGATTAGTTTTTGAACCCATGGTAATTTCAGCATCGAAATAATATACCTTTGACAATCTGCTTGTTTCCAGACTTTTTATAGTTTTTTCCCAAAGAGTAAATTTGGCTGGTAACTTTTTACCAGCATCATCCGGTCTTGCTCCATAGACATTAATCATCACATAACCGCCCGGAATATTTCGAACGCAAATCAGCCTTTTTGGGATTGTTATTTTTTTGCCCAAGTTGTTAGTGAAACTTGTCTCAGAAAGGAAAGTTGGATTTTTGTCAATTTTGAATAGAGCCAAAATTGGATTTTCAAATATTTTTTTTCTGTCAATAACCTCACATTTTTGTTTTGCCATGATTTATCCTCCCTTTGTATTTTGAGTGTTTGTTTATATTAAATTAATTGCCAAATCAATAACCATAAAAAATTTACAGCCATGAATTTGGCAATTAAATAGGGGCTGGTGATTTTTTATATATTTTGCCTGACTTTAGTCAGAGTTAAAAAATAAAAACGCTGATATTCGCTAATTAATTCTCACTAAAGTGAGGCAGAAATATAAAATTATAAAAAAATCACCAGCCCCTAAATAGAATTTTTTCAAAGAGCGGAAAATTTTATATTAAATTAATATATCATAGTTTATGATAATTGTCAACCCCGTTAGATAATTTATCTAAACGGGGTCAATAGCAAGAGTAATTTCTTGGCTTAAATTAGTGAAAAAATGAGAAAAAGAAATGAACAATTTAATAATATTAATAATACGGACAAGCCGTCTAATTTTGTTATTGACTTAAAACAGCAGTTTATAAATAAAGAAGAGAAAAAGCAAGACAGACAGGGCATTAAAAATTTTTGGCACGGGGTTAAATCGCGAAAATATTTAAACACGAAAACACGAAAACACGAAAACACAAAAACACTGAAACACGAAAACACAAAACTTGTGCCGTACCGCGATACGGTAACACGAAAATATGATGAGGTGACGCGTGATTTTTTTCATAAGCTTAAAGATCTGCGCTTTAAATACAAGAAGAAAATAGGCAAACCGGCTTTGCTTAATAAATTTAAAAATTTATATTTAAAATATAAAAACAAACCCCGCGCAAAAAATGCCTCTAACGAAGCCCAGCGCCAAAAACTTTTGGCGCTGGGCGAAGTCGGAAGGTCAAATAATTTATCGCGGTCGGTTGCGCAAAGCAACCAAAAAGAGACGCCTTTTGTGCGGGGTTTAAGGCCGATATTGTATTTTGCCGCAATGCTGTTCATTTTAATACTGCCGTTTAAAGCTTTTGTTTATTACAAATCATTAAGCATAGCTGATTTGCGCGGCAAAGTGGTTGGCGCGTCTGAAGCCGCCATAAGCGAACTTTTTCAAGCCGGCAAAACAGTTTCTGAGTTTGATTTTACGCAAGCCGGCGCGTCTTTTTCCTCGGCGGGAAATAATTTTTTAACAGCCCAAAATGAATTAAATGAAATCAGCGGTTTTCTTTTTGCGCTAGCCGGCTTGGCGCCCAGTGATGAATTAAAATTAGCTTCCTGCTCAAAAGATATTTTGGCGGCTGGCGAAACAGCTTCTAATTTGGGAATGAGCTTGAGCATGGCCATGGAAAGCTTAGTTGGCGGAGAAGATGATTTTTTGGCTGAATTTGAAAAAAACGCGCTGCAAGCGATAACATACGCGCATGATCTTGGCGAAAAATTAAAAAAAATAGATGCTGAAAATCTGCCGCAAGAATATCAAGAGCAATTTTTGTTGATGCGGGAAAAGTCGGAATTCTTGGAAGAATCGTTTAATGGATTTTCCGATTTGCTTTCCGGCATTAAAATTTTTGCCGGCGTTGATCAAGATAAAAGATATTTATTAGTTTTTCAAAACAATACGGAAATGAGGGCCAGCGGCGGATTTATAGGAAGCTACGCATTAGTTGATTTTAAAAACGGCAAAATAAAAAACATTGAAGCGCCGGGCGGAGGAAGCTATGATACCGAAGCAGGATTGTACGCGCGAGTTGCCGCGCCAAAGCCGCTTCACTTGGTAAATCCTTTGTGGCATTTCTGGGACGCCAATTGGTGGCCTGATTGGCCTAAGTCAGCCAAGAAATTAATGTGGTTTTACGAGAAAAGCGACGGCCCGACTGTTGACGGAGTTATAAGCTTCACCCCTACGGTTATTGAGGGGATATTGGAGGCAATCGGCCCGATTGATATGGCGGAGAAATATGGAGCGGTAATCAGCGCTGATAATTTTTGGCTTACGGTCCAGGCCATTGCGGAAGAAAAGCCGGAGCCGGGATTGCTTGTGGCGGCCTCTGCGGATAACCGGCAAGAAGAAGAAAAACACGCTCCTAAGAAAATCATCGGAGATTTGCTGGAAGCGATATTGGCGGAATTGCCCAACAGATTGGATAAAGAAAGCATTGTTAATTTAATAAAAGTTTTGGAAAAAAATTTAAACGAAAAGCATATTTTATTTTATTTTGCTGATAATGAACTGCAAGAAAAAGTTGAAGAATACGGCTGGGACGGGAAAATCAAGCAAAGCCTTAAGGATTATTTGGCTGTAATCAACACCAATATAGCAGGAGGCAAAAGCGATAAAAAAATCAAAGAAACAATTAATCATAGCGCCGAAATAACGCAAGACGGATCAATAATCAGCACAGTAACAATAAAGCGCGAGCATACAGGAGTTAAAAACGAGCCGTTTTCCGGAGTTCGCAATGTGAATTGGATGAGAGTTTATGTCCCGCTTGGCAGCGAGCTTATTGAAGCGCGCGGCTTTGAACAGCCGGATGATATTTATTTTGAAGATCCTGACGCCGGCTGGCTCAAGGATCCTGATTTAGACAGAGAGGAAGCCGCGGCTCAAATCCATTTGCCCAGCAACACTAAAGTATATGAAGAATCTTGGAAGACGGTTTTTGCCAACTGGACAATGGTTGATCCGGGCGAAACCGATGTTGTTTACCTTAAATACAAGCTGCCTTTTAAGCTGGAAAAAAAAGATAATAATAATATTATAGAAAAGATTAAAAGTTATTTTAGCGCGAGCCAAGAGCCGCTTTATCCTTATTCTATTTTAATCCAAAAGCAGTCCGGGTCGCTGGCCAGTTTTATAAATTCAAGCTTAACATTAGATGATAATTTTAAAATAGTTTGGAAATATCCAGAAGAATTGAGCGCGGACAGCAATGGCTGGAATATAAACAGCGATTTATCCGTTGACAGATATTGGGCGGTGATGATGGAGAAGGAATAGAACACAAAAACACAAAAACACGAAAACACTCGGCTTCGCCTCAAAACACAAAAACATGAAAACACGAAAACACTCGGCTTCGCCTCAAAACACGAAAACACGAAAACACGAAAACACGAAAACACTCGGCTTCGCCTCAAAACACGAAAACACGAAAACACACTGCGTTGGCTCCATAGTTCCCCCGTAGTACTACGGGGGACTGTGGAGCCAGAATGCAAGCCGTTGATTTTTGCAAAACAGCTCCACAGCCCCAATTGCGATTGGGGACTATGGAGCCGACGTAGTTAATAAAATAATAAATTAATAAAATAAGCTATGCCGAAAATAAATTTACAAAATCAAGATCAGGAAAATGACGATATAAGGATAAAAGAAGAAAGCGAGCCAAGCTTGGCTGAATTTATAAAAAGGCCTGTTCCCAGCGAAGAGGAGCTTGAAGATTTTGAAAATATGGTTGGCGAAGAGCATGGTTTTTCATCAGGCGGCCTTACGGAAGCGAAAGAAGATGAAATAGAAGAAAGTTTGTCGGAAATTTACAGAGACGAAAACGGCGGCTCGGTTAATGTAAGAAAATTAGACATAAAAAAGAAGCATAGTTTTTTCTTTTTCGCGTTTTCTTTTTTGATTACAGCGGCTATTTTAGCCGGCGCGGCATTCGGCATTTATTCCTACTACGCGCAATCCGGCTCCGGCTCCCGTTCTGTTGAGTTTTTTATTGAAAGCAAAAAAGAAGTTATCGCCGGCGAAGAATTTTTTTATGTCGTTAATTATAAAAACTTGGAAAGAGTGGATATTAAAAATGTTGAAATAAAATTAATTTATCCGCAAAATTTTATATTTCTGGACAGCGAGCCGGCAGCCGGCGGCAAAAAAGACACTTGGCGTTTTGATTCAATATCCGCCAACCGCGAAGGCATAGTAAAAATCAAAGGCAAGCTGATAGCCGCAACCGGCCAATCCAGCATAATTTTGGCAGACATAACATGGACTCCGGCTAATTTTTCCAGTGAATTCAAAAAATCTTCCAGCTTTGAAACAGTTATAAAAAACAGCGGAATAGAATTCTCTTTTGTCAACCAAAACAGCGCGCTGGTCGGAGATGAAAATGAAATAATCGTTAAGCATAAAGCCAAAGAAGAAAATTATATTAATAATTTTCGTTTAATTATCGATCCGGCTGATAATATTGATTTTTCTCCGTCAGACGCTGTTTACAAAGAAAATAAAAGCGAATGGATTGAATATTCAGGCGGCGGCGCGTGGCAGATCAGCGAAGTTGCTGAAAAAGAAAAAGAAATTAAAATAAAGTTTAAATTTACCGATAAGAAATCGGATAATCAGGATATAGTTTTGAAGTTTGAGCATTTAATTATTGAAGAAGCAAAAGACGGGGTTAATGCTTTGAAAAAATATTATTTATTTCAAGAAGAAGCAATCGCCTATGAAGTTATAAAAAGCGATTTAAATTTAAGTTTAATCATCAACGGCAATCAGTCGGATCAAGGAATAGATTTTGGCCAGACATTGAATTATTCAATTGTTTACGCCAATAAGGGCCAGTCAATCATGAAAGATATAGTGATTATGGCGGTTCTGGAAAGCGAGTTTTTGGATTGGCCGTCATTGAGCGATAAAAATAGCGGCAAAATCAGCGATAACGCGATAATTTGGAGCAAGAAAGAAATACCATCGCTTGAATCTCTTGATATGAACGATGAAGGAATTATTGATTTTTCTATTCAAGCATCGCCTTTTTCAGAAATTGATTTAAGCAAAAAATATCAAGTAAAAAGTTACGCGCAATACAGCATAGGAGCGGCTTCCGGCAGCGGGGAAGCAGCAAGCGGAGAAGCAACAGGCGCGGACAAGGATGACAAGCGCAGCAACACCATAATAAATAAAATCAACAGCGATCTGTCGCTGGATGAGCAGGTTCGGTATTTTAATGACGACAATATCGCCGTAGGAAGCGGCCCTTTGCCGCCTAAAGCCGGAGAAACCACCAGCTATAAAGTCTACTGGGCTTTGACTAATAATTTGCACGAGCTGTCCGGCTTGCAAGTTATCGCGAATTTGCCGAATTACGTTAAGTGGGATAATAAAAACCGCGCTTCAGCCGGCAATATACAATATGACAGCGAGACAGGCAATGTTGTTTGGCAAATCGGCCGTTTGCCGAATACGGTTTATCGCGCTGACGCGGAATTCAATATCAGCATTACGCCCGCGGCCGATGATATTAATAAAATAATGGTGCTTCTGCCAGGAACAATCGCGCAGGCGGTTGATTATGAAACAAAAGATTCTATCAATAAAACAGGAAGCGCGAAAACCACAAAATTGGAAGATGACGATATCGTGGAGAGCGATGGGAGAGTGGTTGAATAATCGCGTAATCCATAACATAACTTATAAATAATTAAAATATTATTCGACTAAAGCATTATTTATTATTTAGTTAACGAATTAACGGGTTAACGAGTTATTTAATTTGTCTTGCCATGTTTCACGGCAGGGATCTCTGGCGAGGCCATTATCAGCACCGAGTGCTGCGCCAGCACCCGGTGCTGATAATGGCTTATGCGTTATGCTAAAGCAATGTTTAAAATTATAAAAAAATCAAATAAATCGTTGGCGCGCTTAGGGGTGTTAAAGACTGCTCACGGCAATATTCAAACTCCGTTTTTTATGCCTTGCGCCACGCAAGGGGCGGTTAAGCATGTTTCAACAAAAGAAGTTGGCGAAATGGGAGCGCGAATATTGCTGGCCAACACTTATCATTTAATGCTGCGGCCCGGGGAAAAATTAATAAAAAAAGCAGGCGGATTGCATGATTTCATGAATTGGCAAAAGCCGATTTTGACTGACAGCGGCGGTTTTCAGATTTTTTCATTATCCGGGGATAAAAGCAAATCAGGAAAAAGTTTGGTAAAACTGGAAAAAGACGGCGTAAGATTCAAATCATACATAGACGGCGAAGAATATTATCTGACTCCGGAAAAAGCGTTGAAAATACAGATTGATCTCGGGGTTGATATCGCTGTTTGCCTGGATGTATGCCCTGCTTTGCCGGCCAAAAAAGAAGATTTGAAAAACGCGGTTGAATTAACGTCTTCTTGGGCGAAAAAAACAAAAAATTATGCTGTCCGAATCCGAGCCGGGTCTCTGGCCCGCGAGGCGCCGTCTGTTTTAAAATCTCCCGGCAAAGCCGTCCCGCAAGATTGCGGGGCTCCGGCGAAACCATTGGTATTCTGCGTTATACAAGGCGGTTTGGATAAAAAATTAAGATTAAAAAGTTTGCGAGATTTAGTTAAAATCGGCTGGGACGGCTATAATATAGGCGGGCTGTCGGTAGGGGAGTCCAGCGCTGACATGTATAAAGTTTTGGATTATTTAGCTCCGGAAATTCCGGAAAACAAGCCAAGATATTTAATGGGAGCCGGGTATCCGGAAAATATAGTTGAAGCTGTCAAGCGGGGCGTTGATATGTTTGACTGCGTTATACCGACCAGAGAGGGAAGGCACGGGCGGCTATTTCAGATGTCGGATTTCGGATGTCGGATCTCGGACAATTTTTATAACACAATTCATATAACAAGAGCAAAATTTGTTAAAGATTTTACACCAATAAACCCCGAGAGCAAACTGCCGGAGCTTCGCGGATATTCAAAAGCGTATTTGCGCTATTTATTTAAAATAAAAGAGCCGCTTGGGCAGAGATTGGCCAGCTTGAATAATTTGGAATTTTATTTTAATTTAATGGAGAATATAAGGCGCGGCATTAAAAATGGCCGATTATAATCCTTTATTAACTATGGATTGCCGATGATTTAATGATAAAATAAATGCGTCTCGGCAATGGCAAGAGTTAAGCTGGGTTTTAAAACCCAGCTTAACCTTAAAGATTGCAAGAGAGCCCTTTTCCTTGAATATTATCAGGCGCTTATGTTATAATAAAGATGTTATGATCAAACGTATAACATCTTTTTTTATTAGCTTTTTATGCCTGTCTATTTTGCCGGCAAGTTTTTTATTATTAGCGGTTAACAGCGGGGAAGCGGAAAGCCGACAATTTACAAATAGCGCCAGAAAAGCTGATGAGATATTGGTTAAATTTAAAGACAGCGATAAAATAAATACTGTTAAAATCGCGCAAGCCGATGATTTTTATAAAATAGCGGATTATTTTAATAACAATCCGGAAGTAGAGTACGCGGAGCCGAATTATGTATATAATGCCGCTATTATTCCCAGCGATACATATTATAAAAATCAGTGGCATTTAATTAAAATAAAAGCTCCACAGGCATGGGATTACATCAGGGAGAGTCCGGAAATTGTTATAGCCATTGTGGATTCCGGAGTGCAAATCAGCCATGCTGACTTAAGGGATAATATTTGGGAAAATAAAGATGAAATAGCGGATAACGGTATTGATGACGACAAGAACGGTTTTATTGACGATGTAAACGGCTGGGATTTTGTCAACAATACCGCTGATCCAAATCCTAAATTCAGCGATGGCTTTACTGAAGCGGGAATCTTGCACGGAACTATCGTGGCCGGCGTGGCGGCGGCTTCAGGGAACAATGCGACTGGAATTTCAGGGGTAACATGGAGAGCGAAGATAATGCCGCTTAAAGTTTTAGATGATAAGGGAGAAGGAAGCACGGACAAAGTAATAAAAGCGATTGATTACGCCATAAACAACGGAGCGGATGTTATTAATTTAAGCTTTGTCGGATTTGGCTTTAGCAAAAGTTTGGATGCGGCTATCCGCAGAGCTTATGAATCAGGCATAGTTGTCGTGGCTGCCGCCGGCAATGAACAAGATCAGGGAGAAGGATATTCGCTTGATCAAACCCCCGTGTATCCTGCCTGCCATGACGGAAATGATGGCGAAAACATGGTAATAGGCGTTGTTGCCACTGATACTCTGGATCAAAAAGCAAGCTTTTCAAGCTATGGCTTTAATTGCGTTGATATTGCCGCGCCTGGCGTAAATATTTACAGCGCTTCTGTCTATTCGCCGGCGCAAAGCATAGAAGGATCTTTTTTTGATAAATATTATGACGGATATTGGTCAGGCACATCAATGGCCGCGCCGATAGTAAGCGCCGCCGTTGCTTTAGTGGAAGCGGCAAACCCGGCGCTTAACCGCGATCAAGTCATAGGTATTTTGATTAATAACGCGGATAACATAGACCGCCTTAATCCACAATTTTTAAATCAGCTGGGAAGCGGAAGAATTAATTTGGCCGGTTCAGTCAAAGAAGCCATGGTCTCCTTAACGGAAACTGTTGCCAAATTGTTAATTTCGCCGCGCGGCAACTACGACGCCATTGTTAAAATAACAGGAAAGAAGGGGAGTGTTGAGCAAGAATTTTTCGCTTACTCTTCCAATTTCCGCGGCGGCGTAAATGTGGCGGCCGGAGACGTGAACGGCGACGGTATTGACGAAATCATCACCGGAGCCGGCCCGGGCGGAGGCCCGCATGTCCGAATATTCAGCGCGGACGGCAAGGTTAAAGGCCAGTTTTTCGCTTACGCTTCCAGTTTCCGCGGCGGCGTAAATGTAGCGGTCGGAGATGTTGACGGCGACGGAGTTGACGAAATCATCACCGGAGCCGGTCCGGGCGGAGGCCCGCATGTAATGATATTTAATTCCAGCGGCAAAGCTGAAGGGCAATTTTTCGCTTACGATTCCGCTTTCCGCGGCGGCGTTAATGTCGCAGTCGGAGACGTTAACGGAGGCGCGAGAAACAAAAAAGATGAAATCATCACCGGAGCCGGCCCGGGCGGAGGTCCGCATGTAAAAATATTTGACAATCACGCGCGCGTTTTGAGCCAATTTTTCGCCTACGACAGCAAATTCAACGGCGGAGTCAGTTTGGATTCCGCTGACATTAACAATGACGGCATTGATGAAATCATCACCGGAGCCGGCCCGGGAGGCGCTCCTCATGTGCGGACATTTAATTCAGACGGCAAACTTATCAGCTCATTTTACGCGCTTGAAGCCGCGTTTGAGGGAGGAGTGGATGTTAGCGCTATTGAAGTAAGAAATTAGAAATTTGAAATTTGAAATTGGAAATTTGCAGTCTTTCGCCGTTATCAGCACCGAGTGCTGCCGCAGCACCCGGTGCTGATAACGGCACAGCCAAATTTCTAATTTCTAATTTCTAATTTCTTAATATTTATGATCAAACGAACAATTTTTGACAAAAAAAATGTTTTAGTCACGGGAGGAGCCGGCTTTGCCGGATCCCATCTTTGCGATGAATTAATAAAAACCTGCAAGGTAATCTGTCTGGATAATTTTTCCACCGGCGATGAGAGAAATATTGACCACTTGCTGGAAGATCCTAATTTCGCGTTTATCAAGCATGATATTTCAGAGCCGATTGATCTTGACAAACTGCCTGAACTGCAAAAATTTAAAATTCAATTTCAAGGCATTCAGGAAATTTACCATTTGGCCTGTCCGACTTCGCCTGTTCATTTTAAAAAGAATATTATCGCCACTATTTTGGCCAATTCTTACGGAGTTAAAAATGCTTTGGATTTGGCCAAAAAGCACGAGGCGAAATTTTTGCATTTTTCTTCCTCGGTTGTTTACGGCGCCAGACGGGACGGCAATTCCAAGATAAGCGAAGAAGATTTAGGAATTGTGGATTTTTTGTCAGACAGAAGCTCTTATGACGAGGGTAAGAGATTCGCGGAAACAATGGTGGTTAATTATAAAAAGTTTTATAATGTTGACGCAAAAATAGCGCGCTTATTCAGAGTCTACGGGCCCAGAATGAAAATGGACGAAGGGCTGATGATACCGGATTTTATCAGCAACGGTTTAGACAATAAAGATTTGGAAATATTCGGCGATAAGGATTTTTATTCATCTCTTTGCTATGTAAGCGATGCTGTTGACGCCAGCATAAAAATGATGGAATCTGAATCCGCCGGGCCCATAAATATCGGCTCTGATATTGACGTGAAGATCTCGGATGTGGCGCAAAAGATTATTTCCATGCTTGGCTCAAAGTCCAAAATTACTTACGCGGACAAACTGCTTTTCATGACGCCATTGTGCCTGCCGAATATCACCAAAGCCAGAGAAGAGCTTGGCTGGATGCCTGTGATGACCTTGGAAAAAGGGCTTGAAAAAACAGTAAATGATTTGCGCGCGAATAAGGGGTTGAAGGGGATGGGACGAATATAATGCGAATCCGCAAATTTATGCGAATACTGCAAATTTTAATAATGCGAATAATTAATAAGAAATTCCAGCCGCGTCAGAGTCTTCCCGCAATACTGCGGGGGACTCTGACGGTGTAGCGCAATTATTTAATTTAATTTCGCAACATTTTAAATCTGGGAGGTAAGTTTAATTGTTTGCTATAAACAAAATTATGAAAAAAAATACGCTATCAATAGCAATCTGCTTATTGTTTATTTTAACAGGATGCAGCCATCAACAAGCTAATCAAAATAAAAAAACCGATGTAAAAATAGATGCTGAAAAAAATCAAATTACTAATTTTCAAGAACAAGGGGAAAAGATTAAAAAAATACAAACTCAGGCATCAAACTCAAGTATCTACAAAAATGAAGAATACGGTTTTCAGATTACTTTAACAGATAATTGGAGGAATTATACAACAATACCAATGATGGGAAAAATAATATTAAAAGATGGTGACATCTTTGGTATTGAATTTTGCATTCCTTTGTCAGCAGATAGTCATATGAGAACTAAGATGCCAGGATATGAATGTTTATTTAAAATTTCCATGCTAAACATAAGAGAAAAGGAAGAATATCAGAAGCGCGTGGATCTTTGCGAAAAAGAACAAAAAGAAACAGGGCGTGCTATGCACCTATGCAATTCTGAAATCGGAAGAAGCAATGAATATATATTTTTAGGCAATATAATAGTGCAAGATTCTTCAGATGAAGGAGCGGTAGCGCTTAGAGATGTCGAAAAAATATTCAGTAGTTTTCAAGTCATTAAAAAATAAAGTTGTGCATAATTTTTCTCCGCTATTCCCACCTCGTCAGAGTCCTTTTTCGGAGACTCTGACAAGGCGAAAATATAAATAATTTTCGCAATTCGCAATTCGCAAATTGGCATTTATTCGCCAGATTAGCATTATATTCTTATGAAAACATTCTGCATCATTCCCGCATACAATGAAGAAAAAACAATTGTTGAGGTTATAACGCGGGTTAAGCCGTTAGTTGACTGCGTGGTGGTTGTTGATGATTGCTCTACTGACAAAACATACCGCTTGGCTAAAGCGCAGGGCGCGGATGTTTTAAGGCATATTGTGAACAGGGGGCAGGGAGCGGCTTTGGCGACAGGCAATGAATACGCGCTGAGGCGCGGCGCGGACGCGGTGGTTCATTTTGACGCGGACGGACAGTTTTTAGCCAGCGAGGTAAAAGATATTCTTAGCCCGATTATCGCGGAAGAATGCGATGTTGTTTTCGGTTCCAGATTCTTGGAAAAGAGATCTGAAATTCCGCGGATGAAAAAGAATATTATAATGCCCATAGCCCGCAAGATTAATTTAATATTTTTTAACATCAGATTAACAGATCCCCAGTGCGGCTTCAGGGCGATGTCAAGATACGCGCTGAAAAAAATTAAAATCAGGCAGGACGGCATGGCCCATTGCAGTGAAATAATGATAAAAGCGTTTGGCAATAATTTAAAAATAAAAGAAGTGCCGGTTACCATTATTTACCATAATTTCGGCCAGAAATTTTCCGGCGGAGTTAGAATTTTGAAGGATTTATTTTTGGAAAAGATATCGTAACCAACAATAATTGCAGATTAAAACGGCAGAATCCTCTATGGAGCGGAAAAACTTCTACCGACTTTTAAGTCGGGTTTTGAGGATTTATCCTCAATCACACTGGATGCTAAAGCATCCAAAGCCCGAGTTAAAACTCGGTAGAAGCCGTCAAGTCCCGCGCATTACGCGTAAAATTTTATGCAGCAAATAATCGCTTTAATAATAATAGCTTTCTTTCTGTCCCGCCTTTTTTGGCAAAAGCAGAAAAAGAAAATCAATGCCAATGAATTTGTTTTTTGGCTGGTGTTTTGGATTTTGGCGGCCGCGGCGGTAATATTGCTGAAATGGATTGACAGGTTGGTGGCAGGCCTTGGCTTTTCCGGATCAGGCATAGAAGTTTTGCTTTACCTCGGAGTGGTTATTTTGTTTTATTTTATTTTTAAATTAAGATTACGGCTGGAAAAGATGGAGAAAGACATTACCAAGGTGGTGAGGGAGATTAGCTTGAATAGCAAAAAATAATTTATTTATTTTATTATCAGCACCGAGTGCTGCCGCAGCACTCGGTGCTGATAATAAAATAACAGTTTTGTTTTTTTTACACTCAAATGCGTAATTCCTAAAACTAATAAATAAAAACATATGTCCGCCAAAGATTTAATTATAGAGTTTTTAAATACGGTTTTTATAATCATTATTATTGGTTTTTTTATTGTTTTTTTTGTTGCCGGAGACCGCTTTGAGCAATTTGGAGAATTTATGGAGTCGTTAATACCTTTTGCTGTTTTTGGAATTCTTTTTTTGGTTAAATTAAGCGCCAATCGCTATCAGCTGAAAAAAAGAAGGAGAGAAGATAACTTGGAGATTGTTTTATATTTAACTTATTCGCACAAATTAATTTCAGATATCGTTGTTTATTTATTGCCCGTGGCCGTAATTGCCATACCGATGATGGCGACAGGCAGAGTTGATTTTATTGACATTCTGCAAGCCGCGGCTGCTTTATTAATGATATATTTTTGGCAGAGATTTTTATTCAAAAAGGAAAGATAATTACTCCCGCAAATCAACAAATTCGCTACAAATTTACAAATACGAATTAGCGTTAATAGTTATAATTTGTAATATTTGTAAAATGATTTGTTGATTTGTGGGATATAAATATGAAAATAGCCCATATTGTCTGCACATTCCCTCCGTATAAAGGCGGTATGGGAAACAGCGCCTATTGTTTCGCCAAATCTTTGGCCAAGCTCGGACATGAAATATCAGTTTTTACTCCGCATTATTCCAATGGTGATTTTGAAAATATTTTTTCCGCTGAAGAAAGCGAAAAAATAAAAATTTTCAGATTAAAGCCACTGTTTAAATATGGAAACGGCGCTTTTTTGCCTCAGCTTTTGTGGAAATTAAAGGGCTTTGACATAGCGCATTTGCATTACCCTTTTTACGGATCAGCTGAAATAGTATTGCTGAAAAAAATTTTATCAGGCAAAAAAATGAAGCTGATAGTCCATTACCATATGGATTCAACGGCCGCGGGCATGAAAGGTTTTATTTTTAAATTATATAATATTTTTATTCTGCCCTTGATTGTCAGGGCGGCAAAAATAATAACTTGCGCTTCTTTTGATTATATAAACCATTCAGCATTGGCAGGTTATTACAACAAAAATAAAAAAAAGTTCAGGCAGACATTTTTTGGAGTTGATCTGGATCAATTCGTGGTGTATCGCGACCATAAAAACGAAGAAAGAAAAGAAAAAGTTATTTTATTCGTCGGCGGGCTTGACAAGGCGCATTATTTCAAAGGTTTGGAGAATTTGTTAAAAGCGGTTAACTTATTAAAAAAAGATTTCGCGGATGGCATCAAATTAAATATAGTGGGCGAGGGCGATATGAAGCCGTATTATAAAGATTTGTCCAAGAGTTTAAAAATAGAAAAATATGTTAATTTCGCGGAAGGGATTGATGACAGCAAATTGGTAAGCTATTATAATTACTGCGATGTCGCGGTTTTGCCGTCCGTTAACAAAGGAGAAGCGTTCGGCTTGGTTCTGCTTGAAGCCATGGCTTGCGCCAAGCCGGTAGTCGCGTCTAATCTGCCGGGCGTCAGAAGCGTTTTTAAAAAAGGCAGGCACGGCTTGCTGGCAAAGCCGAATGACGTTGTTGACTTGGCGAACAAATTACGAACTATTTTAAATGATAAGAAATTGGCGCGGGAAATGGGCGAACGCGGCAGAGAGTTCGTGGAAAATAGGTATTCGTGGAAAAAAATCGGAAAAAAATTGGATGTTATTTATCATTATGTAAAATATACTCCGAAATAAGATTCTCCCACAAATCAACAAATCCACTACAAATCTACAAATATATTTTAATAAAATTCAGAATGTAAAAAATAGTTAATAAGACGGCGGCTTTGGAGGAATCATTTCATTTTTAACCATCTTAATCTTTCTTTGCATTTTTTCCTCTAAATCGGATTTGTTGATTTGTGAAAAGATTTGTTGATTTGCTGGAATATATTATGAAGATTTGCCTAATAAACAATTTATACAAGCCATATAATCGCGGCGGCGCCGAGAATATCGTAGAGATGATAGCGCGCGGATTAGTAAAAGCCGGTCACGATGTTTTTGTAATCACTACAAAGCCATTTACACAAAAACACAAAAACACAAAAACACAAAGCTTGTCCAGTACTCCGATACGGGAACACAAAATCTATTATGTAAATTCTTTATATTATAATTTAAATAAGCTGCCGAAGTTTTTAAGATTGTTTTGGCATTTGATTGATGTGTTTGATGTTGGCAGTTATTTTCAGGTTAAGCGAATTTTAAAAATAGAAAAGCCGGCTGTTGTGATGACCCATAATTTGAAAGGCGCTGGATATTTAATTCCCCGCGCTATAAAAAAATTAAAAATTAAGCACATCCATACGCTTCATGACATTCAATTGCTGCATCCTTCCGGCTTGATGATTTATAAAAAAGAAAAAGCAATAGATAGTTTATTCTCTAAAATTTATGCATGGCCTTGCTGTTTGCTTTTTGGAAATCCGGATGTTGTTATCTCTCCGTCTGATTGGCTGATGAAGATGCATGAGGATAGGGGATTTTTCGCAAAATCAGAAAAAATAATCTTGCCTAATCCGGTTGAAGCTATCACGGCGGATTTAAATATAGCAAAGCGTAAAAGCGATGAAGTATTCCGCTTTTTTTACGCCGGGCAGATTGAAGAGCATAAAGGGGTTTTGTTTTTAATAAATGCTTTTAGAAAACTAAAAGATCATTGCGAATTGATAATAGCGGGCGGAGGCGTGAAATTAAATCAAGCCAAAAAATTGGCGAGAGATAATAAAAATATTAAGTTTATCGGCAGAATTGGCAAGAGCGAAGTTTTAGATATGATGAAAAGAGCAGACGCTTTGATCATGCCTTCATTATGCTATGAAAATTCGCCTGCTGTCATGTACGAAGCGCTTGCGGCCGGCCTGCCGGTTATTGCCTCGCGAATCGGAGGAGCAGAGGAGCTGGTACGCAATGCCGCGGGAATTTTATTTGAGCCGAGCAATGAAAAAGATTTGATTGATAAAATTAAATTCGCGCGAGAGAATAGGGAGAAATTGTTTAATATAAGCCAAAAAGGATTGGAAAAAATAAAACGATTCGGTATTGATAATTATGTTAACAGATTAGTGAATTTATTGTGAATCTTTAAAGTTAAGCTGGGTTTTAAAACCCAGCTTAACTTTAAGGATTGCAAAAAGTCAAATTTCCTTGCATTTTTTTTGTTTTTCTGTTAGTATTTTTATAATATCCGTTGAACGGATTTTTATTTTGTTTGCCCCGCAGTATTGCGGTAAGCGGGCGCCTATAGCTCAGTCGGTAGAGCAGCTGCCTTTTAAGCAGACGGTCGCAGGTTCAAATCCTGCTGGGCGCACATTTCGGATGTCGGATTTCGGATGTCGGATTTCGGACTATAAAATATTTAATATCCGATATCCGAAATCTGATATCTGATATCCGAAAAGCCGAGGTAGCTCAGTTGGTAGAGCAGTAGTTTTGTAAACTATTGGTCGGGGGTTCGAGTCCTCTCCTCGGCTCACTTTAAAAAAGAGCAGTCCCGCCTAAGCGGGATTGGTCGCCCCGTTCTCCGTTAAGACCGACCGGCGCCGAGGAGCTTCGAGTCCTCTCCTCGGCTCACTTTAAAAAAGAGCAGTCCCGCCTAAGCGGGATTGGTCGCCCCGTTCTCCGTTAAGACCGACCGGCGCCGAGGAGCTTCGAGTCCTCTCCTCGGCTCAGGGAATTTACGATTTTCGATTGATGATTTTCGATTTGTTTTTTGAGTATTCGTCGAGATTTTAAAATAAAAAATTAAGAAAACGAAAAAAAGGAGGGAATATTATGGGATTATCACTATGTCCATTAGAATGTGAAAGATGCGAATCTCGCAACACAGAAATGGTTAAGGTGTTTGAGCACAAATGTAATGATTGCGGCCATGAGTGGATGGAGCCGAGAGCAGAGATTGCAATAAGCATAAATGAAATTATTGATAAGCACGCTCCAATTTTAGCAGAAAGATTCCCCAATTTATTTAAACCATAATCGCGGTCCGTATAGCTAATCGTTTAAAGGGGATTTGCATGTAATGTACTGCAAGTCCCTATTTTTTTAATTTAGGATTTTATTTTTTTGCCCTTGATGTTTTGTTAAAATTGCTGTAAATTTTAATTATATGAATATGGCTATATTGCTATAAAATTTTATAACAATATAACAATATAACCATATTTGCAGGAATATTTTAGGCAGGAAAAAAATAGTATTTTAAAATTTAGTTTTTAAACGAGCAGAGCAAAAATTATATGATTTACAAAAATATACTTCAAACAATCGGCAATACTCCGATTGTGAAGATAAGCAAATTAAATCCCAACAAAGATGTTAATATTTACGCCAAGATTGAAGGAGTAAATCCGGGCGGGAGCATTAAGGACAGAATTGCTTTGAAGATGATAGAGCAGGCGGAAGCAGAGGGAAGTTTGAATAAAAATAAAATCATCATAGAAGCTACCAGCGGAAACACCGGCATTGCGCTTGCGATGATTGGAGTTGTCAAAGGATATAAAGTTGAAATAGTAATGAGCGAGGCGGTTTCAATTGAGAGGCAGAAAATGATAAAGGCGTTTGGCGCTAAAATCATTTTAACTGACGGAAAGTTGGGGACTGACGGGGCCATAACAAGATGCAAAGAATTGGTAGAAAAATATCCGGATAAATATTTCAGGCCGGATCAGTTTTCAAATCAATACAATAAAATAGCCCATTACGAGGGAACAGCGCAGGAAATGTGGAAACAGATGAACGGCGAGATAGATTATTTTGTATCAGCTGTCGGCACTTCAGGCACTTTGATGGGGGTGGCTTCTTATTTAAAAAAGTATAATCCAAAAGTAAAAATAGTCAGCGCCGAGCCGACCAAGGGCCATTATATCCAAGGGTTAAAAAATATGGAAGAGGCATTGGTGCCGGCGATTTATGATCGAGGGCTGTTGGATGATATTATAATGATAGACACTAAAAAGGCGCTTGAAACTGCCAGGCAGATTGTAAAGCAAGAAGGAATATTTGTCGGCATGTCCAGCGGCGCCGCAATGTTGGCGGCTTTGGAAATTGCCAAGAAAATAAAATCCGGCCGCCGCCAAAGCGGGACAGGCAATATTGTAACTATTTTTCCGGACAGGGGAGAGAAGTATTTGAGCACGGATTTGTTCGCGTAAAATTGTTTAATAAGCTAAACTATAAATATGAAACTATCCATAAAACAAAGCCAAGAATTAAAAAAAATAGCTAAGAAATATGATTTAAAATTAATTATGCTTTTTGGCTCTTTTGCCAATGGAACAAATAGGCAGGAAAGCGATTTTGATTTAGCGGTATCGGCAAAGAAAGAAATAGAATTTAAAAATGAATTAAAATTAATCAGCGAATTATCAGCTGTTTTTAAAAAAAATGTGGATTTGTCCGTCATGAACAAAGCCAATCCTCTGCTTTTAGAGCAGGTGAGCAAGAGAGCGATGCTTTTACACGGCGCAAAAAGCGATTTTATAAAATTCAAATTATACGCTTTCCATAGATATAATGATTACAGCCCTTATTTTACAATGGAAAGCCAATTTGTTAAAAAAGAAATTAAACAATATGCCTGTTGATAAAAAAATAATATACAGAAAAATAAAATTTATAAATAAAGATCTATCCAGTTTGATGCCGTTTAGTCAGATGCCATTAGAAGAGTACTTGGCAAAAGGCGAATATGAAGTTTTAGCGGAAAGATATTTAGAGCGGATTATCGGCAGAATGATTGATATTAATTACCATATTCTGTCAGAAGCTGAGAATCAAATGCCGGATGATTATTTTAATTCTTTTATTGATATGGGCAAGAAAAATTATTTGCCGATGGGCTTGGCTGAAAGTTTAAAAAATTCAGCAGGATTAAGAAATAGATTAGCGCATGAATATGACGAGATAGATGAAAAAAAAATTCTTAAAGCAATTAAAATGTGTTTAAAGGAAGTGCCTGAATACTTAAAATATATTATAGATTTTATTGAAAAAGGAGCAAAACAAAAGAAAATGATATGAGAAAACTTTATTTATACAATACATTAACTCGCAAAAAGGAGGAATTTAAACCGATCAAGACCTCACCCCAGCCCTCTCCTTCGCAAGGAGAGGGAGATGCTGTTGGCCTGTATACCTGCGGGCCGACTGTTTATGATTACGCGCATATCGGCAATTTGCGGACTTATATTTTTGAAGATATATTAAAGCGCGTTTTAATTTATAACGGATACCAAGTAAAGCATGTTATGAATATTACTGATGTAGGGCATTTAACAGGGGATAGAGACATGGGCGAGGACAAACTGGAAAAAGGCGCGAAAAGAGAAGGGAAGACCGCATGGGAAATAGCGGAATTTTATACTGAGGCGTTTGAAAAGGATATAAAATTATTAAATATTATTGAACCGAATATTTGGTGCAAAGCGACTGATAATATTTCCGAGCAGATTGATTTGATAGAAAAATTAGAAAAGAAGGGATATACATATAAAACAAGCGACGGCATTTATTTTAATACAGCCAAGTTTAAAGATTATAATAAACTTTCACGCTTAGATTTGGAAACCTTGCGAGAAGGAGCTCGAGTTGAGAAAAATGAAGAAAAGAAAAATCCGACTGATTTTGCTTTATGGAAGTTTTCTAAACCTCACCCCGACCCTCTCCTTAGTAAGGAGAGGGAGAAAATTGAAAAACGGCAGATGGAGTGGGAAAGTCCTTGGGGTGTTGGCTTTCCGGGCTGGCACATTGAATGTTCTGCCATGAGCATGAAATATTTAGGCGATCAATTGGATATTCATTGCGGCGGCATTGACCATATTAATGTGCACCATACGAATGAAATCGCGCAAAGCGAAGCCGCGACCGGCAAAAAATTTTTTAATTATTGGATGCATGGAGCTTTTTTAAACATTGCCGGCGGCAAAAAAATGGCCAAGAGCGATGAGAATTTTTTAACGCTGGAAAATGCTTTTATTAAAAAAGGAATTAATCCGCTTGTTTATGGGTTTGCCGCTTTGCAGACGCATTATAGAAAGCCGATGGAGTATAGTGAGGTAATTATAAAGAACGCGCAAAATGGATTGGAGCATTTATATAATCAAATAAGGGAATTAGGAATTAGGAATTATGAATTAGGGGAAGTAAGCGAAGAATATAAAAATAATTTTTTATATGCAATTAATGATGATTTGAATATGCCGCAAGCTTTGGCTGTTGTTCAAGAATTATTAAAATCTGATTTAAGCAGTGAAAATAAATTAGCAACAGTTTTAAATTTTGATAAAGTTTTAGGATTGAATTTGGATAAAGCCGGCGATACAGGGGAGCTGGATATAGATATTAAAAAATTAATTAAAGGCAGAGAAAAAGCGCGGGCTGAAAAAAATTATCAAGAGTCTGATAGATTAAGAGAGGAAATAGAAAAGAAAGGTTATGTTGTTGAAGACTCCAAGGACGGCATGAGAGTTTACCCAGCACCAAAAAGAAATATTTAACAAATTTGGAAATATTAAATTATATATGGTTGTACAGAATTTATAAAGTTAATTTTAGTTACTTTTTTGGTGTCTGGGTTTATGAAAAATAATTTTAATAACAATGAAAATACTTGTAGTTGGAACATGGCAAAAGCATAAAGCTGCTCCATTCAGAAAAGAGGCTGAAGAGCTGGGTCGTTTGCTTGCCGAGGGCGGGCATACTTTGATTTCCGGCGGAGGAGAGGGCATTTCTGAAATGGTTGTTGATTCTTATAAATCGAACAACGGTAAAAAATATATTGCTTATTTACCAGCATTGAAATATATGAGGGAAGTTGGAGAAGAAATAGGGTCCAAGCCGGATAAAATAGTAAAAACAAATTTGGATTATCCGATGAGAGACGCGCTAATAGTAAAAAATTGCGATGGAATTGTCGCGCTTCAAGGAGGATTAGGGTCATTAACGGAAATAATTCATGCCGTGAAGGATTATAATAAAAAAGTTTCCGTGATTAACAAAGGAGATTTGGCCAAGTGGGTAAAAGCAATTCCCGAGTTGAAGAATAAAGTATTGCTGGCTGCCGACATTAAAAAAGCATTAGAAAATTTAGAGAAGTAGATTTTATAAAAAATTTTAAAATAAAAAAATAATAGCCAAGGCATTTTTACGCCTTGGCTGTTTTTTTAATTGGTTATGTCAATTGTAAATGAAAAGTTTCTTAACTTTTCAGCATTGAAAACATGGATTTCCTTGTTTTCGTCCAGAATGATTATTTTTGTTTTTCTTAGCTGTGTTAAGAATAGTTCAATGTCCTTAAACTCATAGCCAAGCGACTGCGCCACCCACTCAATATCGCGCGTCTCTTCGCTGCCGTCAGCAAAATAATCATCAAACTCTCGCTCATTTTGCATTCTAACCAGCAAATCAATAATGTTTTGGCCGATTTTTCGCTTAATGTCCGCATCCGCAAGCTTTTCGTTCATTTCTCTAATTCTATTGCATAGAATCAGAAAAAAATATTTTACTGTTTCCGGTTCGCTTAGCATGTTAAGAAGTATTTTTTTAGGTATTTTCCTAGCTTCAGTTTCAGAAGATGCGATAACAGTAGCTGTGCGTATGCCGTTGCCAAGGGCGGCCATTTCTCCGAAAATAGAATTTTTAAAAAGCGCTGCGACGCGAGTGTTGTCAATATAAACTTCAACTTTACCTTTTTCAATAATATAAGCAGTATTTCCCTTGTTGCCTTGTTTGCAGATAATTTGGCCAGCTTTAAATTTTTCGCGTTTTAATTTTTGTATAAAAAATAAAAGCTTTTTTGGCATGGGAATTGCTTTTTTTGCTTTAACGCGGCTGCAAATATCAGCATTGGATTTTACGCAGCTGTTTAGTAAATCAATTCTTTCCATTAATACTTTAGATAGAGACAATGCCTTTTCATGGTCTTTGAGAGCTTCCGAGAAATCGTTTTTACTTAAAGCTTTGAAAACAGTGCCGGTAATATTCGCGCGGACAGTAGCGGATCGTTTTGTGTTTTTTCCTACAAGAGCCATTTCGCCGATAATACTTCCGGGTCCAAGCATGGCTATTTTATATTCTGATCCCTTGCCGTGCTTTTTGTAAACGCTAACACTGCCGTTTGTTATAACATAGAATTCATTTCCGATGTCTCCTTCTTTGCATAAATTTTCATTTTTATTCAATACTATTCTTCTAAAGCTCTCGCCGAACATGGCGAATTCAAGAGATGTTTTCTCATACAAAAAATCAGACAGCATTTCCTTGGCAGCATACATCGGAACAACATAATTTTTAATTTCATCCGACCAAAATTCTTTGCCAATTCTTTTAAGCCCAAGCTTGTTCATTATAGATTCTTGGCTGGAGTTCACAATCGCAACAGCATCTCTTAGGCCGCGCTGGTTTGCCAAAGTAAAAAGAAATCCGAAAAGATTTTTGAGCATCCCCAGGCTTTTATACCGCACATCTTCGGCTAACATGCCTACGCAATATAAGGGCTTATTATATTTTCGCGTTTCGCGTATTTTATTGATGTCATAATGCCTATCAATGGGCAGGCCTATCTCGGGAATATCTTCCGTGCAGCGTATTGTTCCTATCGGAATATCGTCTTTAATAGCGATTAAAATAATGCTGTGCGCATCAAATTTATCGCTCATCATTCCATCAGGAAAGTCTTCTGGGTTGAATTTGCCATCTCGTTTAACATAAGTATCGTGGCGCAATTTATATACCGCCTCTAAATCCTCTTTGCTTTTCGCGACTCTTATTTCTATCATTTTTGTTCACCCCCCCTTTTTTTTATTTTGTTTTCAATGTGCGTCCTCCTTGATAGCTATAAGTTAATCCTTGGCAATGCATTTGTCAATTATATTTCCAATATTTCGCAGTTATGCTTTTTGCCGTATTTTTTCAAATCTTTTTCAGGGTTGACCAATGTTTTGTATTTTACCAGTTTTAACATCGGCAGATCGTCATAGTCATGGCCGTAGGCGAAACTTTGGCCTAATTCAAATTTTAGAATTTTTTTTAATTCCAAGACCTGCTTGCTTTTTTCATTGTTCATGTATTTTTTAATCAGCTTGCCGGTGTATTTTAGCTTTTTTTCTTCCAAATATAAAGACACCCAGTAATCCGCGCCTACATAGTCGGCGAAGCATTTTGCCAGCGGCGCGACCATGTGCGTTATCAAGATGATTTTATGCCCCTTTTCCTTATGGTCTTTTATGATTGCCCGCATTTTTTCATAAACATTGTATTTTAAGTTTTTGTTGAAAATCAGTTTATTTAATCTATACAATTTATCCGCCCTCCAGCCCTTTAATATTAAAATTGAATAATTAAACGAATCAAAATAAGAAATAATTTTGCATTTTGACAACATGTAATAATAAAATACCGCGAGCAAATATTTTATTTCTATACTGCCTCTTTTCCATGAATAATAGATGAAATCTTTTTGGGCGTTTCCGTCATATAACGTATTGTCAATATTAAACAAGACAGCTGTTTTTTCCGGCGATTTTTCATCATAGCCAAGCGAATAATATTTTTTTAGCAGCAAGCTCCTTACTTCTTTTTTTAATTTTTCCGATGTTTTTTTAATAGTTGATTTATTGTTTTTATAATATTCAACTAAATCAATCGGTTCGCCAAAAATCACTTTTATTGTGCCGGGAAGAAAAGTGAATTTGCTTAAAGTTATTTTGTCCGTCCCGATAATCCCTATCGGTGTTATTTTCTTGTCGGCGGCCAATGCTATCCTGGCGGCTCCGGTATGGAAATAAAGCAATTTATGCTGGGGAGAAATATGGCCTTCAGGGAAAATAAGGATTGAATGCCCGCTTTTTAATTCTTTGATGGCCTTTTTAATCGCTTGATGCGGCTCGTAGGATGTTCGGTATTTTTCTTTTTCTATATCGCTTCTCTGCACATCAATATATTCCATTTTGCCAAACCAATAAGAATAGGGGAAAGGGAAATATTTTACCGGAGCCATCAAGGGAGTAATATCGGGGCCCAGCAGATAAATTAAAATAAAGCCGTCTATCCCGCTTAAATGGTTTGCGATGTAAATCATTGGTTTTTTATTGGAAATTTTTTTCATTCCCTCAACCTTGATTTTTAATCCGGATAAATAAAAATACCAGCCAATGTTGAATATCGCGGCCTTTCTCCATAAAAATTTTCTTGACTTCTTTTTTACCGGCAAGCAGAATATTTCAATAATCGGGATTAAAACAATATTGCAAAAAATAAATAACGAAGTTACCGAGCAATTTTTGCATTTTTTAAATAAAATATATTCCCGCTCGGCAGCTGATTCGCTTGCTTGATGTTTTTCAGCGGAAAACAAGCCATGCAGCTTTTTTCTTCGTTTATTTTTTAAAAATTTACCCCGCGCAAAAAATGCCTCTGACGAAGCCCCGTACCAAAAACTTTTGGTGCTGGGCGAAGTCGGATGGTTAAATAATTTGCCGCGGTCGGCGGTATAATGCCACTGGCAAGCAACACCTTTTGCGCGGGGTTTATGTTTAATCATATTTATTATTTTTCGCGACAACTTCTCCCACAATATCAATATGGAGGTAATCCCTAATCGCTATGTTATGTTTTTTTAAATCAATGATTTTTACTCCATAGTTTGGATTGCCGCGGCTGCCCGCGAAATTAGCGGCGGCAGGCCCGAGAAAAATTCCGTTTTTTCCTCCTCGGCCTTCTTTTATCAGTATTTCTTTCGCCAGCTCCTCAATTCTTTTCGCGATGTTGATTGAATGGCCGTCAGTGTCAAATATTCTTAGGGTGCCAAGATCAATTTCTTGTTCAAGGTTTTCAATATCCTGTTCGTATGCTTCTCCAATTTCAACTTGCCCGGTTTCTATGCCAATCCTAATATAAAAATTATCAAAGATTTGTTTGTTTGCCTGTTCGTTTTTTATGCGGTTAATTTCATTAATTAATTTTAAGCTGAAATCTATCGCTGTTTCAATGTGGCGGTTGTCTTGATCATCTTTAAAATAATTATACGCGCCGAAAACTATATAGCAGCCGTCGCCCATCATTTTGTTTAGCCAGCCCCATTCGCCGGCCGTATCTCGCAGGCATTTTTTAATCAATTTTAATAGTATATTTTTGCCTTTCCTAAACGCTTCATCCCCGATATTTTTTCTTAATTTCGTTGACTGGTGAATATCCAGAAAAATATTCGTTACCGATATATTTTTAAACGGTATTAAGCCGATTTTGGCGCGCTTTATAAAATTCGGATGGATATAATTTTTTAGCAGCAGCTGATAAAATTCCTTTTCCATTTTTTGCCGCTCCGCCCTTTGCTTAACAGCTTCCTGCTCCTTGGCCAAGCGCTCTTGTATCAATTTGGCGTAGCCGCGGCTAAGAGGGGATATGCGGCTCATTTTTGAATGTAAAATCCTGGAGGCGGACTTTAGATAGTTTAATTTATCCCATGATATGACAGTTATAAAATACGGCGCGTTGTAAAGTTCGCCCTCTTTTAAAACAAGATATTTATTATCCATGTAAATATTTTTTTTGATTCTCCATGCCCAATTGCCGCCGTCTTTATTGTAAGGCCGGATTTTTCCAAGATAAAAATAATCCTTATTGATTTTTTCTTCAATTAAAATTACTTTTTCTGCGATTATTTCATCGTCAAGGAAAAAAAATTTTTCTTCTTCCCGGCATTTTTGCTTTATATGCTTGAATTTTTCTTCAATCAGCAGCTGTAAATCATATTCTTTCAATATGGTGGAAATCTTTCCTTCGTTCACTTCAAACAAATCAAGTATTGAGTTAAAAATTCCTTCAATATGCATTTCAGACACGAAGTCAAACACCGGGTTGATATTTTCTTTGAATTTTATTTTTATAACGCATTTGCCGTTGCGGCCTTGCACAAAAGACATGTCTTTTGTATTATTAAAGAAGTGGTTCAAGGAGCTGATTTGCTTAAAAATATTCGCCGGGCCAAAGAAAAAAGCGCCTAAATTCTGCAAAGCCGCTTCTTTGAATTCTTGCAGTTTGTATTCTTTTTGGTATTGAGTCAGCAGCGAGCCGACTATCTTGGGCAGTTCAAAGTTATTCGTGATTTTTATCGCTTTTTCCACAATATCAACATAGTCTTCCAATGCGCACCATTCATCTTTGTTCAGGAAAAATTTTTCTTCTTGCTTGTCTTTAAATAAATAATGGCAAGGATTGCTTTTTTCATTGCCATGGTATAAGTTTTTTAAATAGTAGTAATATAAGATGACATTTTTATTTGACACCAATGCCTGCCGCGTTTCTTCCGAGAAGCAGTTGCCGCGGCGCTCTTTAAAATTGATTTTGCTATTTAAATTATGCATAATTTAAGCTAAATTTGACAAAATCACATTTTTCATCTTTAGTTGTGTATAAAATATTTTTTCACTAATTTCACCGCTATTTGATATTTGTATTATATAGCAAATAATAAAATTTAACAACTTAACGCGATTAAAACGATTTGGATAAAAAAAGCGGGCAAACTTTGGTTAAGTTTGCCCGGATGTATGTTAATTTATATTTATCTATACTTAATTAAAAACAACCGTGTTATTAATTAAGTATAGTTTTGGATCTTCCTTGATGTAAAAGCACCTGCTTTGTTCAGGCACTTTTTCTAAGTCTGCCTTGGCATTAATTTTCAGTAAAGAATTTTTGCCGAGAATGAATTGGACTATTCTCAGCAAACAGTCTCTGGTTTCTATGAAGAAGTTATAGTCCTTATATTCAGGAGCATTGAAAAATTCAACCATTGAATTTATCAATATTGTTGTTATTCTTGCCCCAAACTTTGGTTTATTAAGTACTTCTTTAGTGAAAGAAAACCTGCCAATTTCAGCGGCTGACTTATCTACATGGCAAGAGTAGATTGTTTCAAAAGCGAGATTTTCCTTGTCGGATTCTTTTTTGATTGCAGCCGCCATAGTGGCTATTATTTTGTTGTCTTTAATGACAACAAAATAAATATCCGGCAGTCCCGCGAATTCTTTGTCTTTTTCCAAATATTCTTTTTTCCAATAATGACTTTTGCAAAAGCTATTTGCATCGGTAAATAATTTTTCCCCTTTGTAAGTTATTTCTACTTTCATGGCTCACCCCCCCCTCTTTCTGTCTTCATTAGACAAATCTTTTATAGATTGGCCCTTGAAGCAAAAAGATTGGCAAGAGCCAACCCGTTAATTTTTTAATGAACTTTGAATTGGATTACAATTTATCATAGTATCTTAACATACTAATTATCTTTGTCAATAGCTAATTTTTAAGCTAATTTTAGCAAGATTATAAGAAAATTAGAAAAAAATGAAAAATAATTTCTGGGAAAAATTAAAAAAAAGCAATAAATTGATATACGCTTTAGCGCCTATGGCAGGCATAACTGACAGCGCGTTCAGGCAGATTTGCAAGGAATTCGGCGCTGATGTTGTCTACAGCGAAATGGCTAGCGCTACCGCTTTGGCTTATAATCCTAAAAAAACATTAGAAATGCTGCAGTCCAGCAAAAAAGAAGCGCCTTATATTATTCAATTATTCGGCAACAACCCAAAACATTTTGAAATCGCAACAAAACTTATTACGAAAAAAAAATTAATATCCGATATCCGAAGTCCGATATCCGAAGTCCGAAATGGCATTGACATAAATTTCGGCTGTCCGGTTAAAAAAGTTATTAAGCAAGGAGCCGGCGCCGCATTGATGCAGGATTTAAAATTATCTAAAGAAGTGATAAAAAGCGTATTGAATAATACTGATTTGCCAATATCAATAAAATTGCGCGGTAAATCCGGAAACATTGATTGTTTGCAATTTTTAAATTATATGAAAGATTTGCCAATCAGCGCTGTTATGATCCATGGCAGAACATTTGCGCAGGGTTTTTCAGGGCCGGTTGATACGGAAATAATAAAAAAAGCCCGTAATTATTTTAACGGGATTATTTTGGCAAATGGGGGAGTTGGAACCCTCACCCCCAGCCACTCTCCCCAAAATGCGTTGCGGGAGAGGGGAGTTAAGGAATATGCTGAATGTTTGCTTAAAGAAACTGGCGCGGACGGAATCGGCATTGCGCGGGGAGCGCTGGGCAAGCCATGGATATTTAGCGAAGTTAGAAGTAAGAAGTTAGAAGTAAGAAGTAATGATGAAATATTTAGAGTTGCTTTAAAGCATGCGAAGCTGGCGGAGAAATTAAAGGGCAGGCAGGGGATTATTGAAATGCGAAAGCATTTATGCTGGTATGTTCATGGTTTGCCTGGCGCCAGAGAGATGCGGCAGAGATTAGTTAAAGTTGAGACGATTAAAGATATAGAGAAGATATTAAAGTAAACCCCGCGCAAAAGGTGTCGCCAGTCGGTGGCATTATACCACCGACTGCGACAGATTATCTAACCATCCGACTTCGCCCGGCACCAAAAATTTTTGGTGCCGGGCTTCGTCAGAGGCATTTTTTGCGCGGGGTAAAAAATAAAATTTGCTACGCTATATAGTATATATTTAATTGAGTTTATTTATTTTTTTTAAAGGCAATCCGAGAATAACTTTTCCGTTTTTTATTTCTGCTCCTCCTTGAGTAGGATCATCATAAAAATCCAAATGCCCACTATCTAAATCAATATAATCAATATGGAGTCCTAACGCTAAATTTACTCCCATCGTAATTGAAATGTTTGATTCATACATACAGCCAATCATAATTTTTTTCCCTAGTTTTTTTGTGAGACGAAAAATTTTTATGAAATTTATTGGTCCGCCGCATTTCATTAATTTTATATTTACCCCGGAAACATAATTCTGCGATAAAAGCGTAAAAGCATCTTCAAAAGTAATAACCGATTCATCGGCAATAATAGGAATTGGCGATTCTTGGTGGAGAATTTTTAATTCTTCCCAATTTTTCGCTTTGACAGGTTGTTCAAAAAAAGCAATCGATGTTTCTTTAAGCTCTTTTACCATTTTTTTAGCTCCAGAAAGAGAATATCCCTGATTAGCATCCAACGCGAGCTTCACATTTGAAGGAAGAATTTTTAGCACTTGTTGTATTTTTTTAAGATCATCCTCTATGTTTAATCCGCATTTTAATTTTATAACCTGAAAATCTTCCGAAAGTCGTTTTTTTACTTCTTGAAGTGTCTGCTTTAACGGCTGAATTCCGATAGTAACCATAGTATTGCAACTTTTTCTATATCCTCCAAAAAAACAAGAAAGAGGTATCTTATGAAGCTGAGACCAAAGGTTTAAATACGCTTCTTCTATAGCGGCTTGAGCTGAGGGGAATCCGGCAAAAACATGTTGGATTTTTTTATGATATTCATACCAACTGTTGAAATTGTTTGCAAAAAAATTATTAGTTAGTTTTTCATTTAATATTTGAGACACTTTATCTAGTGTTTCTCCTGTTACTTCTGTGTCTGGAGAAGCGCTTCCTAGTCCTATATTCCCTTGACTATCGATAAGTTGGATAATGATTATTTCAGTTTCCGTTACTTCTTCATAGGCAATTTTAAAAGGCGCGCGAAAATGCAACGTTTCTTTATTGATGAAAATTTTGGAAATCATAAAAAGAATTTTTTAGTATTTTATAGATAACAAGAATATCTACAACTTTTTATACAGATGCACCTGGCAAATTCCCGGTATAAATTCATGAATTACTGTTCCAGAAATAATAAAACCGTTTTTTAAATAGAATTGAATAACTTCATTATTATTTTCCGCATCAGTAACTACGTTAAGTAAAGCAGCCTTTTCGTTATAAGCTTCTTTTTCAACCATTTTTAAAAACATTGAACCAATTCCTTTTCTTCTGTATTCAGGTTCAATTATAATTGTTTCCATGTAAGCAACTTCCATTTTTTTGCGCCAACTCACAAAGCCGACAAATTTTCCGGTTGACATACGGCAAACGGTTCCATAATATTTTTTTCTTTTTAAACATAAATGAAATTCTTCCACGAATTCTTCCGCATAACCTGCTCCCATTTCATTTTTCATGAGAGCAAATGCGGAAGAAAAATCTTCTTTTTTTGTAATGTGAAAAGTAAAAGAGTTCATTGTTTGTGGTTTTGAAAAAATTCTTTCATTTTTTTATAAGAATAAATAATTTCTTTTTCCTGAATTAACCAGGTCAATGGGAAAACAATAAAAGAGTCATAGAGATTCTCGTTTAAACCAGAATAGTAATTTTCAATTTTCCATAATTGACTTGCGAAAATACCATTTTTTTCCAAATATTGCTCCAATAATCGCAAAATTGATTTTTCAACAAAAAGAGGATAGTAGCTGGTAAGCCGACTTTTTTTAATAACTTCATTTGGTAAAGTTTTGATAAGCGGCGTTTTGAGTTTCTGAAAATAATGGTTGTATATTAAAGCCAAATTTTTATTGTGTTTTCTTATTTTTTGCAAATCAAGCAACCCATATCCAAAATAGGAAACATTTTCTCCAAGCGTTGGTCTTGAGTAATTGCCAATAATGTCATTTAAGGTTAGAAATATGTTATTTCCCAAAATAGAAAACAATTTTGCATTTGAAAAATAGAAACAGAAATCTATAAAATTTTGCGTTAATCGATAAAAGCAAGCTTTTGTTTTATAGATATTCCAATTTTCTACCATATCTTTTTGGGGAATAAAGTTCGCATTAATTAAATGTGATCCGAGAAAAGAAGAATGTTTTCTGATACTGTCTATATAAAAATGATGAGAGTTGATAGCGTGTATTTCTTCTTGATGAAGAATGTAGTGAGCGGCATCTTCAATAATAATGGTTTCTTCCGCGCAAAGATCTTTTATTTTTTTTCTTTCCGCTTCAGTAAAGGGTATTCCTAAAAAGTTATAATTCCAGATAACTCGCGGCTTATGTCGCTCTATTTGTTCAAAGTAGTTTTTTGTATCTATGGAAAAATCATCATTTATTTTATAAAAAACAATGTTTAAAAAACGACTAATGACAGTTAAAGTTTCTGTACAAAAGAAATTTGGCATAAGCACAATATCTTTCTCCGGGGAACATTTATATTGTTTCAAAATACAAGTTATTGCATCTCCAAAAGACAAAAAAAACTTTTTTCTGCTCCTTGTTGTTAAAAAATTATTCCCTTTCCAGCATAAAGGCTGTAAGATAAAAGGACGAATTAAATCAATGGGGTGTTTTATTTTATAACGGAACATAAAGTTTTTTTTAAAAAATAATCAATTTCTTCTTGTTCAATAGCTATAATTTTTTCAGAAAAATCCGGAGGTAAATTGGAAGCCGGCTTTAATTTAGAAAAATAATTTTTATACCAGAGGAAATCGTGGATTTTTCCAATTTTTTCTTTTTCAAAGAGGTCAATAATAGAATTTTTGATTCCCTTTTCTTTCATTATGTAAAAAGCACAATCACTATCAATATCCTGATATCCAGAAAAATACTCATCTAAAATTTTTTCTTTTTTAAAAAGATCTCTCGAAAATCCCATTTCTCGAAAAGAGTATCCCATAGCTGCTCCTATAATAAACATTTTTTCGCATTTATAACAGTTGCCACACCAGGCAGTTTTCTCTTTAAAAGAAGAAAGACCAAAGCATGAAGAATGATACTTGCTCAGTTTCGGATATCGATGATAAAGAGCAGATTGAGTATTTATTTCCTCCATAGATTCCAGCAAGGCATATGTGTGAGTATTTTTGTTTGTCAATAATTGGGTTATAATATTTTGTTGTTGTGTCCAAAACGAAGTTTGATCAAAGGAAGGAAAACGATTCCATTCTTCCCATGTGTCATAGCTGTTATTTGAAAACTCATTTCCAAAGAATATAAACGCGGCTTCATGCGCAAAAGCAAATGGTATCATTAAAAGATTTAGAATAGTAGTTTGTGTCCCCCAGCCGATTTCCGTGTTATTCCATTCTCCGAAAGCAGCAGCATGCCGAAAAAGACCAGGATCGTTTTTTAAAAAATAAGTAGTTATTCCCAAATCTTCAGAAAGCTCTTTTAATCGCTTGCGCTTAAATTTTTCTTCATAGCGTTGGGATGGTTCTTGGCAATAAACCAGTATAGGCTCTATTCCCAACTCCATGCAGATGCCAACCACCAATAAACTTTCTTTACCAAAAGAAAAAGGAACAATAGCCTTCTTTTTTTTAATATCGAACTCGGAAATTTCAGCATTGTTAGGAAGCGCGCTTTGAATTGAAGCAAACTGGAATTCTAAATTATAAAAATGTTTCAAATAAGACAGGCTTTCCGCGCCATCCGCCTTTTCGCAATAATGGAGATCGTATAATTGGTTACGAAAGAAAAAGCTTTCCAAAAAAGGAAGAGCTGTTTCGTAGCTCACCCCCCCTGTTTTTAATATAAGCGGTAAAAAATGCGTGTTAGCATAGGAAAGATTTTCCAATAAGCATTGCCGTATTGAAGAAGGAGTTTTTTGCCATATATTTTTCGGATATTCGATTGAAAATTTTTGATCAGAAATAATATCAAGAATAATAGTAATACCATTTTTGTCTTCTCTCGTCCGGACTTTAAGATGAGATTTTTTCATTTTAATATTGCAAGTGATAAAAAGGCGGATTTTTTTTATACCGCTCTATGGTCATGCGAATTATTTCTTCCAGAAAATCCCCATAACTCATTCCTACCAGTTTTGAGAGTCGGGGGAAAGCGTAGTTTTTATCAATGGAAGGATTCGGGTTAAGTTCAAGCACAAAAGGATTGTTGTTCCGATCCACTTTGATTTCTACTCGTCCGTAATCGTGGCAATCCAGAATATTGTAGGTGTCCAAAGCAATTTCAGCAAGAAGAGATTTGAGTTTTTGGCTGATTCCTTTAGCCGGCTCTTGAACTACAATGCTTTTATACGCTTCATTAGCGTCCCACTTGGAATCATAAGCGTAAATATGCCAATAGCCTTCAGGCATTTTATTGAATATGGAGCGTGAAAGCGGCAATACGCGGAGATCGTCATAATCGCTTCCCATAATCGCCACATCATATTCATCGCCGTCAATATACTCTTCAATCAGCGCCGGGCGCTTATATTCAAGGATTATTTTTTCCAGTTGTTTTTTTAAGCCAATTTTATCAGTAACCACCGAGTCATTCGTAATGCCGATGGAATTATCGGTATTAGCGGGCTTGACGATCAGCGGATATTTTAAATCATCTCTGATGCTGTCGTTGAGCGTATGCGCATAGTCCCATTTTGCAGTGGGAATATTGTGGTAAGTTAAGAGTTTTTTGACCCGAATCTTATCAATGCAAAGCCCGAGCGTTAAAGGGTTTGAGCCGGTGTAGGGAATTTGCAGGACGTCAAAAATGGAGGCCGCGTGCGGCTCCAGCAAGCTGGACTCGTTAATCCTTTCACAAACATTAAAGACAAGATCAATATCGCTGTTGATGAGATTATTGATCGCGTTGGGCGCGTTATTAAAATCAATAAAGGCGGTGCGATAACCTAAGCCCTGCAAAGTAGTTTGAATATTTTGTCCCACGGCATTTAATTCTTTTTCCACAGCCATAGTTTGATCATCGGACTGATAACCGTTGCACGCAATTCCGATGCGCAGGTTTCTTTGATGGCTGATGGACATTTGCCGAATTTTTTCGATTTTGGCTTTTTGGCGGATAGACGGGCTTTTTTTTAGCGAGGAGAAGGAAATATCGCTTTTTCGGTATGTCTTGCCGATGGAAGAGGCATGTTGAAAACGCGCTATATCGTATTTGATGTGCTTCAGGGCATTTTTGAGATTATCTTGCGCGTCCAGAATATTGTCTCCAGCAGTTGTAATCCACCCCAAGTATTCATATCCTTCCGGCGGCACCAAGACCGTATCGCCGATTTTTTTAAAAAAGACGATTTCTTCAACGGATTTTTGTTTTTTGATTTGATGATCGTTAATGTCTAATTGAGTAATGATTCCGGAATAGTCAGTAAGGAAATAGTGTCCGGTGAGATATTTTTTCGGGTGTGCCGGTTTTTTGATTTTGACATAAATTCCGAAAGCGATTTTTACGGCGTTTTCAATAAGATCAACTCCCCATGCTCCTTTCACGAATGAATACACTTCATCTCCGCCCATTCGTAAGTTTACTTCAATCGGAACAGGCCCGTTTTTCGTTGATTTCGCTTCAAAATGAATACAGCCGTTTTGAACTCCCATTTTTTCCAAAGTTTCTTCCGCCATCTCAATAAGCCCTGTTTGCTCTTCGGGCGGCAAACCGGACGGAATGCTTTGTCCGGTTTCAACAAAAAAAGGCTCTTTGGTTTGGCAGTTATCCGTTATGGAATAAAACTTCACTTTGCCGTTTTGCATCAAGATATCAATGTCCACCTCATCGCCGTCAATATATTCTTCAACCAAAATATCCAGACCGTCGGTAAGCGCCGATTCAATATTTTCAGAAATTGATTTTTTAATATATTCAAAACTATTCCTTAGTTCTTCCTCGTTTTCCACCTTCATCACATACGCGCTGCTGGAGCCGAAAACCGGTTTAATGACAAAGGGGAATTTGAGGTTTTGGAGAATGCCTTTGATGTCTTGCTCGGAACGAATATAAGCATACCGGGGGGTCGGGAGCCCGTTTTTGGCGCAAAATTCCCGAAAAAGAAATTTATTTCTGGCTTTTTTAGCTACTGACAGAGGGATCCCGATAAATTTAAATCTATCGCAGATTCGCGAGCAAAGCAAGACATCGTCCTCCCAAAAAGTAACCGCGCCATTGATTTTGATTGCCGGATGCGCGGCGATAAAATTATGCGCCGCCTGAACCGCTTCGGCGTGATTGGAGTTGTCAGCCAAAATCCAATGGTCAACATACGCCTTTGCCCAAGTTTCCGCTTTTTTATTGACAACAATAGTCGTTAAACCGAGCTTTTTGATTTTTTGTAAAATAAAGCGCTTTTTTTGCGATCCCGCGTTAACGATAAGAATCGCCATATTGTTGAGAGTATTTGGTTTTCGGACTGTTTTTCCGCTATCCGGAGGGTCGTCGTTGTTACTGGTAGGTTGGCTGTTTTTCATAATTGAAGAATGGATTTTAATTATTTCATCTAACGACTTATATACGAACTTATTAAAATTTTATTTAATTTTAGACAAAAAATTTTATTATATTTCAATTCACAGCCATTTTTTCTTTTTGAAAAACAGCAGCATGCAGAAACAGCCGAGAAGCATTATGGCGATAATTATCCAAAAGCCGTCTTTGCTTTCAGTAAAAGGCATGCCGCCCATTATATTCATGCCGAATATCGCGGCCAGCAAAGTAAGAGGGAACACTATTACGGAGAAAATCGTCAAAGTTTTCATTATATCGCTAAGCCGGTAATTTAACAGGGATTCATTTGTATTGTTCAGCACATTTATCATGTCTTTTTGGTTTTCTAAAATTTCCCAAATTCTTTTTGAATGGTCAAGCAGTTCAATATAATATTTTTTGATTTTTTCTTGGGGTATGAGTTCGTTTTCCATTTGCATTAATTTTTTGATTATGTTTTTATGGTTTTGCATTATTTTCCTGAAATTTATAATATTGTGCCTTAGGGACAAAATATGCGATACCGCCTGTTTTTGCATTTGCTGGAAAATTATTTCTTCAACTTTTAATATTTCTATGCTGTTTTGATCAAGAAACTTAAAGCAGAATTGCATTAATCTTTCCAGCAGTTCATACAGCAGAACCGCCGGAGATTCAAATTTGTAGGCCAGGAGCGAATCGCCGTCTTTTTTGCAAAGATTAAAAAAGTCGTTTAACGCCTTAATATTGTCGTTGTGCAGAGTTATCAGATAGCCCTTGCCCATGAAAAATTCAATTTCCCCCGGGACAATAGTATATTCAATGTTCCGGCTTTTCGCTTTTTTATTATTTTCACTGCTTTTTTCCCGCGCCGCCTGCAAAACAGGGAAATGCAGAATCATAAATAAATAATCTTTTTTCTGTTCAACAGTCGGCCTTTGCGCCATGGATTTGGCGGATGACGCCTGCAAGTCCGATAAATCAAAACTATAATTTTTGCGCAGATATTCTATTTCTTTTTTTCCGGCATTGCGTATGTTAAGCCAGATTAATTTATCCTTCGTGTCTGGATTATCAATGGTTATTTGCTGTATTGTATCTGAAATTTTATTGTATTTAGGCATAAATTTTGGTAATTAGAAATTAGAAATTAGAAATTTGGAAATATTTTTTTAAACTTTCATTTTCTTTTTATATTCCCAAATTTCTAATTTCAAATTTCAAATTTCAAAGAATTGATAATGTTATTTTCATTATAACACAAAATTAATATTTTGGACAAAAAACTTGAGCCGACTATCGGAGTTGAACCGATAACCTACGGTTTACGATACCGTTGCTCTACCAATTGAGCTAAGTCGGCTATTTCGGATTTCGGATTTCTGATGTCAGATTTCGGATTTCGGACATCTGGCATCTGGCATACGGAATGAGCGAGTAACGGGAATCGGACCCGTGCCTCAACCTTGCCCCGCACCAAATAAAGATTATGCCTACAAGATTGAGCGGAATACGAGAATCGAACTCGCGCTTCTTGCTTGCCCCGCACCAAAAAAGAATTGTTTGTTTAATTATGAGCGGATGATGGGAATCGAACCCACGCTTTAACCTTGGGAAGGTCATGTACTACCATTATACTACACCCGCAGATATAAGCTGATATAATTTATTCTTATTTGGTGCGGGGCTTGGGAAGCAAGCGTACTACCACTATACTAATTCCGCAGAATTTATCTTTAATTTGGTGCGGGGCTTGGGAAGGTCGCGTACTGCCATTATACTATACTCGCGGATTTATTATCAGCACAGAGTGCTGCCGCAGCACTAGGTGCTGATAATAAATAGTAATTCTATTTTAATTTGATGTGTGCTATAATTATATTGTAAAAACTAAGTTAAATCAAATGTGGAAAAAAAAAGCAAAAATTTTATATTTTTTATTATTGAATATAGCTGTTTTGTGCGGACTAACTCTTGTTTTATTGGGAGACCCCGGATCCGCGCTTGGGGATTCAGTCCAAGCAGACAACAATCCGACCATTGATTCCATAAGCCATAGTTACCATATAAATTTAGATCAAGCAACTATTGCCAAGGGCTATACGGTAAGCGCGTTCAATACCAGAACATCCGGCCTGAAACTGTCGCTTGTTCCGGAAATATTGGGCGAGCAAACAGGAGTTGATATGGCGCTGCTTGACGAGAATATGGAAATGCCATGGCAGGTTGAGCGCGTAAGCGAAATATATCAGTTTGAATTTTTAAACAAGCAGGCCTATGACAATCATAAGCCGTTTTATATCCAGCTGGCTTATGATGAAAGAGAAGCAGAGGAAGAAAATTTATTGAATTGCTATAAGCAAATATTTTTTTATGACAAAAATTATTCCGCCTGGCGGCCGTTGCCGACCAAAGATTATCCGGAGGAAAAGTTTGTCCGTTCACTCATACATCTTCCGTTCGCGCGCATAGCTGTTTTTTCTTATCCAAACATTTTAACCAGCGGCAAGGCCAGCTGGTACGCTTATAAGGGCGGCAACTTTACCGCTTCGCCTGATTTTCCCAAGGGTTCAAGATTAAGGGTTTATAATCTGGAAAACAATACTTTCGTTGATGTGGAAGTGAATGACTACGGGCCTGACAGAGGATTGCATCCGGACAGGGCGGTTGATTTGGACAAGGTTGCTTTTTCCCGCTTGGCGCCGGCATGGCAGGGGACAATAGCCGTAAAAGTGGAGCCGCTTTACATAGCTTCCGCGTCCGGCAAAGTTTTGGGCATTGGCGGACAGGGAGCATTGCCGAAGCCGTCCGCCGCGGCTAAATCAGCGGTAATTATGAGCGAGGGCTCGGGAGAAATATTGTTTGAAAAAAATGCAACCTCAACTTTGCCTATTGCCAGCTTGACCAAATTGGCGGCTATTAAGACATTTCTGGATACCAGGCCGAGCTTGGACAGGGTAGTGGCTTATAGCGCTCAAGACGAAGAATATAATTATGAATATTGCGCTAAATGGGAATCGGCGCGGCTGAAGGTCCGAGACGGAGACACTATGACTATAGAAGATTTATTGTACGCGTCCCTGGTTGGTTCAGCCAATAACGCGATTGAAACTCTGGTTCGCGTGAGCGGCTTGCCGCGGGATGAATTTATAAAAAAGATGAATGAGTTCGCGCTTAAATACGGAGCAGTATCAACTAATTTTATTGAGCCGACCGGCCTGTCAGCGCGCAATGTAAGCTCTGCCATGGATTATGCCGTTATAACCAAAGAAATTTTTACCCATCCCATTATTCAGAAAGCAAGCACCATGGCTGAGTATAAATTTTCTACAATTAATACCAAAGAAAACCACACCATAAGAAATACCAATCAATTAATAACAACAAATAATTTTAACATAACAGGCAGTAAAACCGGCTACTTGGAGGAAGCGGGATATTGCTTGATGACTCGCGCGAAAAATGGCAATGGAGAACAGGTTATCGCGGTAATTTTGGGGGCCGATACAAGAGAGCAGAGCTTTTCAGAAACCGAGGAATTGTTAAAGTATGGATTGCGGAAATTTGAAATTGGAAATTAGAAATATGATAGAAATTTGAAATTTGAAATTTGGTATTAGTTTTTGCTTGATAAATAATATTCGTATAACTGCCAAATTTTAGTAATTCAAAGTAATTCATTTAAGGTTTTTATAAACTTTTTACATTTTACAAATCCAAATTTCCAATTTCTAATTTCAAGTTTCAAAATTATGATCAAATTAATTAATATTTCAAAAATTTACCCTCCTAACATAGCGGCTTTAAGGAAAATTAACCTGCACATCAAGCCGGGAGAATTTGTTTCAATCGTGGGCCAATCAGGCACAGGCAAGACAACTTTGGTAAAAACTTTAATCGGCGAGGAAAAAGTAAGCGGAGGAAAGATTATAATAGGCGGCTGGGATATTACCAATATTGGACGGCGCGAGGTGCCTTTTTTGCGGCGCCAGATCGGCGTAGTGTTTCAGGATTTCAAGCTTTTGGACAAAAAAACTTTATTTGAAAATGTGGCTTTTGCTTTGCAGGTATGCGGGCAGACGGCTAAAAAAATAAGAAATATCGTGCCGCATGTTTTAAAAATAGTGGGGCTGGAAGGAAAGATGAAGCGCTACCCTTATGAAATTTCCGGCGGAGAACAGCAAAGAGTTGTTATCGCCCGCGCTCTTGTGCATAGGCCCAAGATACTTTTGGCTGACGAGCCGACCGGCAACTTGGATTCAATAAACGCGGAAGAAATTATTGAATTGCTGCAAAAAATAAATAAATTCGGCACTACCATTGTTTTAGTCACCCACAACAGGGAAGCCGTGAACAGGCTGCGCAAAAGAGTTATCACCTTGGACAAAGGAACGGTTTCCGGCGATCAGGCGGTGGGAAAATACATATTATGACGCGAAGCTACGAATTAGTATGCGAAACTACAAATTTGCGAATTAGCTAATTTGCATAATTCGTGAGTTTGTAGAATTTGCATAATTTGTAGGTTCGCATTACTCCTATGTTTTTATTATCATTCTTTCGCGTAATAAAATTCAGCTTTCAGGATATTGGGCGCAATATCTGGCTTTCTGTTATAACCATAACTATTTTAATATTGGCTTTGTTTTCGGTTAATATGCTTTTAACCGTTAATATGATAAGCAATTCGGCCATTGAAGCCGTGAAAGAAAAAATTGATGTGATTTTATACCTAAAAGAAGACGCGGAGGAAGATAAGGCGGCGGCGCTGAAAATTAAAATAAGCAATTTAAGCCAGGTGAAAGAGGTTAGTTATATTTCCAAAGCGGAAGCCCTAAAAAGCTTTAAGCTTAAACACCGGGACAATCCGGAAATTCTGGAAGCATTGCGCGAATTAGGCAAAAATCCGTTAACCCCCAGCTTGGTTATCAAGCCGCAAAACGCGGATGATTACCAGGCGCTGATGGACAGTTTGAGCGGCATTGATGATGACATAATTGAATCCAGAAATTTTGACGATCATAAATCAATGCTGGAAAAGATCAACAGCATTACCGATAAAATAAGCGAAGTGGGCGTGTTTATCAGCTTTATTTTTGTTTTGATAACTTTGCTTTTAGTGTATAACAGCATCCGCGTGGCGATTTATACGCACCGAAGAGAAATAAAAATAATGAGATTGGTAGGGGCTTCAAATTGGTTTATCCGCGCGCCGTTTTTATTCTCAAGCATAATATATACTTTGGCTGGCATTTTATCCATAATAATAATTTATTATTTTTTCCTAAGCTTGCTTCAGCCGTATTTGGAAACATTTTTTATCGGCTATGACATAAATTTGCTTACTTATTTTAAGGATAATTTTGTTTTTATTTTCGGCCTGCAATTCATTATTTCCCTTATCGTGAATGTTGTCGCCAGCTTGTTCGCGGTAGGCAAGTATTCAAAGGTTTGAAAATTTTAAATTGATTAAAATCAAGGACTGCTTGCAATGAAAACAGCAGTCCTTTTTTCATATTCGCTCAACCCCCTTTATTTTATTCGCAAAGTGTGATAAAATAAAGGCAAATAAAGCTAAAATTGATTATAGATGTGGTTAAAAGCTGTTTTTTGTTTAATATTAGCCCCGCGTCTTTTAAGCAGAATAGTGAATTATTAAAATATAAACAATAATTATAGAATTAAACTGCTTAAAAGGCGCGGGGCTAGCTAAATTTATTAATTAATTTTATTTATTGCCTGTGCTTGTAAGCTCGGCTAATAAATAATAATAAAATTATGGAAGACAATAAAGCAGTCGCGGTAATCGCGTATTGCGTAAAATGCAAAGCGAAACAAGAAATGGTTGATGCCCAGGAAGTTGAAATGAAAGGCAAAGGCGGCATGAAAAGAAGGGCAATGAAAGGCAAATGCCCTGTATGCGGAACCACAATGTTTAGGATTATGCCTAACAAGGTATAAGTCTTAAACAAGACTTTCATCAACACAAAAAAACATCCTATTTTACGTTATTGCCTTCGGCAACCCGCGCTACAAATGCGGGACATACGAATAATGATAAAGGATGTTTTTTTGTTGAAAAAATTATTTGTTTCTGTTATGATTATTATATTGTTATAGGGTTATATGGCTATATTGGGTATAAGTAACTTAATTTGGTGGAAAATTTATTAAAATTTTATCTAACACTAAAGACAAAATAGTAGTTTTATGGGAAAATTCATGTGTATGTCTAAAAAACACGTGAAATCCCCCTGCTGTCAGGGAAA
>VMTK01000052.1 GCA_013791585.1 Candidatus Falkowiibacteriota bacterium
AAAGGTGCGGGGTAGACGCGCTAGCTTCAGGAGTTAGCGGCAGCAATGCCGTGAGAGTTCAACTCTCTCTATCCCCACAATTATTTATATAAAATATTTTAAAAAGGTGCGGGGTAGACGCGCTAGCTTCAGGAGTTAGTGGCAGCAATGCCGTGAGAGTTCAACTCTCTCTATCCCCACAATTATTTATATAAAATATTTTAAAAAGGTGCGGGGTAGACGCGCTATCTTCAGGAGTTAGCGGCAGCAATGCCGTGGAGGTTCAAGTCCTCTCTCGCCCACATTTAATTAACATAGGAATTACGCGATTGCGTTATTTGATAATTAACAAAATTTATTCCTGCTATATATTAAAATGCAAGAATATGAAAATAAGAAAATAAAATATTTTTTATGTTTAAAAGATATTTTTATATTCTTGTATTTTCATATTTTCATTATTTCTTAAAAAACATATGATTAAAAAGTACAAACCATTTTCTCAATCTTCCAGATCAGCGGCGGCAAATCGGCCATCTGTTCGGTCTGCTGTTCAGTCATCCGGCCAGCCGGCCAGCCGGCCATCTGCTCGGCCTGTCGGCCAGCCTGCCGCTCAATCTGCCGGCCGCGGCGGAAGAATGCAGCCGCGGCAGCCGTTAAAAACCAATAGAAGATTTATCAGCAGCCAGCCAAAAGTTGAGCGCGGACTGGCGCAAGATAATAAACTTAAAATTATATTTTTGGGCGGACTGGAAGAAATCGGCAGAAACATGACGATTTTTGAATACGAAGAAGACATAATTATTGTTGATATGGGGCTTCAATTTCCGGAAGAAGACATGCCCGGGATTGACTATATAATTCCGAACACAGCTTATCTTGAAAATAAAATTAATAAAATCCGCGGAGTGATCATCACGCACGGGCATTACGACCATATCGGGGCGATACCTCATCTTATGGGCAAGCTGGGAAATCCGCCAATATACACAGGAGCTTTGACAGCAGGCATCATCAACAGAAGGCAGACGGAATTCAAAGAAGCTCCTAAATTAAACATCGTAAAAATCGTAAACGGATCAAAAATGAAAATGGGCCGCAATTTTGAAGTGGAATTTTGCAGAGTGACCCATTCCATCCCCGACAGTTTCGCCCCCGCGATAAGCACTCCGGCCGGATTGATTTTTTACACAGGCGATTTTAAATTTGACCATTCTCCAATCAATGACGAGCCGGCCGACCTTAACCGCATCGCTTCAATCGGCGGCCGCGGAGTTTTGGCGCTGATTTCCGATTCAACCGGAGCGGACTCGCCCGGCTATCAGATCAGCGAATCCAAGGTCGGCGAAGATTTGAATCAAATGTTTGAGCGGGCTCCCGGCAGGATCATTATCGGCACATTCGCGTCTTTGCTGTCGCGTGTTCAGCAGATAATCACCATATCGGAAAAATTCGGGAGAAAAGTTTTTCCGCAAGGCCGCTCTATCAGCCAAAATATTGAAATAGCCCAAGAGCTGGGATATTTTAAAATGGCCAAAGGAACATTAATTAATGAAAACGAATTCAGGCGCTTGCCCAGAAGCAAGGTAACGGTAATATGCACCGGAGCGCAAGGGGAAAAAAACGCGGCCTTGCAAAGGATCGCTTCCGGCGAACATCGCTTTGTTTCAATTTTGCCTGACGATATGATAATTTTCTCTTCTTCTGTCGTGCCGGGCAATGAAAGAAGCGTGCAAGCGCTGAAAGACAATCTCTACAGGCAGGGAGGAATGGTTTTCCATTACGACCTGATGGACATACACGCGGGCGGACACGCCAAGCAAGAGGATTTAAAATTAATGATCCGGCTGCTCAAGCCGAAATATTTTATTCCGAACCATGGGCACCATTACATGTTGAGAGTCCACGGCGAATTGGCCAAAGGCGTTGGCGTTGACCCGAATAATGTTTTAATAGCCGACAACGGCCAGGAAATTGAATTCTTAAAAACAGCCGGCGGGACAATGGGCCGGCTTGGCAAAGACAAGGCGATTACGGATTATGTCATGGTTGACGGCATGGGGGTTGGCGATGTGTCCAATATTGTTCTGCGCGATCGCCGCGTAATGTCTGAAGACGGCATGATTGTCGTTATCGCGACTATTGATTCCAGGACAGGAGAGCCGATCGGCAATCCCGACATTATTTCGCGCGGCTTTGTTTACATGAAGGAAAATAAAAGATTAATAGAAAACACGCGCATGAAAGTAAAAAATATAGTAAAAGCGCATGACGCGCGGACCCCTGCCGACGACGACCACATTAAAAATAAAATCAGAAATGACATCGGGCAATTTTTATTTACCAAAACCAAGCGCCGGCCAATGGTTCTGCCGGTGGTGATTAAGGTTTGACGCGCGCAGCGCATAACTCATAACGCGCAACGCAAGAAAAAGAAAAAAATGAAAGCGTCCCGATAGGCATCGGGGCGCTTTTGTTTTTTTTGCTTGATGACTTTAAAATACTTAGTATTTTTTTCTGGCGAATTCATCTTGGACATCTTCCCACACATCCATTAATCGGTCTTCAATAAATTCCAAATTATCATCATCCGTTAGTTTGCCTTTTTCTTGAAAATACAAAATTGTTTCTTCAACCAGCTGCTTGTAAGCGTCGCGGTCAAAACCGCCCTGCTCTTGCATTTTCTTTTTAACTAATTGCAATATTTCTTCAACAATTGGCTCCATATAGTTTAGATGGCTTAAAAAGGATTATGGGGCGAGAGAGTTCTCTTGCCTTGCAATCCTTTCAGCCCTTATTTTAAAAACGTTAAACTTTGCGTTAAAGCTTATTATATCTTCAATACAACCAGCTCCATATCTTCCTGCGGCAGATCCTTTTTGCTTATTTTCAGCTTGTCTTCATAAGTCGGCTTTAATCCCAGTTCTTTGATAAACTTCTCAACACCGTCTAAATCAATTTTTAATCCCGGGACTTTGTAATGCATCGGGATTACAATGCGCGGCTCAATTTGGCTTACAACCTCCACGGCTTTTTTGGCGCCGATAGTGAAATTGCCGCCGACGGGAATAAGAAGAATATCCGTTCCTTCAAATTGTTCCAATTGCTTGGCGTCCAGAATATGCCCCAAATCGCCCAAATGCGCCACTGACATATCGTCAATGTCAATGCGGTACATAATATTTTTCCCTCTTTCAGCCCCTTGTTTTTCATCGTGGTAAGCCTCCGCGCCTTCAATGAAAACGTTGCTTACTTCATATTCTCCGGCTCCGCTGATTACAACAGGAGAGCCCTTGATAGATGCTATGTTATTGTGGTCATGATGATCATGGCTCACTGTAACAATGTTCGCTTCACATCTCGGGACTTTAAGCCCTGTTGATTGATCAAACGGATCCGTGATCACAGTTGCGCCGTCCGAACCCGGCTTATCCTGAATTTTAAAGCATGAATGCCCTAACCAAGTTATAATCATATTTTTGAAATTAGAAATTAGAAATTGGAAATTTAGATTAACTAATATTAACCGCGACAAATTTCCAGTTTCAAATTTCAAATTTCATTTATCTTGAAAAGTATTTTCCATCATATTCCTCTTCCTCGTCATCGTCTTTTTTTTCATTTTGACTTTCATTTTCATTGTAATCTTCATGGTCGTTTTCTTCAGATTTATATTCTTCGTGTTTTCGTGTTTTTGTGTTTTCGTGTTTTTGTGTTTTATCTTTTTCTTCATCAAACTCTCTTTCTTCTTCATCCTTCTCTTCATCATCATCCTCCTCCTCCTCTTCTTCTCCGCCCAAATAATCATCAGGCGCTTCTGACTCTTCCTGATTATGCAAGCTGACGCCGCTTACTCCTTGATTAATCATACTATCATACTGTTCTTTGCTTATCAAGACCTCTCTTGGTTTTGCTCCTTGGCCAGGCCCTATGACTCCCGCGTCTTCCAAGGCGTCAAGAATTCTGGCGGCGCGGGCATAGCCGATTTGCAAACGGCGCTGCAGATAAGATGCCGAGGCTTTGCCGGAATTAATTATGATTTCTTTGGCTTCTTCAAACAAGTCATCTTCTTCTCCTTGGCCCATGCCGATTCCCGCGATTCCATGAACCTTTTGCCTTTCAACCACATCATCATTATAATTCGCGCCGCCGCCGGCTTGCTTAATAAAGCTAACCACTTTTTTGATTTCCGAATCGCTTAAATAAGCCGCTTGCAATCTTTTCGGCTGGGATAATTCAGCCGAAGAAAAAAGCATATCGCCTTTGCCCAGAAGCTTTTCAGCGCCTTGCGAATCCAAAATAGTGCGCGAATCAATGCTGGAAGCGACGGAAAACGCGATGCGCGAAGTGATATTCGCCTTAATCAAGCCGGTGATTACATCAACGCTCGGCCGCTGAGTGGATAAAATCAAATGAATGCCGACTGCCCTGGCCATCTGCGCCAGCCGGATTATAGCCGCCTCCACATCGCGCGCTGAAACAACCATCAGGTCCGCCAGCTCGTCAACTATAAATATTATATAAGGCATTTTGCCTGTCCCGCCGTCCGCGGCTGGTTTAACCGATTTATTATAGCTGGAAATATCCCTCTTGCCGGCATGGCCCAATAAATCCAAGCGCCTGTCCATTTCATTAAGGCAGAATTTCAGCGCGTTTATTGTCTTGCCAACATCGGTAATAACAGGAGTTAATAAATGCGGGATGCCGTTATAAACAGGAAGCTCAACGCGCTTCGGGTCAACCATGATAAGCCGCAGATCATCCGGATTATTCTGATACAGCAAGCTGACGATAATCGTATTAAGCATGACAGACTTGCCGGATCCGGTTGATCCCGCCACCAGCAAATGAGGCATTTTTGCCAAATTGGCAGACCATGGCTTGCCTGACACGTCTTTTCCTATCGCGATTGTTAAATTGCTATCCCTTTCTTTGAATTCTTTGCTGTTTAAAATTTCTTTCAGCGATACAAGAGCGACCGCTTGATTCGGCACTTCTATGCCAACCAAGGACTTGCCCGGGATAGGCGCCTCAATTCTGATCGGATGCGCCGCCAAGGCCAAAGATAAATTATTGCTCAACGCGGTAATGCGCGACAATTTCACTCCCTCGGCCGGCTTTAAAGTATATTGCGTAACAGTCGGCCCGATGCTGATGGCTCCCATTTCCGCCATAATGCCGAAATTTTCCAAAGTTTTTTGGATAATTATTAAATTGGCTTTAGTGTCTCCGCTGGTCGGCTTGCCGATTTTCCCGTTAAGCAGATCAAGCGGCAAATCAATTTTAATGTTGGTCGGTTTCCATTTACTGTCGCCGATTTCCGCGGCCAAAGCAGCCGCTTCCTTGATTTCTCGGCTATGAAAGCTAACAGCTTCCGGTTTCCCGACTTTGAATTCCTCGTCTTCCTCATATTCAAATTCTTCCTCTTCTTCGCCTTCAGCATTATCGCCTGCTTCAAGATATTCATCTTCCTCGCCCTCAAACTCTTCCTCTTCTTCGCCTTTTTTTAAAATTTTATTAAACACAAAAGTAATCGGATAAAACAATTTGGCCAGCCAGCTTTCACCGCCTATTAATTTAATCAAAGTAGTGTTAAGCATCAGCATTAAAGAAATTAACAGCAGGCAAATTATCGCGATCAAACCGGCCCAAAAGCCCATTATCTTAACAAAAGCGGACGCCGCCAGCAAGCCGATATAGCCGCCGCCGGCGCCTTCGCTGACGCTTGCCTGCCACTCAGATTGGTCAACGAATAAATGCAGCAAGGCGTGAAAAGATAAAATAAATAAAAACAGCCCCAAATAGTTAGACCCGCGCAAAGGATATTTATCTTCATTATATAAGAAAAATCCCAGGCCCAGCAGAATAAAAGGGAAAAGCAGTCTGCCCAAGCCGAAAAGAAGCATTGCGCCTTTGTTTAAATAAATGCCCATGCCGCCGGCTAAATCAAACAAGCTAAGCAAACCGATAGCGCCAAAAGCCAAAATCAGCACGATAAAAATGCTTTTTTTAGTTTCCGGCTCTAAATTAAATCTGGGCAAAGCGATAAAATCCAGCGGGTCTCTTTTGAATTTTTTTCTTTTTCTTCGTCTGGCCATGATTTTGAAATAATAGACTTGTCGCGTAATTAGTTTCGTAACGAAGTTTTCAGATTTTGAGTCAAATTTTTCAAACAATTTTTGAGGTTTAGCCTCAGCTAAGCTGAAAAAATTTTTGGAAAATTTGGCCAAAATATGGAAATTGCAGTAGGAACTAATTACGCGGCAAGTCTAATGAATAAGAGAATATTTATTCTCCTAAATCTATTTTAGCACAATCCAAGCGTAAAAAAAAGCCCTGCTTTTAATGGTTATCGGCAGAGCGTAATTACGAATGGACTATCGCCTATTGAGCAGCCATCAGCGGTTTGATCGGCGGCAGTCCCTGACAGAGCAAAAACAATTCCCTGATTTGCGCCAAATCGGGGAATTATCGCATGGAATTGCCGCACATAAAACAGTTATGCTTTTCGCGCTTCTTTAATCAAAAGCCCGGCCAGAACAATAATCGCTCCGGCGGCTATCACCAATAAGTATTTAAAAAGCTCAAGTTTTTTATCCCGAGCCGAAATCCCCCACTCGCCGCTTGCCGGCACTTCTCCGAATACTTGCGAGGCTCTGCCGGCGGCTTCAACATCTTTTTTTATGATGTCATCATTGGAGCGCGGCATAACGCGAAGGCCGCTGGCGGTTCGGCCCACTATTCCGGCTATCTTAACCATATCGCCCTCTTTAATGCTTGCCGGGCTTATGCCGGTCGCTGCCTTTATATAGACAATCGCTTCGCCGGTTCCGTCATCCAGATACACAACAGAGCTTTTTCTTTCAACAACTTCTCCGGTGATTGAGACAAGCCGGCCCACAGAATCTTCATTAATATTTTCGCAAGTTAATTCGCCGGCTTCGGGAGGATCGCGCCGCTCAATTATTTTAATGTCTTCAAGAGTTTTTGTTTTAATCCGCGGTTCGCCGGATCCGGCGCTTAGCTCTCCTTGCACTTCTATGTAATCTCCAATTTCCAAATCAGGAAATTCTTTGTTATAGCTATACACCTGCACGCCCGGGGAGCCGACTATGTAGAAATATTGCGAGCCCAGAATCCCGGGCTTGACCGCTACCGTGCCGGAAACTTTTACCATATCGCCCGGCTCAAGCTGCCTGATTTCCTCCAGCGTGGTTTCTATTATTCCCGGCTCAATGCCGGCTTCGCCGGATTCATAATTATTTATGCCTAAAACCTCGCTGCCTGAAACTGAAATTATGTTTTCTTCCCCGGGGGTCAGCGCAGCTGTCCAAAACCATTTTCCGTTTTGCCCGCGCGCGTAAGACCTGCCTTCAACCGCTTGCTCATATTTAATCTCATCAATCAATTCATCAAAATTATCAAGCAAGCGGACAGAATCAAAATCATTATTCAGCGCCAAGCCGCTCTCGCTTCTGGCGACTGATAAAAACATTCCTCCGTTAAGCCAAACGTCTTCAGCAAACTTATACGGATTGCTTCCATCAATATTGTCATCCAATTTCCAGTCTAATAAATTAATTTTAATCTCGCCTTTATTTTTTATTTCTATCCATTCGCCTTCAGTGTCGCTTCCTTCGGGATTTGGCAGAAATTCATTAATAATCACCTCACCCCTTCCCTCTCCTTCGTAAGGAGATGGTGCTATATTGATTCCCCTCTCATTGGCAAGGAGAGGGGTTAGGGGTGAGGTTGCCTTAACAATCTTTTCTTTCACAATTTCATTCTCCCCGTCGCTTACTGTTAATTTTACCGTATAAGCGCCTGCTTGAAAAAAGGTGTGCTCCGGGCAGATTAAATTATTTTTAAATCCATCGCCAAAATCCCATTCATATATCAAATCATCTTCATCCTGATCCATTGTATCCGAGCCGTCAAACAAAAAAGGAACGCCTATCAGTATTTCTTCCGGGCAGTCAAATTCAACAATCGGCTCATGATTAATTTTTTCTACAATATTTTCCTCCCCAGGAGTTACGGTTTCGCTCCATAAATATTCATAATTCATAATTCCTACTTGTCCCGCTGATCGCGGGGATTCATAATTCAAGTTGTAGCTCCAATTTTCAACCGCTTTATCATAATCCACAACTTGAAAAACAACGTCTTCCAGCGGCCTGAACAATTTAACGCTGTCGCCGCCGTTATTCAAAGCGATCTTGCTTTCGCTCCGATAGACTGTTAAATATCCGCCTGCCTTGATAACTACGCTATTGTTTTTATTTTCATCTCCTAAATTCTTACTCCCAACTTCATACTTCTTGCTTGTTAAGTCCCCCAGCATCCAGCCGGTTAAATCAACATCTCTGTTGCCTGAATTAAACAGTTCAATAAATTCCGTTTCATTGTCACTGCCTTCAGGATTTGGAAAAATTTCCGAAATAACAATATCATCGCTATAATCATAATTCCCCTTTTCCGCTCTTAATCCTTCTTCATCCTCTACTCCCTCTATTATTATATTGCTCGCGCCTTGGGTCGGCGCGACAGTAACAACAAAATCATTGGCGTTATTAAAGCTATTCTGTCCGTCAAATTTTCTCGCCGCGCTGTATGGATCGCTGGCAGCCGGCGCGTTATTATTAACATTGCCATCATCCCAATTTCCGTAAACAACTTGATCAATCAATGTTCCAGAGGCATTGCGCAAAATTATAATATCTCCTTTATTATTCAAATTGCCTTTTGGCTTTTCAATGACAAAAAATTTGCTTTCATTGCTTGAGCCGATTATTCCTTCAAGGGTTGTTTTGGCTTCGCCGCCCTCCTCAATTATCCAGCCGGCTAAATCAATTTCTTTGTTAGTTGTATTGTATAATTCAATCCATTCCACGTCTTCGTCCGCAGGATCGCTTACAAATTCGTTAATCACAATGTCGCCGAGCTTGTTTGTTGTAATAACACTTGGGCTAGAAATAATTTCTTCTTGCTCTTCCTCTTCGGGTTCTGGCTGTTCATCCTCTATTTCACCCTCTTCTTCCGGCTCTGATTCTTCTTGATTTGAATTTTGCGGGTTAGGAGAATTCTGTATTTCAAAATCAGAAAAATTATTATCAGTGTCTGCGTTTGATTTTCTAACAATGCTTTTGCCAGCATCGGGATTGACAGCCGGCTGCCCTTCAAAATCAACAACATCGCCAAAGCCGACTTTATCAATTATATTGCCGTTGCTATCGTATAAAATAATTGTGTTATCGCTTGAAATTGAGTAGGAAGAACCTGAATAAGCCAGATCAGCGTTAATCTCGCCTTGGTAAGCAGGGTAGGCAATTAAAAAATAGCCATTAGGCGGGATCGCGCCTAAAAATTTGGAAGAACTTACTAAATTGCTTTCATTGCCGCTCCCTGTTTTCTTTTTTAAACTATAGCCTGTTAAATCAATATTGTTATTTGTGTTGTTGCGCAATTCAATAAATTCATTCTTGGCAGCTTCTGTTTGGCCAATCATTATTTCGCTTATTACAATAGTGGAGCTAACCGCTTTTATTTCTTTGTTTTGCCAACAAAAAAACCCCGCGCCGATCAGCAGCAAGATTAAAATGATTTTTTTTGTTCGCGCAAACATGTTGCCCGCGATCTGTTTATCCATGTTTCCACTCTATCATTTCCCCTAACATTTTTCAATCCAAGCAAGGCATTAAATACCTTAAACACAACTCGGCTCATTTGCACCAAAAGAGCCGAGTTTTAACATACAAAAAAATATCCCAATTCGCATAAAACCAAAAACCGCCCCGATAACCGAAGCGGTTTTCTTATTTTATTATTTTATTATTTTTATTATTTTCATTATTTAAACTAGACCCAAGTAACACAAGCCACTTTGTCGTCGCTTTCTTTAAACCGCATCAACCTGACTCCCTGAGTATCTCGGCCTGTCTGGTTGACTGATTTAAAAGGCAAACGGATGACCTGGCCTTTCTCGGAAATCACAACCAAATCCTTGTCCGCCATTGTTTCAGTGTTGACAATATAAGCGTTAACTAATCGGCCTGTCTTGGATGTCACTTTGGCTGTCTTTACGCCTGATCCGCCGCGGCCTTGGACTTTGTACAAGCCCAGCGCGGTTCTCTTGCCAAACCCCTGCTCCATGATGCTTAAAACTTGGTATTTTTTTATTTTGTCTTTATCTGTTTTTATAACTCCCATGCCAACGATAACATCTTCCTTTTTCAAGCGGATTCCTTTGACCCCGGCCGCGTTCCTGCCCATATCGCGGACAGCGGATTCTTTGAATCTTATGGCCTGTCCGCCCGCGGTGATTAATTGAATATGATCAGCGCCTCTGGTCGGCTTGGCCCAGATTAATTTATCCTCGCCTTTTATTTTTATGGCTATCAGCCCGGATCTACGGACATTTTGGAATGCTTCCAGCTTTACTTTTTTCACCAAGCCCTTTTCAGTGGCGAAAAACAAAAAGTGGCTTTTGGAAATCTTGTCTAAAGGCAAAATGGATGTTACTCTTTCCTCGCCCAAAAGCTGGAGGAAATTAACTATTGCCTGGCCCTTGGCTGTTCTGGCCGCCTGCGGTATCTCATACGCCTTGAGCTGGAACACCCTGCCCTTGGTGGTAAAGAACAGCATATCGGAATGAGCCATAGTAGTAAAAAGAAAATCAACCATGTCCTCTTCTTTGGTGGTCAGCCCGATTACGCCCTTGCCGCCGCGCCCTTGAACCTTGAAAGTTTCCGGCGGCATTCGCTTGATGTATCCGTCGCGGGTCATCATCACCACTATCTCTTCGTTCGGCACCAAATCTTCCATGGAAAAATCCTTAACCCCGTGCGGTATGATTTTCGTCCTGCGCTCATCGCCGCGCTTTTCCGCCAATTCTTTTATTTCTGTTTTGATAATATCTTTTATCCTAAGGCGCGACTTAAGTATCGCTTCCAATTCTTTTATTAATTTTTTCTTTTCTTTCAGCTCGTCTTCTATTTTTAATCTTTCCAAATTGGCCAAAGCGGACAGCTTCATGTCCAAAATGGCAACTGCCTGGCGCTCGGTAAGCTTGAATCTTTTCATCAAATTCACCTTGGCGATTTCTTTGTCGCGCGAAGCTTTGATTATTTTTATGACAGCGTCAATATTATTCAAAGCTATCATCAAGCCCTCCAATATGTGCGCCCGGTCTTTTGCTTTGTCCAAATCAAACTGAGTCCTGCGCCTGATCACTTCTTCCCTGTGCTTGATGTATTCTTCCAATATCATTTTCAAAGTAAGAACTTTCGGCTGTATTCCGTTGATCAGCGCCAAGGCGTTGACATGGAAAGTTTCCTGCAATTGGGTATGCTTGTACAAGCTGTTTAAAATCTTTTTTGGATACGCGTCTTTTTTTAAATAAACAACAATGCGCACGCCGTCCTTGTCCGACTCGTCGCGCAAATCCCTGATGCCTTCTAATTTTTTAGTTTTCACCAAATCAGCTATTTTTTCCACCAAAGCCGCTTTATTCACCTGATACGGTATTTCTGTTATTACGATTTCAAAACTGCCTGATTTGGCTTCCACGATTTCAGCCCGGCCGCGAATCACAATGCCGCCTTTGCCCGTGGCGTACGCCTGCAAGATGTCTTTGTTGCTGTAAATAACGCCGCCTGTTGGAAAATCCGGACCCTTGATAAACCGCATCAAATCCTCAACAGCCGCGTCCGGATTGTCTATTAAATAATTAATGCCGTCAATTAACTCGCCAAGGTTATGCGGCGGAATATTCGTGGCCATGCCGACCGCTATGCCCATTGTTCCGTTAAGCAAGAGATTTGGCAGTTTGGCGGGCAAGACGGTCGGCTCATTATGGGAGCCGTCAAAGTTCGGAGTAAAATTAACAGTATTTTTTTCTATGTCAAATAATAATTCTTCGGAAATGCCGGATAGTTTTGCTTCCGTGTATCTATGCGCGGCGGCTCTGTCCCCGTCCATTGATCCGAAGTTTCCCTGCCCCTTGACTAACGGATACCTCATGGAAAAATCCTGAGCCATGCGGACCATTGACTCATAAACAGCCAGATCGCCATGCGGATGGTATTTGCCCAAAACTTCGCCGACCACGGTAGCGGACTTTCTGAATTTACCATTTGCCCGCAATCCAACGCTCCACATAGCGTAGAGAATTCTCCTGTGCACCGGCTTCAGCCCGTCGCGCACATCCGGCAGAGCGCGCGAAACAATTACGCTCATGGCGTAGTCCAAATATGATTTTTTCATTTCATCAACAATCTGCTGCGGCCGGACAATGCCGTACTCTGTTTGATGGTCTCCGTTTACCAATTGCTTATCCGCTATTTTTTCCGTATTATTTTCCTTAATATTTTCTTCCCCGCTTTCATGTTTCAATGTTTTCGTGTTTTCGTGTTTTCGTGTTTCAGTGTTTTCGTGTTTCAGTATTTTCGTGCTTTCGTGTTTAGATTTAACAGATTTCTTTTTTACGGAAATATTTTTAATCGCTTTTTTCTTCATCGGCTTTTTAATTATTTTTTTAGGCATAATCTTGTCGCGTAACGATTTATTTTATTTAGAATTTTATTTTTCGTGTTTTCGTGTTTCAGTGTTTTCGTGTTTTCGTGTTTCAATGTTTTCGTGTTTTCGTGTTTTCGTGTTTCAGTGTTTTCGTGTTTCAGTGTTTTCGTGTTTCATCGCCTTCCAATTTGCTTTCCAGCTCTTCCAATCTCGCTTTCATTTCCTTAATTTCATCTTGGCTCGCGGATAAATTTTCCGCTGTTCCGGTGGCCGCGCCGGATAAAACAGATTCGTTAACCGCGGATTTTGCTTCATCCAATTCCTCTTTCATGCGATTAATTGACTCGCTGAATTCATCCATGATTTGCGGCCAGTTTATTGATTCGGATTTATTCTCGCTTTCCAGTTTGACAAAAGATTTTTTAAAATTAAACGCCCAAACAGCTATTATTAAAACCATAAAAAAACAAACTCCGGCCCGCATAACCGCGTTTTTATTTTTTTCAATCGCGGCGAAATTATTTTTCCGCTCTTTTGCCGCGAAAACTTTTTTTTGCTCCGGCTGAAGCGCCGGCGCGTTTTCTTTCGCGCCAAATTCTTCGCGCGAAATCACAGCCGGCCGCGGCGGCTTTTCCGCTTCCGCGGCGGCCGCGGAATCCTCAGCGCTCTTTACTCTTACGTTCAGCTTAATCTTTTTGGCCGCCTTTTTTCTGCCTGCCGCGCGCTTTTCTTCATCCGCGGTTTTAGTTGTTTTCCTCCTTGCCTGCATATAAAATTAAATCTTAAAACAATAAAAATCACTCGCTTTTTGAGTGCTTGCCGCGGGGTTTGATAAAGCCCCGTTATGATTTTATATTACCAAAAAGGATAAAGAAAGTAAATAGGCGCGGATAGTTGATTATGCTAGCGGCTGATCATTTGTTATTGACTGGAGTAGATTAAAATGATATTATAATATTGTTAATTTAGCTTGCTTTTTAGCTTAAAATAAGCTTAAATAAAAAAATATATCCAGGCAATTTAAAAAAATATCAGTAAACGCGCTGATATTTTTAGCAAAATTATTTATTTTTTTTAAAAGGTTGGCAGTTGTTTTTTTTATTAATTTAATTTGGCTTCCCTTAAAGCACATTTTACGCTTTGTTTTTTATAAAATAGTGGTTAAGCTTTATAAGCTGTATCGGTACTTTCTTAAAAAGCTTGGCTGGACAGGAAGCAAAAATAATTTTTTTTACTTTTTGGTTAGCCGAAAATTAGCGCATTTCACAGTCATAGCTTTAACCGCGCTAATGGTTATTTTCAATTTCACCAGCAAAACGCAGGCGGTTTCATCGCAAGAATCAGCCGGCAAAACTTTCCTGTCAGAATTAGTGTCAAGCGAATTCGGCGAAGCAGACGAGCTGATAGAAGAATATTTTGACCGGGAGCAGGCGATTTCTCCTGTCCAGCAGACTTATTTAGACAATTTATCAAGCGTAAAAAGCCAGCCAATGGCTGGAATGAATGATGCTGATGAAGCGGGATTGGAAGAAACCGCCAGTTTAACGCAGGGCGGAAGCGCCGTAATCAAGCCGGAAATCGCGGCCACCAGCAAAATCAAAAGGCAAAGGGAAGATATTGTTTATTATACGGTAAGCCATGGCGACAGCGTAAGCACTATCGCGCAAGACTTTGAAGTAAGCGTTAATACTATTTTGTGGGAGAACAATTTAAGCGCTTACAGCTTGATCAGGCCCGGGGACAAGCTTGCCATTCTGCCGCTAACGGGCATAACGCATCAGGTCGCGAGCGGAGAAAATTTAAGCGGCATCAGCCAAAAGTACGACATTGAGGAAAGCCAAATATTGGAAATAAATAAATTAAGAGACGCCGGCAAGCTTGCCGCAGGGCAGAAACTGATTATCCCCGGAGGCAAAAAAATAACATACAGCAGTTATTCTTCGCCAAGCTATACCGGCATTTCGGCCATAAAAGAGCTAATGGGAGCTTCCGGCGCCCAGCCGGTTAGCGGCAATAAAATGAACTGGCCGACCGACGGCCACCGCATTACGCAGTATTATTCATGGAGGCATTACGGGATTGACATAGCCAATAAAACAGGCACCCAGATTTACGCGGCAGACGCCGGAACCATTGAGTATATCGGCTGGGGAACCGGCTACGGCAACCAGATTGTCATCAACCACGGCGGCGGCAAAAAAACAAGATACGCGCATTTGTCAAAATTCTATGCCGTAAAAGGCGAACAAGTAAGCAAGGGCCAGGCAATCGGAGCCATGGGTTCAACCGGCTGGTCAACCGGATCCCATCTGCATTTTGAAGTAATCATCAACGGCGCGAAGTATAACCCGTTAAATTATATAAAGTAATTCTAATCTACAAATTAATATTCAAATGCCTCAAATGTTATTTTTAAAAAATACATTCAAGCAGCTTATTTGAAGCATTTGAATATATTTGAGGATTTGAATTATATTTATGCATATTATTTGGGGCTTAATTTTCATAGCGATCGGCGCGCTGATTACGATGAAATCAGAAGCCATGCTTAATGCTTTCGGCAGAATAGAATTTTTTGAGCGGCATCTTGGCGCGTCAGGCGGCACACGGCTCGGCTATAAGCTGATTGGATTTTTCGTTATTTTTATCGGAATGCTTGTCTTGACAAATATGATTGGCGGATTTATAATGTGGGCGCTGTCGCCAATCCTAAAGTACAGCCAGCCGATATAATAAAGCAATATCCGAAATCCGATGTCCGAAATCTGACATCTGAAACGGGCCAGTAGCTCATCTGGTAGAGCACCTCGCTTGCACCGAGGGGGTGGCGGGTTCGAGTCCTGTCTGGTCCACAAAGAAAGAAAGCCATTGCTGGTTAGCAATGGCTTTTATGGCGCGAAAAATTCATGGATATATTCCATGATTGCATCCATGTCAATTAAATGGAATAAGCCAATTATGACAAGAGCCGCCCGCAAGCTTAGGCGCATTATTTTGTCCATCGCCAAGTCCCTTTTTGTCATCTCCTTTCCCTCCTTTTTTGCAAATTATTTTTTTTAATATTATAAATCTTTTTATTTTAAAAGTCAAAGTTAAGCGTAAAGAAGCAAAACTGTTATTTTATTATCAGCGCCGAGCGCTGCGGCAGCGCTCGGCGCTGATAATAAAATATTGCCAAAGCATGGCATCCTGAATGGCGCGGGCCAATGCAAAAATTTTTACATCCAACCGATTTTATGGTATTATATAGATGCTATTATTATATTATTAGATTAATATTTTATGTTTTTTTCCTTTTTTTCACCACATTACTTGGGTTGTGTCAAATATAATAGGCAAGCTGTTTTTAAATCTGAAAGTATTCGGTCGGGAAAATTTAAAAAACTTGGATTCAGGGGGAGTGATTTTTGTTGCCAATCATCAGGGCAGGTTTGACCCTTTTCTGATCGGGGCGAGCATTCCGTTTTCTTATTTTTCAAAAATCAAATGCTTCCGCTACCAGACTTATTATAAATTTATTATCGAAAGATGGTACGGCTTGTTCATCTGGCTGATGGGCGCTTATCCTGTTTATCCAAAAAGCGGGCCGTTGGAAAAAGTTTTGGCAAAAACAGTTAAGATTTTAAAAGACAATCAGAGCGTTTTAATATTCCCCGAAGGAAAACTCAACCAATATTTTGATCCGGCATATAACAATATTCGCCTGTCAAAGCCATTTAGAAATGTCATAGTTTGAGCAATTTAGAAATGTCATACCTTGTGAATTAGTTAAGTTGAAAAAAGTTTTTGACAGACAGGCATTAAACATCATTCAGATGTTGTTGCGCGCGTTAGAACGCATTCTG
>VMTK01000057.1 GCA_013791585.1 Candidatus Falkowiibacteriota bacterium
CAGCACAACGCATACATGGGCGGACGCTTATGTGGACAATGACATAACTTTGGATAATATCACCCAAATAACAAGCAGGGCAATATCAGACACAACAGGAACTTTGCAGATCAGCAGAGGCGGCACCGGCTTAACTTCATTTACCGCTGGCGATTTAATCTATGCTTCGGCTGACAATACTTTAGCCGCGCTGGCATCCTCCACCGGCGGATATGTTTTGAGTATTGACTTTACAACAGGCCAGCCGACATGGACTGCCACCAGCACTTGGGATACCACCTATACTGCCGGCGACCATTTGACTTTGACCGGAACTGATTTTGATGTTGATGATGATTTCTTATTGAATACCGGGGATACTGCCACAGGAGATTATACATTTGACACAGACACTTTAGTTATTGACAGCTCAAACAATAGAATAGGCATAGGCACCTCTACCCCATACTCCAAACTAACCATCTGGGGCGATAGCAGTAATTTATTTGAAATATCAAACAGCGCTTCCACCACGCTATTTGTAGTTAATTCTGACGGCGACCTTACAATGACCGGCACTACAACCATGGGCGCGCTTACTTATCCTAACTATGATGGAACTGCGAATCAAATGCTTTATACGGACGGGAATGGCAGTTTGGCATGGACAAGCACTTCCAGTCTTGGATTGGTTGGCGATGATGACTTTACTTCAAACGGCCTCATGGTCCGCACTGCCGCAGGAACATATACTACCAGAACATTAACAGGCACAGCCAATCAAATAACCATTGCCAACGGCGACGGCGTATCAGCCGCTCCGACTTTTTCACTGCCAAGCCTTGTTTATCTGGGAACAGCCGGCAAACTAGGCAGGGATGCTGATAATTTGATTGACTTTTCAACCGACAACCAATTAACATTCAGAACAAATGCCACAGACCAGATGGTGCTGAACTCCAGCGGGTATTTGGGAATCGGCTCGTCCACGCCTTATTATAAACTATCCATTCAAGGATCAGGCAATCTTCTGCGGATCGCCACCAGCACAGGCGCGATATTTACTGTGACAGATTCGCAGATTACCTCAAATGTGCCGCACAGCTTTACCGGCTCCGGGGATGTTGATATTGCCAATGACTTATATTTCTCCAACCCAAGCTCGGCTAACATTACATCTTACGGGCCGCTTTATATCACTTCCGGCGACCCGGGCACGAACACCAGCTTGTATCTGGAAGGCCGAGGCACAGGAGTGGTGTATGTTGATGATTATTTGACCGTGACCGGCACTTCCAGCTTGGCCGGCTTGCTGTACGCGAATTATTATACCGGCAATGTAGGCATCGGCACCAGTTCGCCATTGGCAAGATTATCCATACAAGGCGCGTCCGGCTCTGACGCTTTATTCGCGCTGGCATCTTCCACCGGAGCCAATCTGTTGACCATTGATTCTTTGGGCAATGTGGGAATTGGCACCACAACTCCAACGCAAAAATTATCCACCAATGGCTTAATGTATATCGGAGGAACAGGGACTTCCACTATTGAAAATAATTTGGAAATACTGGGCGCGTTTGACGCTGGCGGATTGTATATCAATAGCTCGGGAGTTGTGACAGCCGGAACATGGCAGGGAACAGCTATTGGCACAGCTTATGGCGGCACTGGCCAGGACTTCTCCGGCTCAACCGGATTTATGTATTTGTCATCCGGAACAGCCAGCGCCAGCTCTACAATCCATATCGGCAATACTGATTTAATCGCCGGCACAGGACTTACATTAACCAGTGCCACATTAACAATGGATGAGTTTACCATGGGCGCGACTGACACTGACGCTACGGCCGGATCCGTGTTCTTCGCCGGAACATCAGGAGTTCTTCAGCAGGATAATGATAATTTCTTTTGGGATAATACGAATAAAAAATTAGGCATCGGCACCACTTCACCATTAACTAAATTAACCGTTCAAGGCACAGCCGGACAGCCGGTTATGAATATTGCTTCCTCAACAGGAGCGAGTTTATTATATGTGAGCGAGAGCGGGAATGTGGGGATTGGGACGGCGAGTCCAAGCTCAAAATTCTCTGTTTCTGGCGACGGCTACATTACAGGAGGGCTTGGAGTTGGCGTTGTAAATACTACTGCCGGTACGGCTATCATTAATGGCGCCTACGTTGGAGCATTGCAAGTTCCTTATGGGTCAATTGTTACTCCGAGTGGCGGATCAGCATCTAATCCTTCTTATGCATTTTATAGCGATACGAATACCGGGATAAACAATCCGGCGGCGGAAAACCTTTCTTTTATCACGAACGCGGTTGAACGAGTTCGGATTGATGCTTCCGGCAATGTCGGCATAGGCACCACTTCTCCATACTCCAAACTAACCATCTGGGGCGACGGGACTTCCGGGGCGTCCGCGTTTGAAGTGGTGGATAGCGCTAGCTCCACTCTGTTTACTGTTTTAGACAATGGGAATGTCGGCATCGGCAGCACTAGCCCGGCTACTTATTTGTCAGTGGCTGGCAGCGGCTACTTTACCGGCGGCCTGGGCGTGGGAATGCTTAATACTTCGGCAGGGACTTTAAATGTTTCAGGCCAGTGCGTTACCGGAGATACCCGCCTTCGCCGAAGACGCAAAAAGAAAGCCGGCGAACACGCTGACGAAGAAGCAGGCGAATGGGAAGATGATGAGTATATTTATGATGAAGTGATGATAAAAAATATCCAGCCGGGCGATGAAATCGCGTCAATGGATCCGATAACCGGCGAGCTTGTGTATTCACAAGTTAATGGCTTGATGGATATGGGAATTAAACAAATTTATCAATTGACCACGCAGTCAGGAAGGCAAATTCGCACAACAGAAAATCATCCGTATTTTGTCCGCTCTAAATACGAAGAAGCGGACGCGAAGCAAAATCAAAAGCTTTATCGCTTTGAAGTGGATCAGTCAATTAGAATTGAACAATACACAAAAGATACAATTATCGCAATCGCTAACGCGGAAAATGAATTTTCAGTTGTAATTCCGCGCAAAGTAAAACAGATTTTGCGGGATGATTTGCGGCAGTATAACCCCAAAAAATTTACCCCGATAATGTTTGCTTCCGGCATAGTTTCCGCGATTGAACAATCTAAATTGACTGTTCATGAATTAGCGATTGATATTGAATATCCAGGACACGAGGATTTAATTACAGAAATAATTTTAAACACTTTCCCGCAAATTGAAATAAACTTTATTCAAATTGGGAAAAAATCACCAGCGCATTATTACGCTTATGGAACGCATAAAAAAGAAAAAACCGCGGATTATGCCGCGGATATTAATGATATTGCTTATAAAACAGAAAACGCCCTCAGAACTGTTACACATTCGCACATTCGTCGAACGATTCGCAGCCCACAGGCGTTTCTTATTAACAGTATAGATGATAAGAAAAAACTTGTCAACCCCGCACCTTTTGAGCAGAGCATCTTTGATTCTGGATATTCAACATCAGATAATATTGAACAACTGCTCAAAAGGTGCGGGGTCAAGGGTCAAACAGAAAACGCCCTCAGAACTGGTGCACATCCGCACATTCGTCGGACGATTCACAGCCCACAGGCGTCTCTTGTTAATAGTATAAATGATAGCGCAAAACTTGTAAACCCCGTTCCAAATTTTACAGAAAATCATACTGCGGATAAATTATCTCATGCAAATGAGGCAGTTAATGCTGGCAAACAGGATTGTAAAATTTGGAACGGGGTAAAGAGCGGAAAATGGAAAAAAGTTAAAGAACTTAAAAAAGGGCAGATGATTGCTGTTGCGTATGGCGATAAAGTTGTTTGGGAAAAAATAACCAAAATAAAACAGCAGGATGCTGAACGGGTTTATGACATTGAAGTGGAAGGAACCCGCAATTTTGTGGCAAATGGAATCATAGCGCATAATACTTATTTGGGCGGAAATACAGGCATAGGCACGAGTTCGCCATTGGCAAGATTATCCATACAAGGCGCGTCCGGCTCTGACGCTTTATTCGCGCTGGCGTCTTCCACCGGAGCCAATCTGTTGACAATTGATTCTCTGGGCAATGTGGGGATTGGCACCACAACGCCAACGCAAAAACTATCCACTGACGGTCTTATGTATATTGGCGGCACAGGCACTTCAACCATTGAAAATAATTTGGAAATATTGGGCGGGCTTGACGCCGGCGGATTATATATTAATAGTTCAGGAGTTGTGACAGCCGGAACATGGCAGGGTACCGCTATTGGCGCGGCTTACGGCGGCACCGGCTTAACTTCTTTCACCGCGGGCGATTTAATTTATGCTTCAGCTGACAATACTTTGGCCAGTTTAGCATCCTCCACTAGCGGATATGTTTTGAGCATTGATTTTTCAACCGGCCAGCCGTCTTGGATTGCCACCAGCTCTTGGGATACCACATACACTGCCGGCGACCATTTGACTTTGACCGGAACTGATTTTGATGTTGATGATGATTTCTTATTGAATACCGGGGATGACGCTACAGGAGATTATACATTTGACACAGACACTTTAGTTATTGACAGTTCAAACAATAGAATAGGAATAGGCACCTCAACTCCATACTCCAAACTAACCATCTGGGGCGACGGGACTTCCGGCCAGCCGGCGTTTAGCGTGGTGGATAGCGCCAGCTCTACTTTGTTTACTGTTTTGGATAATGGGTATGTGGGGATTGGGACGGCGGCGCCAGTAGAGACTCTACATACTGTAGGTACAGGATATTTTGAGGGAAGTAATGGTTATGACATTAGAATCGCAGACTCCTCATCCGGTGGTTTTATAGATTTTGGAATTTGGAATTCGACTAATGGCATCGTTGCGGGAAGAATATTGGGTAACGATGATGGAGATGGTCAATCAGGTAAGCTGTCATTCTTTACACACGCAGATGCTAGTGGAGTTGAGAATTTATTGGAAAGAATGAGAATAGACAATTCCGGCGACGTCGGTATCGGAGACACTGATCCAGACGCTTTATTAGAAATATCCGCAAGCGCAGGAGCAAGTGATTTATTCATGCTTTCAAGCGATGATGCAAATGATGGTGATTTATTTATAGTAAAGAATTCCGGCAACATCGGCATCGGAACCACAACCCCATACTCCAAGCTAACCGTCTGGGGCGATAGCAGTAATTTATTTGAAATATCAAACAGCGCTTCCACCACGCTATTTGTAGTTAATTCTGACGGCGACCTTACAATGACCGGCACGACAACCATGGGCGCGCTTACTTATCCTAATTATGACGGCACAGCCAATCAAATGCTTTACACTGACGGATCAGGCAGTTTGGCGTGGACAGGCACTTCCACTCTTGGATTGGTTGGCGACGATGACTTTACTTCAAACGGCCTCATGGTCCGCACTGCGGCAGGAACATATACTACCAGAACATTGACCGGCACAGCCAATCAAATAACTATTACCAACGGCGACGGCGTATCAGCCGCTCCGACTTTTTCACTGCCAAGCATTGTTTATCTTGGCACCGCGGGCAAATTAGGCAGGGACGCGAATGATTTGTTTGATTTTACTACTGCCGGACAGATTACTTTTAGGACCAATAACTCTAATAACATGATCTTAAATTCAAGCGGATACTTAGGAATCGGCACAACCACTCCGGAAAACGCTTTAACTGTTTTATCCGCTGACGGCGCACAAATGCGGCTTAGTTATGACGCTGATAATTATGTTGAGTTTACCGTGGATAGCGCGGGGCAGTTAGCGATCGGCTCGGCTACTACAACGATTGGTTCCGGCAGTGAAGTATTGCGCATTACTGGCGGCAACGTCGGCATAGGCACCTCTACCCCATATTCAAAACTAACCATCTGGGGCGACGGGACTTCCGGCCAGCCGGCGTTTAGCGTGGTGGATAGCGCCAGCTCTACTTTGTTTACTGTTTTGGATAATGGCTATGTCGGCATAGGCACTGCCAATCCAAGCTATAATTTGGAAGTTGTCGGCACGGTGAGCTTTGGATCCGCTTCAGGAGGCGATATTCTGTTTGACACCACCACTATTACCACTCCGGTTTTGATCGGCATAGGGACCAGCACTCCGGACGCGGATTTGACAATTGTAAGCGATCAGGTTAATTCCAATACTAATTTATTTACGATAGCCACCAGCACCAGTGGCAGTGATGTGGTGGACAGAAAATTCGCTGTTGATTCTGACGGGGATATTTTCTATGACGGCTCGGCGTACAGTCCGGCCGCCGACTACGCGGAATATTTCTACACAGTTGATACTGATCTGGAATCAGGCGAAGCGGTATGCGTTGACATTACAAAAGAAAACGCGGTCAAGAGATGCGACCGCGCGGCTGACGGAAATCTAATGGGCATAGTTTCAACAAAGCCGGCGATAGTCGGAAACGCTATTCCTTCCCTCACCCCCGGCCCCTCTCCCGCCACTGCTGTTTCGGGCGAGGGGAGCTCGTATGTCATAGTTGGTTTGCTGGGGCAGGTTCAGGCAAAGGTTAGCACGGAAAATGGGGAAATAAGGCCTGGGGATAGTTTGACCTCCGCGTCTTCCACGCCGGGCTATGTGATGAAAGCCGGGGCCGGTGATCCTACGGTGGGGATTGCGCTTTCTTCCCTCACCCCCGGCCCCTCTCCCACAACTGCGGTTGCGGGCGAGGGGGGCTCGTTTGCCACGGGTGTTATTAATGTTCTTATCTCCCGCCGAAACAAGAGTTTGACTGTGGAGATAGTTGAGCAGAAGATTACGGATCGGATTGCGGCGATGGAGATTGAGGATGAAGTTAATATTTTGATAGCTAACGCGGTTAATAATTTAAACTTGGATGATGAAATTTCAGGATTGCTTGATCCAAAATTGCTGATGTTGACCGCGAAATTGACCGTAACAGCGGATGATTTGACAGGGCGGATTAGCAGTATAAACGACGAGTTATTAGTTATTAGTTATAAGTTATTGGATTTGGATAATGAATTTGGAATTATGAATTATGAATTAGGAATTATGAATAATAAATTATTAGATCACGAATCAAGAATTATGAATTATGAATCAGGGATTTCTGTTGATGAAGATGGGAATGTTAAGATGGGGAACATAACCTCACCCCAGCCCTCTCCTTACGAAGGAGAGGGTGCCGAGCCGGGCGAGGCGGGTGAGGTTGCTGTTGTTGAAATAATCACAGCGACGACAACCAGCCAGACCGCGTTTGTGATAAATCAGCAAGGGGATGGGGATGTGGCTGATTTCCGCGCGGACGGGGTTAGCATTGTTAATATCGCGGACACCGGCAAAGTGACGATCATCGGCGAAATGCTGGTGGACGGCAGGATAATGGTCTGCTCCGGATCCGGCTGCGGATCCGCGCTGGACGAGCGGGTTGACGGAACAATGGGCGACATGGGCGTGGAAGGAACAGTTGTCGCCGGGGCGTTTGAAGGGTATTGCGATGACGGATTTGTCTGGGTTCCGGGTTCGGCGAAGTATGGGACATTGCCTGGGTTCTGCGTTATGATTTCCCTCACCCCCGACCCCTCTCCCGCCACTGCGGTTGCGGGCGAGGGGAGCTTGCCTGAAGAAGTTTGGGTGAATGTCTCACAAGGCGAGGCGATGATGGCTTGCCAGGGGCTGGGTGATAATTATCATTTGATATCAGAAAATGAGTGGCTGACGATTGCGGAAAATATTATCAGGGTTGCGGATAATGACATTGATGAAGAAACTGAAGGATTGCAGTTGGCGACATCTACCCTCACCCCCGGCCCCTCTCCCGCCACTGCGGTTGCGGGCGAGGGGAGCGCGACTTCTTCGGTTAGCTATGTTTTGACAAACGGCAATGTTATATATGATTTAGTTGGCGCTGTGTCAGAATGGACTGATCAGACTGTAACGCGCGCTGGGTTAATCCAGCCGATAAGCGATGAGTGGCAGGAGTATTATGAGATTGAAAATTACAACGGATTTAATATCGCGCCGCCGTATTACTATACTTCCGTTAATGGAATTGGCAAGATAAAGACAGGCGATAACGGGCTTGGCTTGCGGGGATTTGTCCGCGGCTATAACGGAATTTACAGTTTAGACTTGAGCCATTCGATTGACGCGATGGATGATGTCGGGTTCAGGTGCGCGAGGTAAAAACTTAAAGGCAGGGATTTACCCCGCACCTTTTGAGCAGTTGTTTCGCTGCATCAAAGATGCTCTGCTCAAAAAGTGCGGGGTTTATAAGATTGATATGATTATTTTTTTTTCACTATCATATAAATCCCCGCTAAAAAAATTATGAAAAAATTTATAAAAAAACCTAAAAAATTTGTCTTAATTTTTATTTTAATTATCGCGGCAATTATCGCGGCAATTATTTTTTATCAAAAACTGACAGCGCGCGGAGCTTCTTACGGCTGGGTTCAGACTGATTGGTCCGGCGGAGCGTCCACTACCGCCGCCGCGGTTCATCCCGGAGACGAAACCGGCTGGACTTATTATTATTCCGCGGATGATGCGATAAGCACGACCACTCCGGGCGAAATCAGCTTGGCTTCCACTACCGCGAGCTGGACTGAAACCGCGACAGCTGATTTTGACGCGGGAACGCAAAATAGCGTTTACGCGACAAGCGGCGCGGTGTTTCTCTTAAAGCCGGCCGGCGCAGCCTGCTCTTTGAAAACAGAATGCATTGGAGGGTATTGCAACGGCTCCAGCGCTTGCGACACCTGCGCGTCTTTTACTTATGAAAGCCAAACATACAGCGTAGTGATGGTCGGCGAACAATGCTGGATGGCGGAGAATTTGAATGTGGGCTCTTCCACGGATAGCGTCAATACGGGTGTAAGCCATAGCGATGTAAGCGATAACAGCATTATTGAAAAATACTGCTATAATAATAATACTGCCAACTGCGATACTTACGGCGGGTTGTATGACTGGGACGAAATGATGGGTTATGTTGAAACCGCCGGAGTACAAGGGATTTGCCCAAGCGGCTGGCATATTCCGACTGACGGGGAGCAGTATGAGCTGGAAAATTACTTGAAAAATGACGGTCAGACTTGCAGCGCGAGCAGATCCGGAGCTTGGGATTGCGCCACTGCCGGAACTAAACTTAAAAGCGGCGGTTCTTCCGGTTTTGAGGGTCTGCTTGCCGGCTACCGCCGCAACACTGGTTCGTTCAATAATCTCACCTCTGGCGGCGACTTCTGGTCTTCGTCGGTGTCAGGATCCAATGCGTGGAGCCGGAGCCTGAATTCCACTGAGTCGCGCGTGAACCGCAACGCGTACTATCAGGCGTACGGCTTTTCTGTCCGCTGTCTCAAGGACTGATTCGACTATTTGACTATTTGACTATTTGACTATTATTTTAGAAATAACAAATAACAAATATCAAATAAATTCAAAATAACAATGACCAAAATTCAAAACAAAATTTATGACTTGGAAGATAGGACTAGAGAATTTGCTATTAATGTGCGGAAATTTTTAAAAAAGCTGCCGAAAACCATTAGCAATATTGAGGATGGTAAGCAGGTAGTACGTTCAAGCGGATCTGTGGGAGCCAACTATATTGAAGCCAACGAAGCATTAAGCAAAAAGGATTTTAAGATGAGAATTAAGATTAGCAGAAAAGAGGCTAAAGAAAGCAGTTATTGGTTAAAGATAATTGTTGTTAACAATGATGTCCGGTTTGAAGCAGAAGGTCGAGCGCTAATTCAGGAAGCTGAAGAATTAAAGAAAATTTTTTGTTCAATACTGGAAAAGTCTAAATAGTTTTGGTCATTATAGTTTTGGTCATTTTTAAAACTGCGGAGAGATTGTGGCGGGGCAGGACAGAAATAACAAATATCAAATCACAAATAACAAATAAATTCAAAATAACAATGACCGAAATTCAAAACAAAATTTATGACTTGGAAGAAATGAATAATAGTTTTGGTCATTGAGATTTTAAATTTTGAATTTATTTGATATTTGAGATTTGTGATTTGGGTTTTAATAATTTTTGGCGCTTGAGATTTGGAATTTAATTATCTATCGTTTAAGAATATATGACACTTTATTATTACTTACCAGTTTACAAAGCAAGCTATGATTTGCTCGTAGAAATTTTTCAATTTACCAAAAATTTTTCGCGGGAATACAAATATACGATCGGACAGGATTTAAAAAAACAAACAACTGAAATGATTTTGAATATTTATCGGGCTAATAGTACTTATACTAAAAAAGAGATTATTCAAAAAGCGCGGGAAAATATTGAGGTGATCCGTTTGTTGATGCGGTTGCTTAAAGATTTAAAGCAAGTAAATATTAAAAAATTTGTTCAGATTAATGAATTAATAGAATCGGTTTCTAAACAATTAACAAAGTGGCAAGGGGTGAATAGTTGATTTATTCTCTTGCCATTTCAACAACCGCTATTTTTCCTGTCATCCCGAACCCCCTTTTTTCCTGTTATCCCGAACGGAGCGGAGCGGAGAGAGGGATCTGCGGACATGACTAAGCGCGCTTGTCATGTTCGCAGATCCCTCGCCTGCGGGCTCGGGATGACAAAAAGGAGAGAGGGCCCGGGATGACAAAGAGAGAGGTCTCCCCGCAATGGCAATAAAAGCAATATTGGCCGGAATTATTTTTTGTTAAGGCAAGAATAAGCGAGCCATTTATCAGTCCAATAATCCTCTTGTTTTGATTATTTAAAGGCAAGGAATTTAATTTCTTATTATCCGCTTTAGGATATTAAGAATATTTAAGCGATTATTTCAGCGGCAGGGTCTGCTTGCCGGCAACCGCAACAACACTGGTTCGTTCAATAATCTCACCTCTAACGGCAACTTCTGGTCTTCGTCGGTTTCAGGATCCAATGCGTGGAACCGGAACCTGAATTCCACTGAGTCGCGCGTGAACCGCAACGCGAACAATCAGACGAACGGCTTTTCTGTCCGCTGTCTCAAGCACTGGTTTTACCGCAGGGGCATAAAATTTTATGCCCCTGCGGATACAATCTATGAATTCCAAGAAACTTTTAAATGATTTATTTCAGGCCTATTATGACGCGCGCCGGAACAAAAGAAATACGATTAGCGCTTTAAAGTTTGAAGTGGATTATGAAAAAAAACTTTTTGAGTTATATGAAGAAATAAGAAATGGAAATTACCAGCCTGGTGAAAGTGTTTGCTTTATATCTTTTTATCCGGTGCAAAGGGAAGTTTTCGCGGCTGATTTCAGGGATAGAATAGTTCATCATTTGATTTACAATTATATCAGCCCTTTGTTTGAGCGCCAATTTACCCCGCACCTTTTAGGCAGAAGAAACACCTTTAGCCCAAAGAGAGCCAATGGTTCTAATGGAAAATACTGCCCAAAAGGTGCGGGGTTTATTAATGACGCGTACAGCTGCCGCGAAGGCAAAGGCACCTCTTACGGCATTAAACGGATAGATCATTTTATCCGCTCCTGTTCCCGCAATTATAAAAAGGATTGTTATATTTTAAAATTAGACATCAAAGGTTATTTTATGTCTATGGATCGTTTTATTTTGTATGACAAAATAGAAAAAACCTTGCCAAAAATTTCGGGGGGGGATGTTGATTTTGATATTGGCTTGATATTGTATCTTATCCGCAAAGTAATTTTTCATGATCCGACTAAGCATTGCCGGGTCAAGGGCAAGAAAAGCGATTGGCAGGGACTGCCGGCGAGCAAAAGCTTATTCTGCGCCAAGCCGAACCAAGGCCTGCCGATCGGCAATCTGACTTCGCAGTTATTCGGCAATGTTTATCTGAATGATTTTGATCATTTTATTAAATATAATCTCAGAATAAAATATTACGGCCGGTATGTGGACGATATGGTTTTGGTTCATCAGGATAAGGAATATTTAAGATTTATAATTCCAAAGTTAAAAAAATATCTGCGGGAGAATATTGATCTTGAGCTTCATCCAAACAAAGTTTATCTACAGCATTTTTCCAAAGGCGTAAATTTTCTCGGCGTAATAATCAAGCCATATCGCGTTTATATCAGGAACAGAATAAAAGGCAATTTTTATAAAAAGATTAAAGCGTGGAATAATTATCTCAAGGAAAAGGAAAACAAATTAAGCAAAGAAGAAGCGCGAAAATTTCTATCCTGCGTAAATTCTTATTTAGGCCTAATGAAGCATTATAAAACCCGCAAGATTCGCCGGAAAATGCTTGCTAAAAATCTGTCAGTTTATTTTTGGAATTATTTTTATATAGCCGAGAATTATAGCAAGCTGGTTTTAAGGGGTTAAGAAAATTATTATGGATATACAAGAATTTAAAACTCAATATTATTTTTTTCAGCCAGAAATGTATGGAAATATTTATGCATTTGTTGATTTTGGCAATGTGCGGCCTTGGGCTAAAGATTTTTGGCCGGACGAGAACAGGTTTAGGTTTTGCAGCGAGGTTGATATTAAAAAACTGTCCGAGGTTTGCGATTGGGTCAAGCCAAAAAGAAAATTTTTTTACTACGGTCATTTTGCCAAAAGGAATGATCTGGATATTAATCATCGTTTAAATGTGAGGCATAGGAGTTCATTTTTTAGAATTGACAAGGCATTAAAGTCCGGCTTTTTGACAAAAACCAAAGAAGTAAAAGTAATATCTCAATACGACGAGGATGGAAAATTTCTTGGCAAGCTTCCTAAATGCAATTTTGATGTTGAAATTACAATGGATATGTTAATGAAGATAAATAAATATGATTCTGTAATGTTGTTTTCAGGGGATAGTGATTTTGGGGAACTGTTAAGTTATTTAAAAAATAAAGATAAAAAAATCATAGTTATTTGCACCAGAAGTCGTATGAGCAAGGAATTGTGGCGAGTGGCTGATAAATTTATCCCGGCAGAAAGTTTGCGAAATTTTTTAAAATACGAAAATAAAAAAACACTCTCCCGAAATAAATCGGGAGAGGATAGGAATACGAACCTATTATCGTTCAGGTGACGATAACCTTGCGGTTACAATTTAACTTTAGCATACTTTAAAATCTTGTCAAGTTTTGCTAATATTAAATAAAATTTAGTTAATAAAATATTATTTATTTAAGTTATTCACATATTTAGACTGTAGAATAATCAGCGTTTATCAGCGTACAAATCAGCGTTAATTCAGCGTTAAAGCTGTATAAAGCTAAAATAAAGCAATTTTTTCATAAAAACGATATAAAATATAATTTTTCTACACTCTAATATTGGATATGCAAAATAACAACCTAAAAACAAAACTATTATATCTGCCCGCGGTTTTTATAATCGCTGTGTTCGGCTTTTTCTTTTTTACGGAACAAGCTAACGCCGCCACAGCCACCGGCACGGTTGAATCGCAGATTAAGGATGTTAATGTGGGTGTTGATTGGCAAATTATTGTCTGGACCGCGTCCACCACCGCAAGCTCTTCAATAACAATGAAAGTCCGCACTGACAACAGCTCGGATATGTCCGGAGCAACCGCATGGGTAAGCTGTGATAATGTGACAAGCGGCGAGGATATTTCCGGCAATAATTGCGTGACCGACGGACAGCGCTATGTCCAGTACCAGGCCTATTTGTCAGCGGACTATAATATTGCTTCTGAATTTTTATCCCCAGAGCTGTTGGATGTCGCTATTTCTTATGACGGAGCAGGAGCATTAATTTCCTCGTCTTATAATACTTTAGCCGATGATACGGTTTTAAGCTCGGTTCGTTGGACAGAAACAAAGCCAGGCGATTCCGATGTCCTGTTGCAATTGCGATCTTCCGCGGACAACAGCGATTGGACAAGCTGGATGGGGACGGATGGAACCTCGGCTACATATTTTACTGATCCGGCCGGCGGAGAAACACTGCCCTCGGCTTTGTCTGACAGCTCCGGAGATCAGTATATCCAGTATAAAGTCATTTTGGATTCAAACAACAGCGGCCTGCCTGTTTTGTCTGACATTACCATAGATTATCAGGCAAGCGTGCCGGTTATTACCAGTATTGGCCCAAGCATGCTCACGGACAATACTGCCGCGGCTGAAATAACTATTAATGGCTCGGATTTTGCGGCCGGCGCTACTGTGGTTATGACCAATTCAAACATTGAAATTACGCCAACGAATATATCCATAAGCTCTGATCAAATAACCTGCAATTTTGACGCGACACAGGCCATCGGCGGACCGGTTGATATTACTATTACTAATGCTAACGGCTCATCCGTTATATGGACTGAATTTTATATTAATAATTATGTCGGAACAATAACCTCGCAAATTAATTCCGCTCCCAATTTATATTGGACTGATTTAAGCTGGACGGCAACCACTACCGCCACAAGTTCAATAACAATGAAAGTCCGCGCCGGCAACAGCTCGGATATGTCCGGAGCAACAGCTTGGGCAAGCTGTGATAATGTAACAAGCGGAGAGGATATTTCATCAAATAACTGCGTGACGGACGGCCATCGTTATATCCAGTATCAAGCTACTCTGACTGCAATTTACGGCACCAGCACTGATTATATAAGCCCGGAACTGGGAGATGTAACTGTTGGCTACGCGCATTATGTTACGGCAAGCTTGATTTCTTCGCCGTATAATTCTGACAGCTCCGCTAATGTAATCAGGGGAATATCTTGGACAGAAAGTTTGCCGTCCGGAACTGATGTTAAATTTCAGATCAGGACCGCGCCGGATTCAGGCGGCTCCCCGGGAGCTTGGTCTGATTGGATGGGGCCGATGGGGACAGGCGATTATTATAAAAATGCCGATGGAAATAATGTGATTAATTTAATTAATACGGATGGCGCGAACAGCCAGTGGCTGCAATATAAAGCTTGGCTGGTGTCAGACGGTTTTAACGCGCCTGTTCTTTCGGATTTAACAATTGAATACGGCTCGGCTGAATACTCCGCTACTATTTTAAAGGATGGGGTAATATTAAAAGACGGGGTGATATTGAGGTAATATCGCTCCGCCGTATTACTATACTTCCGTCAATGGAATTGGCAAGATAAAGACAGGCGATAACGGGCTTGGCTTGCGGGGATTTGTCCGCGGCTACAATGGAATTTACAGTTTGGATTTGAGCCATTCGCCGATTGACGCGATGGGTGATGTCGGGTTTAGGTGCGCTAAGTAACCGCTGAAATTACGCGGATTACTACGCGGATTTTACGCGGAAAAATTATATGGCTATCAATAAAACCAGTAAATTATTGTACGAACAGGAATCATATTTAATAAGAGGGGCGTGTTTTGATGTGCATAAAGCTTTTGGAGGCGCTTTTAAAGAAAAGATAGTAGACAGATCTTTAACTAAGGCATTGAAAAAAAGAGGGTTAAAAATTGAAGACCAGAAGCGGATAAATATTTATTTTGAAGGCGAACATGTTGGTTGTTATATTCCTGATAAACTTGTTAATGAAATAATTATTTTGGAAATTAAAGCAAAGCCATTTTTAACCAAGCAAGACATTGATCAATTTTGGAAGTATTTAAAAGGATCTGAGTATAAATTAGGTTTTTTAATTAATTTTAGTCCAAATGGATTAGTAATTAAGCGGGTTGTTTACGATACTGCTAGACGCTGATATTACGCGGATGAATACGCAGATTTCACGCGGATAAGTCTTTCAGCGTAACTTCAGCGTAGTTATCAGCGTAATATCAGCGGTAAGCACTCAGCGTGAAATCCGCGTGTTAATCCGCGTTAAATCAGCGAGCAATTTATGAATAACCGCAAAACCGCAATTATCATAATATCTATTTTAACTTTCGTTATCGCGGGTACTTTTTGGTATGTTAATTATTTAATGAACAAGCCATTAGACATAGAAATACCAAAAGAATTTACATACAACGGAACTAAAATAGCATTGGCCTGGACAGATGACAACACCGGGGAAAGTTTGATTATTCAGTCGGACAGAAAAGAATACAACGGGTTTTCCAGCGTGGATGTGTATTTTAGTATTACGAATATAAACAAAAGAGATCAGGATATGGATGTTGTTGTTTGGGTGGAGAGCGAGAAGGTAAGGGTGGAGGGGATGGAGAGGTTGGAAAACGCATCGCAGACATTCATCACGACCTCACCCCTGACCCCTCTCCTAAACAGGAGAGGGGAACCGAGCGGAGAGGGAGACAATCCCCCCTCCTATTTAGGAGGGGCTGGGGGAGGTATAGACATGGCAAGAGGGGGAGCGCGAAAAAGCATCAACGGCTTTACCACCGGCTACTCTGCCAATGACCAAATTGAAACAGGCCAGACTAACTACTACAAAGCAACTATCAAATACCCTGCGAAGAGCAACGGTGAGTTTTTTATTGAGGCGTTTGGGTATCGGATTTCGGATTTCGGATTTCGGATCCTAAAAATCAAAGGTTGGGCGCTAAAAATCCGACATCTGACATCCGACATCTGACATCCGATACCTACGGCCACCTTGACCCATGGTACTCCTCTTCTTACCAATACAAGCGTTCCATTACCCTCAACGCCAGCCAAATCGCCACGACTACGGACGCTTTTCCTGTGCTTGCTACGACTACTTTGGCTGACTTGAAAACTGTTACCAATGGCGGGAAGGTGGGGAATGATAACGGATATGATATTATCTTTGTGGATGATGACGACGCAACGCTTCTTAATTTTGAAAGGGAGTATTACGCCAGCACTACGGGCGAGATTGCCTATTGGATAAAGACCGATATTTCAAGCACGACTGACAAGGTGATAAATATGTATTACGGCAATTCAGGGGCGAGCGATGTCTCAACCACAACTGGAGTATGGGATGATAATTATGTAATGGTAAATCACCTTGCCCACGATGGAGTGGCGACTACAACCTATCCTGATTTCCTTGACAGCACCCAATACGACAACGACGGCTCAAGCATAAATATGAACAGCGATGATTTGGTGGACGGGCAGGTGGATGGGAGTTTGGATTTTGATGGGGCGGACGATGAAATAAATGTGATAGATTCAAACAGTTTGGATATTACAACAACTTTTGCTTTATCTGCTTGGATTAAACCAATTTCTATCGGAAACGTTTTAAGAGTTTTTGACAAAAGGACGCCAAATAATTACACAGAAAACTACGGGATGGTCATAGAACCCACTGGAGAAGTGTCTTTTAGCTATAATGATACTCTTGCGGTCGCAGGAAATTGGCATGCGTATAAATCAACAGTTGCTATAAGTGGGGGTGTTTGGACGCATGCTTTTGTTCAATATACTTCGGCTACCCCTTCAAGCGCAGAAATATATATCAATGGAACTAAATGTTCAGGTTCATGGTTTGTTGGTAATGGGAGTTCTGCTTTAATTGCCAACTCGAGTCAAATGACTATTGGTTGGTCAAATTTGGCGCCCCCTGATGAACAACGTTTTAATGGCCTCATAGACGAAGTCCGTATTTCCAATGTCGCCCGTTCGGCAGGGTGGATTGCTACGGAGTATAATAATCAATCAGCGGTTGGGGAGTTTTTGACGATAGGGGCGGAGGAATGGGGCGAGCTTGATATCACTACGGCTCCCAAAGTGATAAAAACCGGCGTTGAATCAACCGCTTTTACCGTTCAAATTCCGCATAACGCGGTAAGCGATGTTACGGTAAATTTATCCAGCGACTCCTCGGGAACTAATTATTTCGCGTCAACAACCGGCGGGACAGCGATCACCGCGGTGACGATTCAGACAGGGTCGTCTTCGGTTAATTTTTACTATAAGGATTACAAGCCGGGCGCGCCCACGATCACTGTTGCGGCTGATAATTTTACATCTGACACCCAGCAGCAGATGGTGCAGGGGGTTTGGCAAAACACTTCTTACCAATGCCGTAGGCAGATTACCTTGCAAGGCAGTAAAATAGCGACAACAACAACCGCTTTTCCCATTTTAGCCACCACCACTCTTGCCGACCTTAAAACAACCGCCAACGGCGGAAAGGTGGGGAATGACAACGGCTATGACATTATATTCGTGGACAGCGACGACAGCACTTTGCTTAACTATGAAAGGGAAAAATACGCCTCAACCACGGGCGAAATCGCTTATTGGATTAAGACAGACATCGCCAGCTCAACAGACAAAACGATTTATATGTATTACGGCAACGCGGGGGCGAGCGACACGGCGACCACGACAGGGGTTTGGGATAATAATTTTGTGATGGTTAATCATTTGGCTCATAACGGCATAGCGACCACGACCTATCCTGATTTTAACGACAGCACGAAATACGCCAACAACGGCTCAAGCGTAAATATGAACAGCGCTGATTTGGTGGACGGGCAGGTGGACGGGAGTTTGGATTTTGACGGGGTGGATGATTATGTGAATGCGGGAACAGGAATAAATACTGCGAATATAGTTACGGTATCGGCGTGGATTAAAGCAAACTCGCTAACATTGAGGCATGCAATTTATTCATCTCGTGAGGCTTCTGGTGTAGAGGGTTCATTTTTGCTAGAAGTTGGCACTGGGAATGTAGGCATAAATAGGGTTGCAGTTACAACTCCAGGTATATGGAATTTAGAGACAAATAATAATGCAATATCTGTCGGTAGTTTATATCATATAGCATTTACTAAAAATGGGGCTACACAAAAATTATATATCAATGGTATCTCACAATCTCTTCTAACAGATAATCCACAAACATTTATTGCTAACTCCGCTCCAAAAACAATAGGAGTTCAAGGCATCACACTTACACATCCATTTAGTGGCCTCATAGACGAAGTCCGCGTCTCCAACACCGCCCGCACCGCGGGGTGGATTACTACGGAGTATAATAATCAGAGCAGTGTGGGGAGCTTTATGACAATAGGGGCGGAAGTTTGCATGCCGGTTCCGGCGGAGAGGAGCGGCGGGGGAGAGAATGTGAAGACGAGGATTAAGGGAGGGGTGAGGTTTAGGGGAGGGGTGAGGTTTTGAATTTTTCCCTCACCCCCGGCCCCTCTCCCGCCACTGCTGTTGCGGGAGAGGGGAGCTATTTTGAAGAGTTATTTTTAGCAAGAATAAAAAATTACAAAATTAAAAGGGGTGAGGTTTTGAATTTTTCCCTCACCCCCGGCCCCTCTCCCGCCACTGCTGTTTCGGGAGAGGGGAGGCGTTTTAACTACAAGAATATTTTTAGCAAAAAAATTATGATTTCACAATTTGTTAAAGGGAAAGTTTATGTTTTTATAGACGCTGAAAATTTATTTTATTCCCAGCGTAATTTAGGGTGGCGCATTTCTTATGAAAAGCTGATGGATTATTTTAAAAAAGAATGCGGAGAAGCAACAAGATGTTTTGTTTATAAAGGGATTGACGAGAATAATACAGGGCAAAAGAAATTTTTAGATATGCTTGATATTAACGGTTATGTTTTACGCACAAAAGTGGTTAAAATAATCAAAAATCCAATGGGCAAAAATAAATGGAAAGGCAATCTGGATATAGAATTGGCTTTGGAAATGACCGGATTAAAAGACAGATATAATACCGCTGTTTTAATTTCCGGAGACAGCGATTTTGCTATTGTTTTAGATCAATTAAAGCAAGCCGGTAAAAATGTTATCGTGATGTCAACAAGGGGCAGAGTGGCGAAAGAGCTTTTAGAACGGGCAAAATATATTGATTTGCGCAAACTAAAAGATAAAATTGCTCAAAAAAAATCTGGAGCTGCTCCCTCGCGGGAACACTCCAGAGTGTCATCACATTATTAGCATAACATATTAAAATATTTTGTCAAGGGGGAGTAAATTGGCTTAAATTAGCGAATTGTTTACAAGAATACGGGTTTTGCGCGATGTTAATGTTTATTCTTTTATAAAAACAATTCGTGTAGTTAAACCAAAAAACCCCGCTCTTTTCAAGCAAGATTTTCTGAAGTGGACCCCGCACCTTTTAGACAGACCCCGCACCTTTTAGATAGAAATTATATAAACATAAATTTACTAGTGGATACAAAAGTGCGAAACTATCTAAAAGGTGCGGGGTGGACCTGGCGGGACTTGAACCCGCTTCGCCGGGTGCTAACGCCGACTTGTTAACCGGTTACAACACAGGCCCAGATCCACGAGTTTATTGTAAAACAAAAAGAACCCTTTTGCAAGGATTCATTTTGTTAGCACCCGGCTGATCTGTGTTGCACAGAGTCAGTGTTAATACTATTGTAGCATATAATAACTATTTGTCAAGTGGTAATAAGTTGGCTTAAATTAGCGAATTGTTTAAAGGGATGGACGAGGATAAAGGGAGGAGTGATATTTAAGGGCGGGGTGAGGTTTTGAATTTTTCCCTCACCCCCGGCCACTCTCCCGCCACTGCTGTTTCGGGAGAGGGGAGCTATTTTGAAAAGTTATTTTTAGCAAGAATAAAAAATTACAAAATTAAAATATGTACATTTACCTTGATGAGTCGTATAATTTAAAAGACAGGAGCAAGAAACAGTTTGTTAGCATAAACGGCTTTATGGCATTGGACGAAAAAATCCTTTTTAAGAGATGGAAAAATTATCGCCAGCCGTTTTTAATTAAAAAAAGACGCATTCATGCCACTGATAGTTTTTTTGACGAATTAAGGCCAAAGGCTTTAGAATTAACTGATAGACATGATTTGATTTTATTGAGCGCTTTTCAGATTTTGCAAGAAATTTCTTTTAAGAATAATAATGTTTATTTTTATAAGGGAAAGCTGGATTTTGATAGAATTTATTGTGATTTAATAATAGAATTATTTAAACAATTAGATTTTAAGGATCATAAAAAAGCAAAGATTATTATTGATAGCCGAAAACATAGAGGCGGAATTTTGGGCAAAAAACATTTTGAGCAAAAAATTATGAATTTTTTACAGACAGAATATGAGCAAATGAATTTTCAATTTAAAATGCAGCCATCATCTACGGATATTTTACTTGAATTAGCTGATTTTATATCTAATATTTTTTATAGAATTTATATTGATGGCGATGGGCGGTTGTTTCAAAATTTAGGGTTTAAAATAGTGCAAATAAAAAATCCGCTAAAATAGCGAATTTTTATAGATACCTTTCGGGACTGTTTTGGCTTCACAGGGATATTCCTATCTTGAGAATGCCCTCCGCCAAACTTTACCCTAAGGATTTATTCTTATTATTATCATAGCATATTAAAAATTTTTGTCAACCCCGCGCCTTTTGAGCAGTTGTTTCATTACTTGTGTTGGCTCCATAGTTCCCCCGTAGTATTACGGGGGACTGTGGAGCCAAGCTGCAAGCCGTTGATTTTTTGAGAAGACGACAGCAGCGTGATTGAATTGGATAGTTCGCGAGGCTGGCCATGGTTTGCATTATGGCTCCACAGCCCCAATTGCGATTGGGGACTATGGAGCCGACGCAGTTAAGGGAGGGGTGAGGTTTTGAAAATTGAACTACAAAGATTTTATTTAAACAAAAATAATAATATGCTTAATATTTTTATAGATGAATCAGGAATACATAAAGCGGTTGATCATTGAACTTTTGCCTTAGCTTATGTTAAAGCTGAGCATCACGATGAAATAGAAGAAAAATTTAAAACAATAGAGCGGGAATTAAAAATTGATTATTTCCATTGGTCAAAAACGGTATGGAGAGTAAAAGCAAGATTTATGGATGAAATATTAAAATTGGATTTTGAAGCAAAAATAGCAGTAGTTAAAAATCCGATTAATCCCAATAAAGAATTAGAAAAAATATTAAACCACATGATTATAGAAAAAAATATCAGAAATATCTATATTGATAGCAAGAAGCCAAAATGGTATGAAAGAAATATAAAAAAGATCTTGCGAGACAAAGGGATTTTAGTTAGAAAATTAAAAACCGTTAATGACAATCAATATGCCGGAATTAGATTAGCTGATATGATTGCGGGATTATCACGATCATATTTTGATAAGAAAAATTTAAATAAAATTTCCAAATATTATAATAGATTAAAAAAGAAGATTGTTATTATTGTCCCCGCACCTTTTGAGTAGAATAGTTATTTTTAGTAAGCAAAATTATTTATTCTATAAAACAAAATACTACTCAAAAGGTGCGGGGTGTACAATAAAAAAGCCCCTCAGAAAGAGAGGCCAGAGTCGCGAGTAGTCCTGATTGCTCAGGACTTTCCCACTGGGATTTGTCCTCGTTGTCTAGTTATTATCAGCATAGCATATTAAAATATTATGTCAACCCCGTTAGATAAAAAAGCTATCTAACGGGGTTAAGAAATATATGTTAGAGTAGTAATCGCGGAGCTAAAATAGCCAAGGGCGGTTTGATAGCATTGAATATTAAGCTATTATAATTTATAATAACAATATGTTTAAAAAAGCCATCAATTTTACCCCGTTAAAGAAAAGCGAACAGAATAAAAGCGCCTTTAAAAGCAATAAGAATCCTCATACTTATAACTCTTTAACGGGGTTCATAAAATACAATAATGCCACTGTGCTAATATTGGCGTTTATTTTTATTGCTGGCACAGGAGCGTGGGCGCAGACTGACGCGGGCCGGGAGATAATCGGGCAAAAAGAAACAAGGGTTGAAGGCGTTGACAATACATTGCTTTTAGCCGCGGATTTGGATAACATGGATATGGATTTTAAGATTGAAAAAATTGAATCAGATGATCAATATTATTTTATTACATATACATATATTGATTTAATAAAATTAAACAGCGCCTGGCAGTATCAGATCATTGAAAAGCCGAGAAAAGTGTCAAAGAAATTAAGGGAAGACATGGGAGTGTATTTGGCAAAAGAGCTGGCGGAAGAATATGATGCCAGAATCAAAGATTTGAAACAGGAGCAGGGGCGAGCGCGAGAACAGGGCGAGGAATTTAGAATTGAAGTGACAGAATACAGCGGGCTTGCGGGCAAGACATTGGATTTTGCCGGCAGGATTTTTCCCGGGTATGAGCCGGTTAAAACAAAAGAGATTCCCGCGCCAAGCATATCGCAATTAACAAATTTAGCAAGCAAGCCGGCTGGCGCAGTGAGCAATGCGGGAGATAACTTAGGATATATTGCCAGACAGGTTGCCGCGGAAATAGAGGCAAAAGACAGTGATGTGGACGGCGTTGAGAATGACTTGGATAATTGTCCCAGCATTGATAATCCTGATCAAGCTGACAGTGACGGAGATGAAATTGGCGATAAGTGCGATTTAACTCCGAACGGAGAAATTATTATTGATTCTCATCCAGCCAGCACAACAATTAACACAGCCGCTGTTTTCACTTTTTATTTTGAGCCGTCAAATACTCCCATAACCTTTGAGTGCAGTTTAGATAATAAAGATTTTGAGGATTGCGATTCGCCAACAAAGTATATTGATTTAGAAATTGGAAATCATGGTTTTAAAGTTAAAGCTTCAACAACAGATGATTTTATTTCAGCTGAATTTTCATGGGAGATTATAACAGAGGAAGATATTTGCGATTCTGATAATTTGAATTTATGCGATGCAATAGAATGCGGGATCCTGGGGATAGATTATGTTTGGGATTTAGGAATTGGACCGTGTATAGCTTCAACGACAGAGGAATAAACTTTAAAATAAAAGCTCATGGCAATGAATTCTACACAAACTACAAAAGCAGGGTACGAATACTTGTTAGCTTATAAAGTTACAGTGCCAATTTATGATTTAACAGTTGAATTTTGCAATTCTTACATTAACAGGTATTCTAGAACCCATGACCAAATGGTGCAGGCTGCTCGATCAGGAATGCAAAATATTTCCGAAGGCAATAAACAGCAAGGATTAAAAGGTTATATTAAACTTAGTGGTGTTGCGCGAGCTAGTTTAGAAGAGCTGTTAAATGATTACAAAGCTTATGCGCGCCAAAACAGATTGGAAATTTGGACTAAAGATAAATCAATAAGGGAAATTAGGGAGATAAGAGAGACATGGAATATAATCAAATTAAATTCAACGCTCCCCGATTCCCCTAATTTCCCTAATCTCCCCAAAGATCATGAAAAAGCAGCCAATCTTATGATTACTTTTATTAATCAAGCTAATTATTTAATAGACAAATTGATTATCTCCTTGAAAGAAAAACATATGAGAGAAGGTGGTTTAACTGAAGCGCTTTATCGTAAACGAAAACAATATAGAGGTTTTTAAAACTATGCCCACCAACTTCAACCAAACAGTAAATTTGCGGGAAAAAAACTCAGCGCGCGAAAAACGCGGCGAGGATTTTTATGGCAGCTATGAAGAGGAAAAAGAAGGCTTGAAAAAAATAAGCAAGCCGCAGGTTAAGCAAGTCAATGAGGGATTCGCGAAAAGATTAACCGTGATAGCGGCTATTGTTTTAATCTGTTTTACTGTTTATTGGATTTTTTATAAAGACAATACGGCTAGAAATATAAGCGATGAGAATACGCAAGTTAATTGGTACACGGTTAAGTTAATTAACGATGAAGTTTATTACGGCCAGATCAGCGATTTGTCAGCAGACCCGGTGGTTATCAGCAATGTTTATTATAATTACGATCAAATTAAAGAAGATAAAGAAAACACCGGTGAAGCGGGAAATATCCGCCTGGTTAAGCGCGGCAAAGAAACGCACGGGCCCTCGGGAGTAATGAATATTGTGCGCGCCCAAGTCGTCTATATGGAGCCGATGGATGAGGAGTCAAAAGTTTTGAAAGCGATTCTTAATTATGAAAAATAAATCATATCAATCTTATGAATCCCTGCTAAAAAAATTAACAGGCAGGGATTTATATGATTTATAAGATAATATGAAACAACAAGAAATTACTATGGAAAAAATTGTTTCTCTGTGCAAAAGAAGGGGGTTTATTTTTCCTTGCTCGGAAATTTACGGCGGGTTTGCCAATTCATACAGCTTCGGGCCTTACGGGACCGAGCTGAAAAACAATATTAAAAAATTATGGTGGGAGAAATTTGTTTCTCAACGCGAGGATATTGTCGGCATTGACGGCCCGATTTTGCTGCACCCGAAAGTCTGGGAAGCGTCAGGCCATACAACCGGCTTCAATGACGCCATGGCAGACTGCAAAGAGTGCAAAAAAAGATTCAGGGCGGATCATTTGGTGGAAGAAGCGACAGGCAGGGACATGGAAGGCCGGCTGGAAGAAATGACAAAAATATTAAAAGAAAAAAAAATCAAATGCCCTGAATGCCAAGCGTCAAATTGGACTGAAGTGAAGAACCTGAATATGATGTTCAAAACTGAAATGAACGGCATTAATGAGCCGGTTTATTTAAGGCCGGAAACAGCCGGAGCGATTTTTATTGAATTTAAGAATATTTTGGACTCAATGCGCGTCAAAATTCCTTTCGGCATAGCGCAGATCGGCAAAGCTTTCCGCAATGAGATTGTCGCCGGCAATTTCATATTCCGCATCCGCGAGTTTGAGCAGATGGAAATAGAATATTTTTTTAATCCTGAAATGAAATGGGAGGATTTGTTTGAAAAATGGCTGAAATTGCAGGAAGAATTCGCTATGGAGCTTGGAGTTAAGAAAACGGATTTGCGCCGGCTTGAGCATCCCAAAGCAAAGCTTTCCCATTATTCCAAAAAAACAGTTGACATTGAATACAAATTTCCTTTCGGCTTTAAAGAATTGTACGGCTTGGCGCACAGGGGCGATTTTGATTTATCGCAGCATTCAAAAGCGTCTAATCAAAAATTGGAATATTTTGACGCTGAAAACAACAAGCGGTTTATTCCGCATGTTTTGGAGCCGACATTCGGCCTGGACAGAAGCATTTTAGCCGCGCTATTGTCCGCGTATACGGAGGAAGCCATACCCACCCCTGGCCCCTCCCGAGAGGGGAATTATAGCAGTGAAATAAGAATTGTCATGAAATTTCCAAAGAAATTAGCGCCGATTAAGGCCGCGGTTTTTCCTCTTTTGAAAAACAAGCCGGAATTGGTTAAAAAGGCGAAAAGCATTTACGATGAATTAAAATTAAAATTCATGTGCGAATTTGACGATCACGGCAACATCGGCAAGCGCTACCGCCGGCAGGATGAAATCGGCACCCCGTATTGCGTTACCGTTGATTTTGATTCGCTTGAAGACAAGGCGGCGACTGTTAGGGATAGGGATACAATGAAGCAAGAGAGGGTTGAAATAAATAAATTAGAAAATTATTTAGTTAACGGGTTAAGATAAATAAATTATTTATTGTTTATTATTTCGTTAACCCGTTAACCCGTTAACCCGTTAACTCGTTAACTAAGCAATAAAGAATTCTAAAATAATTATGCATAACATTAAAACATTAAAAAATAAACTAAGATTAATAACAATCCCCATGCGCGGCACAAAAACCGCCTCGGTTTTGGTTATGGTAAAAACAGGATCCAAATATGAGAATAAAAAGAATAGCGGCATTTCCCATTTTTTAGAGCACATGTTTTTCAAAGGAACTTTAAAACGTCCTGATACGCTCGCCATTTCTTCCGAGCTGGACGGAATCGGCGCGGAATTCAACGCTTTTACAGGCAAAGAATATACGGGATATTACGTGAAAGCCGAAGCAGGCAAGATTGATCTTGCCATGGATGTGGTGAGCGATATGCTTTTGAATTCCAAGTTTGACGCGAAAGAAATAGAGCGGGAAAAAGGAGTGATTATTGAAGAGCTAAATATGTACCGCGACAACCCCATGATATATATTGAAGATTTGTTTGAAGAATTGCTTTACGGCGACCAGCCGGCCGGCTGGGACACGATCGGAACCCGCGAGAATATTCTGGGGTTTAAGCGCGAGGATTTTATTGATTATTTTGATTCTCAATACGGGGCGCAAAATACTTTTGTCTGCGTCGCGGGGAATGTGAAACCTCACCCCAGCCCTCTCCTTGGCAAGGAGAGGGGGCAAAGAATTATAGACAAAGATTTATCTACCCCTCATTACCAAGGAGGGGGACGGAGGGAGGTTGAAAAATTGACAAATAAATATTTTTCAAAACTTAAGCCGTCGGATTTGCGAGAAAAAAAGTCGGTTCAAGAAAAACAAACAAAGCCGCAGATTAAATTGCATTATAAAAAAACCGATCAGGCGCACCTGTCTTTGGGCGTCCGCGCTTATGCGTTAGGGCATGAGGATGAATTCGCGCTTAAGCTTTTGTCAGTGATTTTGGGCGAATCCATGAGCTCGCGGCTTTTTATAGAATTGCGCGAGCGGAAAGGCCTGGCCTATTCCATAAGGACTCAAGCTGAATTTTATACTGATTCCGGCTATTTAACGGCGCAGGCAGGCGTGCCCAAGGATAAATTGCGCCAGGCGATAGGGATAATTTTAGCGGAATACAAAAAAATAGCCGAGCATTTGGCGGATGATAAAGAGCTGGAAAGAGCTAAAAATTTAATAAAGGGCCGGATGGCCATCCAAATGGAATCTTCAAGCAATGTAGCGAACTGGCATGGCAGGCAGGCGGTTTTACGGGATGAAATATTAACTCCGGAAGATTTTATGAAAAAAATAAACAAAGTAAGCGCCCGAGACATCAGCCGGGCGGCGCGAAATATTTTTGCCAACAAGGGATTGAATCTGGCGGTGATCGGGCCGTTCAGGGACGGAGATAAATTTGAGAAAATATTGAGAATATAAAAAAATAACGCGCAAGTTTAATATTTTATTATCAGCACCGAGTGCTGCGGCAGCACTCGGTGCTGATAATAAAATATTAGTTTTGTTTTTTTACACTCAAAAGCCCTATATGTATTCATTGGAAAAAATAAAATTAAATATTGTTAAATTGGTTAATAAATCGCTTAACAAAAAAATTATTCAAACGTCTGATTTGATTTATCCGCCCAATCCGGAATTCGGGGATTTAAGCCTGCCTTGTTTTGAACTGGCGAAAAAATTAAACAAGACCGCGGTAGAAACAGCCGAGTTTTTAGTTTCGGAAATCAATGTTAATGATATTATAGTTTCCGCCAAAGCGATCGGGCCTTATCTTAATTTTACGATCAATAAAAATTATTTAGCCGGAGATTTGATCGGCGATATTTTAAGCATGGCCGAAGAGTACGGCGCGAATAAAAGCGGCAAGGGCAAAAAAGTAATGATAGAATATTCAAATGTTAATACGCACAAAGAATACCATGTAGGGCATTTGCGCAATATTTGCTACGGCGGCGCGGTCGCGAAAATTTTATCCGCCAACGGGTTTAAATCAATTCCTGTTTCATACATAAATGACTTCGGCATTCATGTCGCCAAAACATTGTGGCGCTATGCGGAGCATTATAAAAATAATAAAATCGCCAAAGGCAAAAACAAAGGCGGTTTTTTGGGCGAGCTTTACGCCAAGGCCAGCCGGGAGCTAAAAGATAATCCGACAGCCAAAGAGCGGGTAAGCTCTTTAATGAAAAAAATTGAAAGCCGCCAAGGCGCGGAGTATAAGCTGTGGCAGAAGACCCGCAAGTGGAGCATTGATTATTTTGATAAAATATACAAAGAGCTAAGAGTGGAGTTTGATAATATTTTTTATGAAAGCGAATTTATAGAAAAAGGCATGAAAATGGTCCGCGATTTATGCAAAAAAGAGTTTTTAATTAAAAGCCAAGGCGCGATTATCGCGGATTTGGAAAAATACAATTTGGGAGTTTTGCTTTTTTTGCGCTCGGACAACACCGCTCTTTATCCGGTGGCTGATTTGCCGCTGGCTGTTGAAAAATTCAAGAAATATAAAATAGACAAGTCAATTTACGTGGTTGATGTCCGCCAAGGATTGTATTTTAAGCAGTTGTTCAAGGTTTTGGAATTGCTCGGGTTCAAGCAGGAAATGGCGCATTTGGGCTATGAATTCGTAAAGCTGCCCGGCAAGATGATGTCGTCGCGAACCGGCGATATTATCACTTATGAAAATTTGCGCGCGCAGGCGGTTAAAAAAGCAGCGCGGGAAACCAAGAAACGCCGCAAAGATTGGAGCGCCAAGAAAATAACGGATACAGTAAATAAAATTGTCAACGGCGCGCTTAAATTTGAAATGATAAAAGTAAGCGCCGGCCAGGTTATTACTTTTGACATTAATCAGGCATTGCGCTTTGACGGCTTTACCGCCGCTTATCTGCAGTATGTTTACGCCAGGATACAAAGTATTTTCAGAAAAACACAAAAACACAAAAACACAAAAACACAAAAATACGAAGAAATTAAGTTAGAAGAAGCTAAGGAGCATGATTTGGTGATGAAGCTGGCGAAATATCCGGATGCGGTTAAAAAAGCCGGGGAAAACTGCGACCCGAGCGAGATAGCGAAATATTTATTTGATCTGGCGCAATTGTTTAATGATTATTACCACAGCGTCCCGATTTTGAAAGCGAAAAAAGAACTGCGCGCTTCCCGTTTGGCTTTGATTAAGTCTGTCAGCCATGTTATCGCTAATGGCCTGGGATTGTTGGGGATAGAAGTGGTTGATGAGATGTAAAGGAATAGAATATTAATTTGCCTAATTTTAGTAAAAGATAATAAAATATACTATCCCTTTTTGCCTTAATTACTGTATCCTAATACAGTAATTTCATACAATAGTTGTATTATTATAATAAATATGTTATGATAATATTGAATATATTTTGTAATTAATCGTAGCTATATGCAAAAAATAAATAGATATATAAAGAATAATGTCATTAAAAAACTTCAGCCAAATAAAGTTGTTGTTCTTTATGGCCCTCGCCAAGTCGGTAAAACCACTTTAGTGAAGGATATTTTGAAAAATATAAAAGAAAAATATTTATTTTTAAATGGAGAAAATAGAAGCGCTCAAAAATGGCTATCCAGCCAAGAGATTGATGTGTTTGAACAATATATAGGAGATAATAAATTATTAGTAATTGATGAAGCGCAAAAAATAAAAAATATCGGATTGAATTTAAAACTAATAGTTGATCATTTTGAAGGCATAAAGGTGTTGGCAACCGGTTCGTCGTCTTTTGAGTTAGCCAATCAAGTTGGCGAACCATTGGTGGGCCGCAAGTGGCAGCTCACTTTATACCCTATTTCACAGCTAGAGCTTAAAGATTATGAAAGCCGCGATGAAACAGATAATAAATTGGAGTCAAAGCTTATTTACGGCTCTTATCCTGAAGCAGTTAAAGAAAATGTTTTCCAAAAAAAGCAGGATATTTTAAATGAAATAGTTGATAGTTATTTGTATCGCGATTTGTTAGAATTTAATGAAATTAAAAAATCGCAGAAAATTATTGATATATTGAAAAATTTAGCATTTCAAATCGGGCAGGAAGTTTCACTTCAAGAATTGGGAAATGCCGTGTCTCTGAATTTAAGGACAGTTGAAAAATATCTTGATTTGCTGGAAAAGACTTTTGTAATTAAAAGAGTTTATGGATTTTCCAGAAATTTAAGAAAGGAAATAAGCAAAATGTCCAGATTTTATTTTTTTGATAATGGAGTAAGAAACGCGATTATTCAAAATTTTAATATCTTGGATTTAAGAAATGACATCGGACAATTGTGGGAGAATTATCTTTTTATGGAAAGATTAAAAAGAAACAGCTACAAAAACATAAGATCAAATATTTATTTTTGGCGCACTTATGATCAGAAAGAAATTGATTTAGTTGAAGAGCGCGAAGGGAAATTATTCGGCTATGAGTTCAAATATAGCGAGAATAAAAAAGTAAAACCCCCGCGTGATTGGCTGGAAACTTACAAAGAAGCTGAATTTGAGGCGATAAATAAAAGCAACTATTTAGATTTTATTGTTTAAAGCGGTCTGCCGTTCGTTTTGTATAAAAAAACAGGGGATGCATTATTGCATCCCCTTTGTGTTTGGGTTTGAGAATTTCAACTGCCCCAGCCGTTTGATTTCCCCCATGGCGATTTATTAAATTCACAGCCGCTTGTCGGGCATATCTTTGTTTCCTTTGAGGAAAAGCCGGCTCCTCTTCTAATTATTAATATTTCTTTGCAATGCGGGCATCTTTCGCGCGTATCTTTTATTTCCATAAATTTTTCCTCCTTATTTTTTCTATTCGTTTTTCTATTTTTATTTCTTTTCTTCTTATTCTTCTTTTTTCTTTTTTTTGTTTTGTCAATTTTTACCTCCTTATTAAGAAATATTTTTTTTAAAGATCGTTATTGTTTTTTCACCAATAAAAAAACTTCTCATCTTTTTTTCCAAACATAAAATACTTGGAAAAAAGGACGAGAAGTTATCCCGCGGTACCACCTTTTTTGTTTTAAATCTTTTCTAACGGATTAAAAAATCCGCCAGTAAAACGGACTTAGAACCACTTTTACCGACTCTTATCTCCGAAGTGTTTCGGAGAGACATCAGTTATCCTATGATTACGGAGGAAGCCGGGCTTCCACTATCGCGGAAGCCATCCTCCCCGATAGAATCGGGGAAAAGCCGGACCCAGCCCTCCGATGTCCATCGGAGGATCCAGCTTATGGATTTTGCAGTTTTCAAAGTTATTATTAGCATAGCAGGTTTTTAAAAGTTGTCAATGGCGCATGCGTTTTACTGATTTTATTTGGCGGCGAAGTGTTGTTTTTTGTTTTGCAAAATGGTAAATTGTTTTTATATGAACTTAGCTGAAATTAAGAAAAAATTTGATTTTTCCAACGGGCCGGGAATTTATAAATTTTTAAATCAAAAAGGAAAAATTATTTATATCGGCAAGGCCGCTAATCTGTCCGGCCGCGTTTTGTCGTATTGGAGCAAAAGCGCGCGACATACGCCGGCAAAATATTCAATGCTGAAACAGGTTGATGATATTCAATGCGTAGAAACCGATAGTGAAATTGAAGCGCTGCTGTTGGAAGCGAATTTAATAAAAAAGCATCAGCCGCGATACAATATTGCTTTGCGCGACGGCAAAAGATATACTTACATCAAAGTTTCAACCGAAGAGGAAATACCCGGAGTTTTTATTGTCCGAAAAATAGATAAATCAGGCAGATATTTCGGGCCGTTTGTAAGCGCTGCTGCCGTCCGGGAAACATTGAAAGCGATAAGAAAAATTTGGCCGTATTGCGCGGCGAAAAAGCGACAGCCAAAGCCTTGTTTCTATTATCAAATAAACAGATGTTTGGGAATTTGCGCCGTTCTTATCAGCAGAAAAGAATATATGGAAAAAGTGATTCGCCCCATTATTTTATTTTTTGAAGGAAAGAAAGATAAGGTAATTAAAAATTACGAATTACGAATTAGGAATTATGAATTAGGAATAAAAAAATACAAAGCAGGCAGTGAAAAACATAACGAAGTTAAAAGAAAAATTAGCGGATTAAAATTACAATTATTTAATATAAAAAAAGTTTTAGAGAATGCTAGCATTATCGGGCTGGAAGAAAAGTATGCCGCTGATCTCGCGGAGCTGGCGAAAATTTTGCGCTTGCCGAAAGCGCCGCAAAGAATAGAGGGCTATGATATTTCCAATATTTTCGGCCAGCAAGCCGTTGGCTCAATGGCGGTGTTTTCCGGCGGCGAGCCGGACAAAAAAGAATACCGCAAATTTAAAATCAAAACAGCCAAAGGCCGGATGGATGATGTTAAGATGTTAAAAGAGGTTTTGACAAGAAGGATTAAGAGAGCTCATGCAGCGAAGCATGGTCTGCATTCTAAAACTTCAGCGAAGGAATGGCCGTTGCCGGATTTGATTATTGTTGACGGGGGAAAACAGCAGTTGAACGCGGCTTTGCAAGTTTTTAAAAAATTTAAAATAAGCGATAAACCCCGCACAAAAGGTGTCGCCAGTCGGCGGCATTATACCACCGACCGCGACAGATTATCTAACCATCCGACTTCGCCCAGCGCCAAAAACTTTTGGCGCTTGGCTTCGTCGGAGGCATTTTTTGTGCGGGGTAAAGACATTGCCGTGATTGCCATTTCCAAAGGTTTGGGCCTGCGTTCATCTAACGCGCCTGATAAAATATTTTTCCCTGGCGAAAAAAAGCCGCTGGAACTGCCTTTGGCTTCGCCGGCTCCGCACTTGATTAAAAGAGTCCGCGATGAAGCCCACAGATTCGCCATTGGCTATCACCGCAAATTGAGAAGCAAAAAATTTTTAAATAAAAATTAGCTCATTTAAAAAAGGAGGTGAAAAAAATCATGAAATTTAGATTAAAAGATAAATGGTATTTAATTTCAGCGTTTATTGTTTTTTGGGTCGGCATTATATTCGTTTTTATTGTGAGTAAAATTTTTCAAGCTAAAGATTTTTTTATAAGAAGTAAAAGTCTTTGGTATTTCGCGGTTTTTATATTCGCCGCGATGATTTTATTAATCACAATTCTTTTGATTTAAAAAAGGCGAAGTTTATATATAACTTCGCCTTTGTTTTTTTATAGGGATTTCAATGTTTGCTTTCCACCCGGCTTTAGCCGAGGGTTCGGGATGCTTCAGCATCTGTTGGGCTAAAGCCCAACGAACCCTCAGCTAAAGCTGGGTAGAAATGCGCTAAACGCTTAATTTCCAGATACTATATTGTCATGAAATTTCGTTTTTATTGAAGCAGGCGTGATACTGTGTTTTTTATTGTAGGCAATCTGTGTTTTTCGCCGCCGATTAGTTTCGTTAATGGCATAGCGCATGGCAGGCGTAATTCGGCCGGCGTACATAATTACTTTGCCTTGGCTGTGGCGCGCGGCCCGGCCCATAGTTTGGATAAGCGCTGTTTCATTGCGCAAGAAGCCGGACATGTCGGCGTCCAGTATGGCCACCAGAGAAACTTCCGGCAGATCAAGGCCTTCGCGCAGCAGGTTTATGCCCACCAAGCAGTCATATTTTCCTTTGCGCAGATCGCGCAGTATATCCACTCTTTCCAGAGCGCCTATCTCGCTATGCAGATAAGCCGCCTTGATTTTTTCTTCTTTCAGGTAATCAGCCAGATCTTCGGCCATGCGCTTGGTAAGCGTAGTTGCCAGGATCCGCTGGCCTTTGCCTGCGCGTTTTTTTATTTCTTTTATTAAATCAGAGATTTGGTTTGTCTCCGGCCTGATTTCTATTTCCGGATCCAGCAGGCCGGTCGGCCTGATAATCTGTTCCACGGTTTGGCTTGATTTTTTTATTTCATATTCTGTCGGCGTGGCGCTGGTATATATTATTTGATTAATTTTAGAATTAAATTCGCGGAAATTCAGCGGGCGGTTGTCGCGCGCGCTGGGCAGGCGGAAGCCGAAATCAATCAAAGTTTGCTTGCGCGAGCGGTCTCCGGCATGCATGCCGCGTATTTGCGGCAGAGTAACATGGGACTCATCAACAAAAATCAAAAAGTCTTTTGGAAAAAAATCCATCAATGTTGCCGGAGGCGAACCCGGGCTTCTGCCTGTGAGATGAAGCGAATAATTTTCAATGCCGTTGCAATATCCGACTTCCGCCATCATTTCCAAATCATAATTTGTTTTCTTTTCCAGCCGGTAAGCTTCCATTTCTTTGCCCAGCTTTTTAAGTTCGCGCAATCTTTCTTCCAGCTCTTTTCTTATCAATTTCAGCGCGGATTTCATCCTGTCTTCCGGAGTCATAAAATGCTTGGCGGGTAGAATGGTGATTGACCTCACCCCCAACCCCCTCTCCTTCGCAAGGAGAGGGGGTATTTTTATACCTCCCCCGGCCCCTCTATTTATACATCCCCCTGCCCCTCCTAAATAGGAGGGGGGGTTGTTGGTCACCATCTCCTGTTTAGGAGAGGGGGCTGGGGGGTGAGGTATTAAGCGAGATGTCGGGGCGAGGTATATATTATTAATAATATCTCCTAGCATTATGATGCGAATTATTTCTTCGCCGGTTGCCAGATGAATATCAATATTTTCTCCCCTTACTCTAAATTGCCCGCGCTTAAACTCTATGTCATTTCTTTCATATTGTATTTTAACCAATTGCCGCAAGAGTTCATTTCGTTTTATTTTTTGCCCAGCCGTGAATGTTTGGCTCAAGGCCTCATAGTCTTTTTTTTCTCCAATGCCGTAAATGCAGGAAACGCTTGCCACAACTATTACATCTTTCCTGTTGATCAGCGACTGGGTGGCGGCATGCCGCAAACGGTCTATTTCTTCATTGATAGTCGCTTCTTTTTCTATGTATGTATCAGTATGCGGAATATACGCTTCCGGCTGGTAATAATCATAATAAGACACGAAATAATGGACAGCCGCGTCCGGGAAAAATTGCCTGAATTCGCCGTAAAGCTGAGCGGCCAGAGTTTTGTTGTGGGAGATTATCAAGGCGGGTCTTTGAACTTTTTCAATAATATTAGCCATGGTAAAAGTCTTGCCGGATCCGGTAACGCCAAGCAAGGTTTGCGCTTTATATCCTTTTTTAAGTCCATTAATCAATTTGGCGATAGCCTGCGGCTGGTCGCCGGTTGGTTTGAAATTGGAAATTAGTTTGAATTTTTGCATAATTTAGATGAAATTTTCTACCGACTTTTAAGTCGGGTTTTGAGGCTTTAGCCTCAATCACAATGGATGCTGAAGCATCCGGAACCCGAGTTAAAACTCGGTAGAAGGGTGCTTTTTGGACAGTCTGTAGAAGCAAAGGACCACCAGCCGCTATTTTAAAATACAGCATATTCATTTCAGCTAATTTAAATTATAGCATATTGGGAGAAAAGTAAAGCAAGCTTATTGACTTTTTTTGTAAAATTAGATAAGTTAAACGCAAGCAAAAGCGCGTTTCAATCGTATTTTTGCGTATTAAAATTAGCAAACCCAAAAGGAGGATAAGGAGGGTTTGTTTTTTTATGTTGATCTTTACAATTGAATATATCTTGATTACGGCTAACAGCAAACATTTAAACAACCTTAAAGCAGAAGGGAGGCAAGATATGGGAAAAACAGCGTTTCAGAAAATAATTGATAATCATTTGGTAAGAGTGTTTCCTGATGGGAGGATGGCATTAAGCCTTGACTGGGTGTGGTGTCATGAAATTACAACCCCAAACGCTATAATTGACATGATAGCGCGCGGATACGATGTAGTCTTTGATCCAAATAAGATTAAAACTATGATTGACCATGTTAACCCGGCAAAAGATACTAAATCGGCTATTCAAGGCAAGATTATTCGTGAGTGGAGCGCTAAGCATGGCATTGAATTTCTCGATGTCGGACGCAATGGCGTATGCCATGCAATTATTCCGGAAAAAGGATGGATTAGCCCTGGTCAAATTGGCATCATGGGAGACAGTCATACCTGTACACACGGAACATTTTGCGCATTTACAGCTGGTGTCGGCACAACAGACCTAGAAAACGGAATCATTACAGGACTCTGGATTTGTCCGCCACAAAAGGTTATTAGCGTAAACTTCAACGGTAAGCTGCCAGTAAATGTTTTTGCGAAAGACCTCATTCTAACTTTCATTAACAAGATTGGCGTCAAGGGCGCGACTAATGCCGTGCTTGAGTTTGGTGGCAATGTCATTCGCGAAATGAGTATAGAAGGACGGATGACTATCGCTAATATGGCTGTAGAGGCCGGCGCGACTTCAGGAATGATGATGGTTGACGAAAAAGCGATTGAATATCTATGGCCAGCTTTATGTCAAAGATATACCAACGCAGAACACATGCTGGATAACTTTATGAGCTGGAATAGCGACCCTGACGCAGTTTATGACCAGATAATTGATATTGATGTAACTAACATGGCTCCTGTAATCACTAATAATTATTCCCCGGGCGATGTAGTGAATGTTTCCGCGCTTGCCGGAAAGAAAGTTAATCAAGTTTACATCGGTTCATGTACCAACGGACGCTTAAGTGATTTAAGAGTTGCCGCAAATATTTTTGATATTATAGGCAATAAAATTTCGGACAGTATTAGGTGTATTGTCGTACCAGCAACCCAGCACATTTATGAAATGGCGCTCAATGAAGGATTAATTGATATTTTCGTAAAAGCGGGATGTTTCGTTTCTGGACCGACTTGCGGAGCTTGCCTTGGTTTAAGCTGTGGAGTTTTGGCTCCCGGAGAGGTATGTGTTTCCACAACGAATCGCAATTTCCCAGGACGCATGGGTAAAGACGGTATGGTACATTTAACATCGCCGGCGACTGCGGCATTTACGGCTATTCATGGAGTTATATCTGAACCACCGACCAACCTATGCGTAATCGTCGTAGATAGGGAAAGGGATGCGCCCGAATTTGAAGCTGCAATACCAACAAACTGGAAAGAACGCGAAGTTAAAAAGTTGGATTACGCTCAACTTCTCGCAAAAAACAGCGAAGACTCCAAGAAGGATTTTTCGGGCAAGGTATTTTATTTGCCAATTGACAATATTGACACTGATCAAATTATACCGGCCAAATACTTGACCGAAACAAAAAAAGAAGAATTTGGTAAACATTGCCTTGAGGACGCTCCAATATTGGCAGAAGAAAGGATCAAACTTCACCAGTCGCAGATACTGATTACGGGTGAGAATTTTGGTTGCGGATCTTCAAGAGAGCATGCGCCATGGGCATTGGAAGACGCAGGCATTAGGTGTGTTATCGCGCCGAGTTTCGCTCGCATTTTTGAGAACAATATGTTTGCGAACGGTCTTCTCTGTATCACCCTCAATAAAGTTTTGATAGATAGACTTTTTGAAGAGAAGCCGGATGAAATACATATCAACATTAAAGACAAAGAAATTGAATGGCTTGAAAAAAAACGTGGCGGATTAGTAATGTTTAACATTTCTGATTATCATAAGGAGCTTATTGAGAATGGTGGGAGCGTTAATTTTATGATTAAGCTCGCGGCGGAAATTTATAATCAATAAGAAAAAAAGAGGGGTGCGTAAAATGGGAAAAGTATATAACTTGGCGGTTGTGCCAGGCGATTTTATCGGTAAAGAAGTCGTGGAAGAAGAGATGAAGGTTCTTAAGATAATTGCAGAGCAATTTGGCTTTGCGTTTAAGGTAACGCTTTATCCACACGGAGGAGAATATTACATAAAAACAGGAGAATTATTGTCTGATTCAACACTTGCTGAGCTAAGAGGCCATGACGCGATAGTTTTCGGCGCAGTCGGACATCCTGAATTACAAAAAGGGGAAGTGGAGAAAGGAATACTTCTGAAAATTAGGTTTGGTCTAGATCAATATATAAATCTGAGGCCTTCAAAGCTTTATGCTGGAGTGGATGCTCCCATAAGAAAGATACATCCTGGCTTGCCGGATGATTATGAAATTACCGTAGTCAGAGAAGGTGTTGGCGGTTTATACAAAGGAATCGGAAGTTACGACGGAGTTGTTGCTCGCCAGGAAATGAATTATACCAACGCTGAAGTTGAGAGAATATTGCGGTACGCCTATGAGCTGGCGCGCGACAAAGGGCAGGAACTTATTCTTGGTTTCAAATCCAATGTTTTGGAATATGTTTCGGCTCAGCAATGGCAGCCAATGTTTGAAAAGATGGGCAAAAAGATTTATCCGGAAGTTTTGGCGAAATATGCTCATATTGACGCGCTGAATGGCCCCATGTTAATCAACAGTATTCCTCAAGAGTCTTTTGTAATTGTGACTGGAAATATGTTTGGGGATGTTATTACAGATTTAACAGCATCATTATTCGGAGGAATGGGCGTTGGGGCGTCGGCATGCATAAATCCTTACGGAACATCAATGTTTGAACCTATTCATGGTTCGTCTCCGAAAGATTACGGAAAGGGGACAGTAAGTCCGGTGGCGGCAATTTTAAGCGGCGTTTTGATGCTTAAAAATTTAGGTGAAGAGAAAGCCGCTAAAAAATTAGAGTTAAGCGTTGTCAATGTTTTGAAGCAGGGGAAAATTCCTGATTTTACTATTAACAGCGGAGTTCCTACGAAACAGCAAACACAATATATTATGGAGGAGATCAAAAAAAGAACACAATAAAATCCTTGGCACAAAAGCCATGGGAGAGAAAATTATTGAACATTTACAATAAATTAATTATATCAACAATTAGAACAAAGGGAATCGCATAAAGCTATTCCCTTTTTTATTTGTTCAAACTTTAATCTCGGCGAATTTTGACAATTAGCTTAATTTAAGGTAAAATTGGATTAGACGCCGCGCTACAAATGCGGCACATTCGAATTATAATTATTCGGAATGAAAGATTTTTTATCAATGAAAACCAAAAACAAAGAAAACAAAAAAAGCTTGTCTCCTTTTCCAGCAATGGAAGAGGAGGTTTTGAATTTTTGGGAAAAAGGGAAAATTTTTGAAAAGTCAGCAACCTCACCCCCAGCCCCTCTCCTTACTAAGGAGAGGGGAGGCCGATCACGCGATAGCGTGAAAGGCCGGGGAGAGGTTAAGGACTATGTCTTTTATGACGGGCCGCCGTTTGCCACCGGCACTCCGCATTACGGGCATATTGTGGGAAATGTGATGAAAGATGTTGTGCCGCGATATTGGACAATGAAGGGATATAGGGTTGAGCGGCGCTGGGGCTGGGACTGCCATGGTTTGCCGATTGAGAATATCGTGGAAAAGGAAATGGGATCAAAAGCCAAAAAAGACATTGAGGATTTGGGCGTGGATAAATTCAATGAATTGTGCCGCGCGAAAGTTTTGGGCTATGTTGAAGAATGGAAAAAAGTAATCAGAAAATTAGGCAGGTGGGCTGACATGGAAAACAGCTACAAAACCATGGATTTGGATTTTATGGAATCGGTCTGGTGGGTTTTTAAAAAATTGTATGATAAAGGATTAATTTATGAGGGCTACAGGTCAATGCATATTTGCCCCAGATGCGAAACAACATTGTCCCAGTCGGAAGTGGCTGAGGGCTATAGGGATATTAAGGATTTGTCGTGTATTGCGAAATTTAAATTAATAACCTCACCCCAGCCCTCTCCTTCGCAAGGAGAGGGAGATAAGACTTATGTTTTGGCATGGACAACAACGCCGTGGACTTTAATTGGTAATGTGGCTTTGGCGGTTGGCGAGAATATTGATTATGTTATGGCTGGAATTATAAATAATGAATCCCCGCAATCAGCGGGGCAGGCGGGAATTAAGGAATATTATATTTTAGCGAAAGATAGAATTGAGAATATTTTTAAAGATAAAGAATATGAAATTATTAAAGAATTAAAAGGCAAGGACTTGATTGGTTTAGAATATGAGCCGCTGTTTGATTATTACGCGAAAGATAAAAAACTGGAAAATCATAAAAACGGCTGGAAAATATATTCAGCGGATTTTGTGACAACTGAAGAAGGAACAGGCGTGGTGCATATCGCGCCTGCTTTTGGCGAAGACGATATGAATTTGGGCAAAAAGCATAATTTGCCGTTTATCCAGCATGTTGGAATGAACGGGGTTATTAAAAAAGAAGCAAAAGATTTTATTGGCATGAATGTGAAGCCCTCCTGCGCCAAGGCTTCGGAGGGCAGGCCCGGCGACGATCACATGAAGACCGATATTGAAATTATAAAATACTTGGCCCATAAAAATTTATTATTTGCCAAAGAAAAATACGAGCATAGCTATCCGCATTGCTGGCGCTGTGAAACGCCATTGATTAATTACGCGACTTCGTCTTGGTTTGTAAGCATTGAAAAAATTAAAAAGCGGATGCTGGAAACAGCCAAGGATATAAATTGGTCGCCCGCGCATATTAAGGAAGGCCGCTTTGGCAATTGGCTGGAGGGAGCGCGCGACTGGTCAATCAGCCGCCAGAGATTTTGGGCGTCTGTTATGCCGATTTGGGAATGCAGATCGGATGTCGGATGTCGGATGTCGGATGTCGGATGTCGGATGTCGGATGTCGGATGTCGGATGTCGGATGTCGGATGTCGGATGTCGGATGTCGGATGTCGGACTTCGGATATGAAATGTGATAATATTAAAGTAATTGGATCGGTTAAGGAGTTGGAAGAGCTGAGCGGCGAGAAAATTACTGATCTGCACAAACACACAGTTGATAAAATTACCTTTAAATGCGAAAAGTGCGGGGGCGAAATGCGCAGAATTCCGGATGTGCTGGATACTTGGTTTGATTCCGGCTCAATGCCTTACGCGCAGATGCATTATCCTTTTGCCAACAAGAAGAAATTTGAAAATAATTTTCCGGCAGAATTCATAGCCGAGGGAGTTGACCAAACCAGATGCTGGTTTTATTATCTGCACGCGATTGCCAGCGGCATTACGGGCAAGCCGGCTTATAAAAATGTAATAGTTAATGGGATAGTTTTGGCAGAAGACGGAAAAAAAATGTCCAAGAAGCTGAATAATTATCCTGATCCAATGTTTGTGTTTGAGAAATACGGAGCGGATGCTTTGCGCTATTATCTTTTAACCTCGCCGGTAATGCTGGCCGAGAATTTGAATTTCTCAGAAGACGGAGTCAGGGAGTGCTTAAGAAAAACCTCTATGCTTTTATGGAATGTGTTTAAGTTTTACGAGCTTTTCGCCCCCGCCCCCAGCCCCTCCCCCGCTGGCGCGGGAGAGGGGAGTTTGGCTGAAAATGTTTTAGACAAATGGATTGTCGCGCGGTTGAATCAATTAATCGCGGAAGTGACAGAGAATATGGATAATTATAATTTGCCAAAAGCCGCGCGGCCGATTGCGGATTTTATTGATGATTTATCAACTTGGTATTTGCGCAGATCTCGAGATAGATTTAAAGGGGATTTGAAATGCCGCGCTACAAATGAACAGAGCAGACTCGCCGCTACAAATGGCGATCATGCGAATGATGCGGCCCATGCGAATGAAAATAATGAGCACGAACAAGACAAGCAAGCCGCTTTACAAACTACTCATTTTGTGCTATTACAATTAGTAAGGGTAATGGCGCCGTTTATGCCGTTTATTGCCGAGCAGATTTGGCAAAAGGTGACAGGAAATAATTTTGGCAACAAAGACAGGTCTGTGCATCTTGAAAGTTGGCCGAAAATCAAACCGAAAATTAGAAATTTGAAATTTGAAATTAAGATTTTAGAAGAGATGGTGATAGTTAGAAAAATTGTTGAATTGGGATTGGCAAAAAGGGATGAAGCAGGGATTAAGGTACGCCAACCATTAAGGAAATTTGAAATTGGAAATTTGAAATTTGAAATTGGGGATGAATATATAGATTTGATTAAAGATGAGTTAAATGTGAAAATCGTAGAGACGCATTGCGATGCGTCTAAAGAAAGTGAATTAAAAGTTGAGCTGGACACAAAATTAACTTCTGAATTAAAGCAAGAGGGAGTGAAGCGGGAATTGGTGCGGTTTATTAATAATTTGCGCAAAGATGCCGGCATGACTATTCAGGACAGGGCTGTTATTTACTTAGAATGCGAGAACAATGAAATAAAAACAGCGATTAAAAAATATAAATCAGATATTTTAAACGATACATTGGCGGATGATATTATTGAAGGATTAAAAAATGATGTTGACATTAAAAGAGAAGTGAATATTAATGAAGAAAAAGTAATTTTAGGGATTAAAAAGATTTAAGATTGAAGCATTATGAAAATAGAGAAAAAAATTTGGCCGGAATACTTTCAAGCGATTCTTGACAACAGGAAAAATTTTGAATTTCGTTTAGCTGATTTTGATGTCAAGGAAGGCGATATCCTTGTGTTGCGCGAATTGGATCCCGCGGCTCAAGAATATACCGGCCGCGAATTGGAAAAAGAAGTTTCTTATGTTTTAAAAACAAAAAATATAAAATTTTGGCCAAAGGAAAAAATAGAAAAATACGGCTATCAAATAATTTCTTTAAAAAATTAAATATAGGTCTTCAAAATCAAATTGAACATTTGAACGAAAGGAGGGGGAGTTATGAATATATGGCTTAGAAACACTAGCCTGTTAGACGCTAGAGCGAATTTTCTTAATGGGCATAAAAAGTTTTCGAAAGAAGTGGTAAATGCTTGCGCGGGCATAGAATTTTACGTGTCTCCTTCTTCTAAATTTCAAGGCATTGTGTTTATTCACATAAGCCATCTTTGCCAAAAATTAAGAGAGAAAAAATCAGAAGAAGAAGCTAAATGGCTGGAGGAAAATTGCTCCGGAGTAATAACATTAAAAACCGCCAGCGTTAATATTTTCTGCGAATCTATTGATTATCAAGACCTTGGAGGTTATTCAGGACGGGGAGCGTAAACATGAATGTGCAAATATCGCGGGGGAGAAAAAATTATGAAGACGATTTTAATCTCCCCCGCCCATTTCACTTATTGTCATTGCGGGCTTGCTACGCCCGCCTCTGGAGGGACCCGCAATCCAGGTTTAAAATAAGCAAACACTGTTTCGTAATTTAAAGTATTTATATATAAATGCATAACAAAAAAACAACAGCGTTAATTCTTTTTTCCGGCGGCTTGGACTCTATGATTGCCGCCAAGGTTTTGCAAGCCCAAGGAATTGAGGTTGCAGGAGTTTGTTGTGTAAGTAATTTTTTTGATTGCGGAAAAGCGAAAAAAGCCGCGGAGGAAATTAGCATAGATTTAAAAATAATAGACATAAGCGAGGAACTGTTGGAAATCGTAAAAAATCCGCCAAGCGGATACGGCAAGCATTTGAATCCTTGTGTTGACTGCCATAGTTTGATGGTGAAAAAAGCTGGAAAATACCTCTCCCCGTCTTCGCTTTACTCAGACACCCCTCTCCTAATTAGGAGAGGGGCTGGGGGTGAGGTATTAGCCACGGGAGAGGTTTTGGGCCAGCGGTCTTTTTCGCAGAATAAAGAAGCTTTGTCCAGAATAGAAAAAATGGCAGGCGTGGAGATTTTGCGGCCGCTGTCAGCCAAGCTGTTGCCTGAAACAACATATGAAAAGCAAGGATTAGTGAACAGGGGAAGATTGTTAAATATAAAAGGTCGATCGCGCGAGCGGCAGATGGAATTAGCTGAAAAGCATAAGTTAAAAAATTATTCTTCGCCTGCGGGCGGCTGCATTTTGACTGATCCGGAATTTAGCAATAGACTGATGAAAATGCTTGATTATTGGCCGGATTGCGGCGTGAATGACGTGGAACTGCTTAAACACGGAAGAGTTTTTTGGTTAACGCTAAATACGCCAATCCGCCAGCTGGCGGACGCCAAGAAACGCCAGAAAGTTTTAATTATTGTCGGGCGGCATAAAGAAGATAATGAGAATTTGGAAAAACTGGCGCGAAAGGGCGATATTTTATTAGAGTTGAAAGATATGACAGGACCGCTCTCACTTGTGAGAAATTCCAAATTCCAAATTCCAAATAACAAACAAATTCCTCAGCCAGAGGCTGATCCGCCTCTGGCGGAAAATTCCAAATTCCAAATTCCAAATATTTTAGAAATTAATGTTCCGGAGAAATTAAAAATGAGCGAGTTAAAATTTGGAGAAGAGAAAAGCGAAGAGGAAATTTTGCGGATTGCAGGGTTATTAACGGGACATTACGCGGTTAAAGCACGAGGGAAGAAAGTGAAGTTGAAGGTCAAAAGTCTATAAAATTTAAAATTTTTATAATTAATTTTTGCGTTACGTGTTACGCGTTATGAGTTATGCGCCATGCGTTATGCGATTTAAATTTATGTTTTATAATTCATAATTCATGATTCATAATTCATAATTCAACTCTTATGTCCACGACATTATTAATCATCTTGGGGATTATTGTTGTTATTGCCTTGGCGATAATCGGCATTTATAATTCTCTTATTCGCTTGAAAAATCGCGTTGATGAAGCATGGAGCGACATTGATGTCCAGCTGAAGCGGCGCTATGATTTAATCCCGAATTTAATTGAAACAGTAAAGGGCTATGCTTCCCACGAAAGGGAAACTTTGGAAAAAGTTGTTCAGGCGCGCAACGCCGCCATGCAGGCGCAATCCGGCGGGGACGCCAAAAAACAAGCCGAAGCCGAGAATATGCTTTCCTCAACTTTAAAGTCCATTTTCGCTTTGTCTGAAAGCTACCCGGACTTAAAAGCAAACACGAATTTCTTGGAATTGCAGAGAGAACTGTCTGACACGGAAAATAAAATTCAAGCCAGCCACAGATTTTATAACGGCAATGTCCGCGATTTTAACACCAAGCTTCAAGTATTTCCGACAAACATTATCGCCGACATGCTGAAATTCAAGGCAAGAGAATTTTTTGAGATTGAAGACAAAAAAGAGAAAGAAAATATTAAGGTTAAGTTTTAATTTGCATAACGCGAATTTATAAATAATTAAAGCATTATTATTTATAAAGTATTGTTTAGTTAACGAGTTAAAGAGTTAACGCGTTAACGAGTTATTGGTTAAGATTTAGTTAATCCGTTAACGGTTATTGGCAGAATAAAAGTTGACAGTTAATTTTATTAAATAATTTTCGTTCAGACTGTCCAAAAAGCACCCTTCTACCGAGCTTTAGCTCGGGTTCCAGTGGCTTTAGCCACTAACATTAGCGAAGCTAAAGCTTCAAAACCCGACTTAAAAGTCGGTAGAAGCAGTTTATAGACAGTCTGATATGAGTTATGCGATATATGCCGACCCTTTACACCCACTCCGATTCAAACAAGCGGAAAACATGGCTTTTATTGTCCGTATTTTTCATGTCCATAATTTTAATCGGCTATGTTTTTTCTTATGCCATGGAAAGCTCCGCGATTTTATATTTCGCGGTAATTTTTAGCGTTGTTTCAAGTTTTATCAGCTATTGGTGGAGCGATAAGATTGTTTTAAAAATGAGCAATGCAAAATTGATTAAATTTGAAGAGAATAAAGAATTATATAGAATAGTTGAAAATCTTTGCATTACTGCCGGCCTGCCAACGCCGAGAATTTATATTATCCAAGATAGCGCGCCCAACGCTTTTGCCACGGGACGCGACCCGGAGCATGCCGTGGTTGCCGTCACCAGCGGACTTTTAGAAAAACTGGATCGCAGCGAACTGGAAGGAGTGATCGCCCACGAGCTTTCGCACATTGGCAACCGCGATATTTTACTGGCTACTTTGGTTACAGTTTTGGTCGGCGTTGTAGTTTTATTGGCTGATTTTTTCAGGCGCTGGACTTTTTTTGGCAGCCATAGGCGCAGAAGCGACAGCAAGGGCGGAGGGCAATTACAGCTGATTATGCTTATTCTTGCTATTGTTTTATCAATATTAGCGCCGATATTCGCTTATTTAATGCAGTTTGCAATTTCCCGCAAGCGCGAGTTTGCGGCAGACGCGGACGGCGCTTTATTGACTCGCTATCCGGAAGGACTGGCCATGGCATTGGAGAAAATATCAGCTGACCCGGAGCCGCTGGAAGCGGCGAATAGGGCTACGGCGCATTTGTATATATCTTCGCCTTTTAAGAAACACACCCCTTACCCCTCTCAAGAGGGGAATAAAAAGAAAGGATTTTTTGCCCGCGCGATGATGACGCATCCGCCAATGGAAGAGAGGGTTGCGGCGCTGAGGGGGATGGATGTTAAGAAGTAAGAATTTAGAAGTAAGAAGTAAGAATTATGAATAATGAAAAATTTAAAATTATCAAAAAGAGAATTTAGAAGAGTGAAGGCATGGAAGCGGGTTATTGATTTTACAGAGATTAAAAAAGGCGGAGTAAGTGTTGATAAAATTTTAAATTGTTTATAATTTTAAAAATATGTCAAAAAGGATTTGTGTTTTTGGAGATAGTATAACTTGGGGAGCTTTTGATGATGAAAGAGGCGGCTGGACAACTAGATTAAAAATATATATAGAATCAATATACAGCAGAAAATATTCTATTTATAATTTTGGAGTTGATGGCGACACAACAAAATTACTGTTTCAAAGACTTAATAAAAAACTTCAATCAATATGCCCCAAAATTGTAATAATTGCCGAGGGGATAAACGATTCTTTATTTTATCAAAACATACAAGAAAATTATATTGACATTAACGATTTCAAAAATAATTTAACTAAAATATTAACAGTTATTAAAAAATTTACCCCCAAAGTTATTTTTATTGGATTGACGAAAGTTGAAGAATTTAAAGTTAATCCGTTCTTGGGCAGTGAGACTGGTAAATGTTATGATAATGAAAATATCAAAAAATACGACTTAGCGATTAAAAATTTTTGCAAAGAAAATAATTTGCCATTTATTGAAATGTTTGATTTATTGAAAGATGAAGATTTGGAAGACGGTTTGCATCCAAATGCGCAAGGGCATGAGAAAATGTTTCAGAGGGTTAAAGATTTTTTGGTAGAGAATAAGATTATTTAAAACAGAAGTATAACTGAGAAGATTGTTTTATTTATAGTAATATGATACTATATACATAGTAAATATTTACTATAATAAATTTTATGTTTAGTCTAAAGTCGCAAATAGCAATAAAAATATTAGGTTTTTATTTTTTAAATAATAATGCCAAAAAATATCTTAACGAACTGTCAAGAATTCTTAATGCTGATGCCGGCAATTTGGATAAAAAACTGAAAGAATTGGAAAAAGAAGGAATTTTATTATCTGAAACAGCAGGAAAAGAGAGATATTATTTTTTAAATAAAAAATACCCTTTACTTAAAGAAACAAAAAAAATATACGAATTAAAATATGGGCTGGAAGTTAATCTTTTAAGAGCGTTAAAAAATTCTAAAGAGATAAAAGAAGCGTATATTTTCGGATCTTACGCAAAAGGTAATTTTGATCCGGGAAGCGATGTGGATATTTTACTCATCGGCAGCCATTCTTCCATTGAAGCCAAAAAGAGAATTTTGGAATTGCAAAACCGTCTGAATAGAGAATTTAATATTATTGACTTGACGGAAAAAGAATACTTAAAACTAAAAAAAGGTAAAGATGATTTTATTAAAAATATTTTTAAAGAAAAAATTATAAAAATTATTTAAGTATGTTTGAAAAATTCGCATTTTCCGAGAATCAAATAAAAAATTATTATAATTCCTCAACCAGAGATTTTAAAATTGCTTTAGAGTCAGATGTTCCGGAGGTAATATTTAAGTTTTGCTATGACGCGCTAATGAAAGCGGCGATTGCCGTTTGCGCGAGAAACAAGTTAAGAGTAAAATCACGGCAAGGCCATCACATAGAATTATTAAAGAAGTTATCTGAAATTTTAGGCAATGAAGATATTAATCTTATTGGCAATGAGATGAGATCAAAGAGAAATTTTGATCTTTACAGCGGCGGAACATTAATTTCAGAAAAAGAGGCGCGGGCATATCTGTCTTGGCTCAAGATTGTATTTAAGCAAGTTGATTATTATTTAACAAAAAATCTTAAAATGTTTTAGATAAATTTAATCGTGTTTATTAATAATACACATTGCCAATGTTGATAATTTTAATTTTTATACGTTGCCAATGTTGATAAAATTATGTCAACAAAAGAAAAATTTACAACTGAGCAAGCAAAACAAATCGGCGAAGAGCTGGGAATTGATTGGAAAAAGTTTAATGTTGAGCAATTTAGAATGGGCATGGATGTGGAATTGGAGCATGGCTTGGTTGATCCGCATACCAATGTTACCAATGACGATTCGCTGACCACAGGCAAAATCGCCTTGGCTCATCTGAATGAATTTCCGGATTATTACACCAGGCTGGAAGCAATGGAAAAAGAAGCGGAAGCGTTTTGGGAAGGGAAGTGAGAAGGCAGAAGTAAGAAGTAAGAAGTAAGAAGTAAGAAGTAAGAAGTAAGAAGTAAGAAGTAAGAAGTAAGAAGGCAGAAGTAAGAAGGCAGAAGTAAGAAGTAAGAATTATAAAAAATTTTAATAATGCGCGTTGCGCGTTGCCTGCTGTCAGGCAAGTGCGTTGCGCGCTATGCGAAGAATATGACAATACAACAAATTTATGAGCTGGCGGTGAACATGGGCGTTAAG
>VMTK01000044.1 GCA_013791585.1 Candidatus Falkowiibacteriota bacterium
ATTTTTCCCTGACAGCAGGGGGATTTCACGTGTTTTTTAGACATACACATGAATTTTCCCATAAAACTACTATTTTGTCTTTAGTGTTAGATAAAATTTTAATAAATTTTCCACCAAATTAAGTTACTTATACCTTATATTGCTAAATTGCCGGCGAACTTCAACAACATAGCAATTTAACAATTTGTCTTGTGATTTTATCAATAAAAATGTTATAATAATATTAATTGTATGAATTATGAGGTTGCGTTATTTGATAATGAACAAAATTTATTCCTGCCGCATTTAAAACACAAGAATATGAAAGCATGAAAATAAAATATTTTTTTTAATGTTTAAGGATGTTTTTATATTCTTGTATTTTCATATTTTCATTATTAAATTGTGCAAGACTTTAAAAAATATGTTTGACAGTAAAGAAAAATTTAATATTAAAGAAAAAAACAGCCCTGAAAAAATCAGCGATGATTTTTCTGTTTTGCCGATGCAAGGAGAAGCAAAAAATCCGTTTTTAAGTTATTTAAATTATTTTCAAAATCCAGGATCAATAGCGGCTATTGCTTTTATTTTAATATTAGCTCTGGGCATTTTTTCTTATTTTATTTTCATAAAAAAAGATATTGGAGCCGATTCAGTGGAAGCGCCATCAGGGCAGAATGGCGATATTAATAATTCAGCCGGTATTTTGCCTGATATTTTAAGCAACGGCGGCAATGGCGCGGCAGATAAAATTAATATTCCCAAAGATTTAAAGGCGGAGGATTTATTATTTGGGCATTTTTACAAAGAACCAACGGAAGACTGCGGCTGCAGCGAATCATTATCCCTTGGCTTGCCGATTAATGTTAAAACAGATGTTGCTAATTATTATGATGTTTCCAGAAAAATTAATTTAGACAGCGCGGTTCAGCAATTAAGCCAAGAAGGGTTTGCCGCGCTTGATAATCCTTTTTCCGGCAAAAATAACAAAAACAGCGCAAGCGATCAGCAAGCAGACGATTTTTATGGCATGTATAACCTGCTTGGCGAAAAAGAAATCCCCTTGCTTATTACCGGCGATTTTTTGATTTATTATTATCAGAATGTTTTAAAGCAGGTGTATAAGGATATAGAAAGAGATGTGTTTTATAATGATTTATGGCGGATTAACAAAAGTTTTTATGAAATAGCCAATAGCAGATACAGGGAATCGCGGGATAGCGCGGGTATTGTGAATGATCCTGTATTGGAGGGGCAGAGGATGGAAGCCGCGTATTTTGCCGTAGCCATGGAGCTTTTAAAGCCGGATCCGAGCCAAATCAGCGCAGAAGCCGATGATAATAAATTCAGCGCGATTGAAGCGGAAGAATTTGAGTTTAACTCGCCCGCTTACCTGAAAGACGATATTGAAAGAGAAATTAGATTAATCATGGAAGCGAAAAAGAAAGATAAATCTTCCATTTTCCTTTACACCAGGGATTATCAAGAATTTAAAATCCCCCAGAATTATGAAGACAGCGCGAAACTGCGCAATTTTTATTTGGCAGCCAAGTGGATGAATTCAGTCTTTCCTTTGCATTACGCGGACAGCGAATGCCAAGACTGCCTGCTTGACAAGGATGATTGGGCCATCAATATGATTGCGGCCTGCCTGATAACTAAAGATTTTTTTGACAATCAGGATTTAAAAAATCAATGGGCGAAAATTTATAAAGTTATTTCTTTTTTTTCAGGTTTGCGGAGCGGACTCACGTACCTGCATTATCAAGACGTTTTGGTTGATTCTTTTGGCGGCGATTATGACTTAACAGGCATTTTTGCTTTGGATAATCCTGCCGGCGAAGAAAATTTGGCAAAATTGCGGGAAAAAATCGCTAAATATGAATTTTCCGAAATTGAAGGAGGAATAAACAGGGTGGAATCATCAAATATGCCTTCTGTCGGCATGAGAATGCTGCAGCAGTCGTATTGGCCGGACGATTATATTTTTAGCCGGCTGATAAATCCAAGCACCGGACTTTATCTTAGCGATGTTAAAAATTTTGAAAGCGGGGTTAATCTGACGAATTGCAAGACTGAACGGCCGGCTGAAAGGTGCGGCGGATTCGGGCTGGATGTTATTAATTTAATTTATCCTATCGGCGATGATAATGATTATTTTAGAGAGAACACTAATTATCAAAATTACGCCGGCCAGTCCGCTTATTTAAAAAATCAGCTAAAATATTTCAATGTAGGCAGCTGGCATAGTAATAGTTTTTGGGCCACATTAAGCATAGCCAAATCATTTTTAGAACCAGGCAGCAATAGCCGGCATCCTTACGAATCTGATAATTGGCAAAATAAAAACATTGATTCATCATTGGCGGCGTGGGTTAATCTGCGGCTGCCGGCGGATGAATTGATTAGCGGCTGGCAAAAAGAAGGCGGAAATTTAGGCCTGGTTAAAGCGGACAGCGATTATAATTATGTTGAGCCGGACATAAAATTAGCCGGCGAACTGGCAGCTAACGCGAGGATGCTGCTGGACGCGCTCTTGGCCTTGGAAGTGATAAAAGAGCCGGACCCTACCTGCAATAAGCTGAATGTGCTTATTAATAAATTGGAAGAAATAAAAAGCATTATAGCGAAAGAGTTAAGCGGCGAACAGCTTGGCAACGCAGAGCTTGAAGTTATTAATAATTTCGCCAAGCAATTTGTTGTTGCGAAAAGCGGAGCCAAAAATATTGAATTGCCATCCGCGGGCTCCAAAAAAGCCGTTGTTGACAGCATTGAAGGGGTAAAGCTGTTGGCGCTGGTTTATAATTATGGCAATAAAAAAGTTTTCGCGGTCGGCCCGATTTTTAATTATCAGGAGAGATAAATAAGTCTTGACAGCAAAAACATAGAGTCGTATAATATCAATATAGATTGATATTTGTGGAAAACTTTATGAATTTTAATTGTTGTAAAACTAAAAAATCAAAACAGGACTTAAAGCGGACGGTTGGCTTTTTGAAAGTTATTGCAGAAGAAAATCGCTTGAAAATTTTGTGCATTTTGCGGAAACAAGAGATGTGCGTCTGTGAAATATGGCAGCATCTGGGTTTGCCTCAAAATTTGGCATCTCATCACCTTAAAGTTTTAAAGGATCTTGGCTTAGTGGAGCATCGCAAAGAAAGCACCAAAGTTTTATATTCAGTTAATCAAAAAGTGATTAATAAATATAGTTCACTTTTGTCCGGTTTTATAATCAATATATGATCATCAAAATTTTGGGCTCCGGATGCCCCAATTGCCAAAAATTAGAAGCCAACGCCAAGCAAGCCGTGGGAAATCTTGGCTTGAAAGATATTAAAATTGAGCATGTTTATGATATTGTTAAGATTACTGAATATGGAATTATGTCAACGCCGGCTATTGTATTTGGCAATGAAGTAAAAGCCGCTGGCAGAATCCCTGATGTTGAAGAAATAAAATCTTGGCTTAAATAATAACATGAACCCCGTTAGATTTTTATTAAACTAACGGGTGTTTAATTGGAAAAAATTAATTTCATTATACTTATATGGCGAATAAACAAAAAATATCTAACGGGG
>VMTK01000022.1 GCA_013791585.1 Candidatus Falkowiibacteriota bacterium
AGATAGCCCGACTTGCCGATTTATCCCTTAACACTATTGTTAAGGTTGAAAATGGAGCAAATAAGAACCCGACCATTGAAACGTTAACCAAGATCGCCAAGGCGCTTGAGGTAGGTGTTGATGATTTAATAAAATAAAAATGGACAAAAAATATCTAAACAAAATAATCAAAGGTGATTGTATAGGCGAGATTTTTAGTTTTCAAATAGCTTAATAAAAATATGGACAAGATTACTATTCAAATTAAATGTTCATCTGAAGCCTGCGAAAAATTAAGGGAGGAAGGGTTGTTTTTTGAGACAATCGCGGAATCGTTAGACATTGATCGCGATGATATTGTTGAGGTTGAAGATGAAAATTAAGTTTTAATAGGGGGACAAATTGTCCCCTGCTTGCCTATTTAGAATTTAATAAATCAAATCTATGGAAAAACAAGTAATCGTTAAATTGCATAAAAATTTTGAGGATTGCGCCCATGAAAAAGACGGAGTGGAATTTTGGTATGCCAGAGAATTGCAGGGGTTGCTTGGCTATGAACAATGGAGAAATTTTGAGAGTGTAATAGAAAAGGCTCAAGTTGCTTGTATTGGCGCAAAACAGGACATATCTGACCATTTTGCCGACGTCAGCAAAATGGTTGATATTGGTTCTGGCGCCAAAAAACCAATACCCGATATTATGCTAACCCGTTACGCGTGTTATCTTATCGCGCAAAACGGCGACCCGAGAAAAGATGAAATTGCTTTCGCGATGACTTATTTTGCCGTTCAAACCAGAAAGCAGGAAATTGTGGAACAGCGGCTGGCAGAATGGGAGCGTTTGCACGCCAGAGAAAAACTTTCCATTTCCGAAAAAACGCTTTCCGGTATTTTATTTGAGCGAGGCGTTGACGGGCAGGGATTTGCCAGAATCCGCAGCAAGGGCGACCAAGCTTTGTTTGGCGGCTACAATACTCAAGATATGAAGAGCAAGCTCGGTGTTCCGGAAAAACGGCCATTGGCGGATTTTCTGCCGGGTGTTACCATTAAAGCCAAAGATTTAGCCACCGAGATCACAAGTTTTAATGTGAAAAAAGACCAAGCGTTAAGAGGAGAAATGCCCATTACTTCCGAGCATGTAAAAAATAATCAAAATATGCGAGAGATGCTTGCTAAAAGCGGAATTCATCCGGAATCTTTGCCGCCGGAAGAGGACACGAAAAAACTTGAGCGAAAATTAAAATCCGAGGATAAAAAATTGCCCAAATCGGTTAAAAAATTGAAAAAATAACTATGGCGACGCAAGTTAAAAGTGAAAAGTGAAATTCCAAAGGGATGGAAAATGACGACACTGGGAGAGGTGCTGACTATTAAGCACGGTTTTGCTTTTAGCGGAGAAAATATCACTGATCAAGAGAATGAAAATATTTTATTAACGCCAGGAAATTTTTTAGTTGGTGGTGGATGGAAAGACGAAAAAAAATATTTTAATGGCGAGATTCCTTGTGATTATGTTTTAAAAAAGGGCAATCTTATTGTAACTATGACTGACTTGAGCAAAGACGGAGATATATTAGTTTATCCCGCCTTAATTCCTGATAGATCGGATAAAAATTTATTTACAAAATTGTTAAAATTAGTTATCATTATAATATCAAGAAAGAAACCTTTATATTATATTCTATATACTATAATATTATACAATTAGAAAAGATATGTTAAATAATAAAATTTCCGAAAACTTAAAGA
>VMTK01000039.1 GCA_013791585.1 Candidatus Falkowiibacteriota bacterium
AAAGGCCTTAAGTCGCGCTGTTGTTTGATTGCCTGATATTTTAGCCGATCAAGCGCGAAAACGAGCGCGAAAACAAACAAAAAAAAGGTCTATTCGGACCTTGACAATTTAATATTTTATTTGCCGGATGGCAAGAGGAGGAAAATATGACTGAAAAAAAGGAAAAAAAGGAAAAAAATGTAAAGACGGAAAAAATTCGTCTTATACATGGCAAAGTAAAAATTGTCAGCAACCGAATCAATGTAACTTTTGAAGCTTTAGTAATAGGAACTAATGGAAAGATTAAAACTAATTGTCCAATTTCATTTTATGATGATGACTTTAATCTTCTATTAAACGCCGCAACAGGTGAAGATGGAAAAACACATTATACGCATAATGTATCGCTTGATCAAGTTGAAAAAACAATTACAATTCGAGTACAAATTGATGGTTCTCCAGCAGAAGCTTTTGATTCCGTTAAGCTTTTGCCTGATATGGGCAAAGGGTTAACAAAAATTTACAGGTGCGCAAGATATAATGTAAAAAACAAATTTAAGTCAATACTTAAATATTTAGCAAAAGCTGTGCCCATTTTTGTTATCGGATGGATATTCTTGAATTATGCTAACGGAAGTTATGCCAGCATTTCACTTGGAATAATTATTGGCGCGATCCTGTTTAAGGTAGCTGTCCCCAAATTTTTATTAGGAACAGGGTTCTTATGCGGAATTATTTTGTTTAGTTACTTTTTTCCGTCTTTTCTAACTAATTCGTTGTTATTTGCCACAAAATATTTCTTATTTGTCGGACTAACATTTTACTTGTTAGAAGAGCTTACTTACCAATTAATAATAGAAGAGAAAGAAGAAAAGAAAACAATTAACTGGGAAAAGTTGGTTAATTTTTATCCAACTTTCCCTCTGTCTTTTGCTCTCATTGCTATCTTGTATCATACAATAATTGGATTAGTTGGAATATTTATGCCAGGAGACGAAAATACTGCTATGGATGTAGGAAAATCTATTAATGCGATAGAATTTTTTGGTTATAATACAGCTAATTTTGAAGGTAAATGGAATATTCCATTTAGCAATGAAGCATTAGCCAGTAAACACCACTTACTAGATATTATTGATTGGATAATTGCCTTTGTAGCGCTATTTATATATGCGCTACCAGGAGAATTTATGGGATTAATCAAAGGCAAGAGCGGTATATCTGATACAGGAAGAGTAGTTGAGAGAGTGTTTTTCTTTAAAGAGTTATTGGATATTCTTAAGGGATTTATGAGGAGGAAAAGATGAAAAAATATATTATACCAATAGTAATAGCAACGGTAATAATAATTATTATTATTGCTTTGTTTTGCTGGCTTTTTCTTAATGAAACAATTTTACAAGAAAAGACAAAAATAAAAATTGAAATCGCGGGTAGTCTTAGTAACGCAGTTGTTTCTCCGTCTACAGTTGTAGCCGAGAAAGGATGGGTATCCATACAGCCAAAAGGGATGATATTAAAAAGTCCTAAATTAGGAAAAAATACAGTTATTTTTTTGGATGATATCATTACTTTTACGCTTTCGAGCGAAACGGAAAAATATTGGCTTGGTAGCGAAACACAGCCAACATTGTTGCAAATTGACCAAAGCGTTGTTATCAACTTTGAGGTTAAATATCCTGATTTTCTTACTAATTTTATGACAGTGAAATTAGAGAAAAATGATTTTAGCTTTGAGCCGGCAGAAATGATAATTGTATTCTCCAAAGAAAAACCAAAAATTGGCGTTAAACCGAAACAAATTTCTCGCTTGAGAGGGATCGCAGGCACTCTTTTTCCAGATGAATTAATTGAAAAAAAACAAAGAGAATTTAATCTAAGAAATAAAGCGCGTGAAGGATTGCAAAAATTGATAGAGCCGAAAAATTCTAATTTGAACAATGATCTTTTTGTGAAGCATATAACTGAAAGGAGATTGTAATGAATATAGAAATTATTTTATCTTGGATGTTGTTAGGTATTCCGTTATTTATTATTGCGGATAAGCTATATCTTAAACAGTTTAGCTGGGAAATAACATTAAAAACCATAGCAACATATGGTGCTGCCATTTTTCTTTTTTGGACATTTTTGCCTTGGGTAACAACAAAAATCCAAAATATAGTAACAGGAACATCTGGCGGGACAAACATATATGCAACTATAACCGCCACAATTATAATTTTTATGATTTTTGGTCTTGGTTGGTTTGTAGTAAATCGTTGGATGTTCAAGCCTACTAAATGGTGGCAGTCAGCAGGAATGTGGACGGCCACAATCATTGGCGCGACATTAGCGGCTGTTATATACTTAAAACCTGGCTGGGAAAATTCAACTTATCTTGCGCTATTCGGGATTCAAGCAGGTATCATTATAAGCATAGTAATGATTGCTTACTGGAAGTCACAACTACAAAATAAACTTGCAATTCCAATAGTGTATTTGCTTGTTCTTTCTAACGGTATTTATGCATGGTATATATTTACTGGCATAAATTTGGTAAAGTGCGCAAAATATTCTGACATGGCGGGTATTGGATCTTTTTTAATTTTTAATGCTTGTCTAGTTGCATTGTCATTTATTTTTGATAGAGGAAAAATATGGCATGAAAGATGGTCCTATAAAATATTATGGTCAATTATGGTGTTATTTCTTTTTACTTCTTTGAGTTATGGCTCTCTGCAGCTTTTTGGCGCGGTTAACCCTCATGAGCGCAACATTAAAGCCGCGTTAAATGTAGCTAATCAAATAATCATAGAGCAGCAGCTTACAGAAATGATGAAAACCCCTGATAAAGAAATAAATTATGCTAAAGCTCTTGCGATTATTAATAATCATGAAACAAGTTTAAGTGATAAACAAGATGCAAAATACTATCTTGAAACTATCGCAAAGAAAGCTGAAGGTATTGTGGCCAAATCTCCTTCATTAAATACTCCGTGGAATAATCCTATTGTTAATGGGTGGAAACATAGTTTACGAGATTATTTCTTAGAAGATGAAGATGATGATAAAAGCCCCGGCGATAACGGCGAAGAGAAAACATGGCAAACGGTCTTTGAGCAAAGTTATACTGGCCAAGATAATGAGATAAAAATAGCTGAAGCCGGAAAAGATGTCAATTTTGGAGACAAAATTATAATAACTGGAATAAACTTTCAACTATGGGAAGGAGGAAAATGGGTTGAACATTCCGATTATTATGAAAGAATAAACAAATATACCGGAGGGCGTGGCAACTTTTTCAAAGCCAAGGCGCCTAAAGGCGAAACAATAACTGTCAAATCGCAGAGACTTATGTAGTTTGCGATTTTATAAAATTTTTAAAGGGAATAGCATGGTTGTTATTCCCTTTTCTTTTTGCTATAATGTTATTAGGTTTAGATCAAATTAATATAACATCAATTATTATGAAAAGCATATTTATATTATTTCTTTTACTATTATTATTTCCTTATATTTCTGTTGATGCCGCATGTTGTACGAGCGGTACAGCCGACCCAGCTGGTTGCGAAGTCTGCCTCACCAACCCCCTCACCGGCGATCAAACAAGCAAAGATATTCCTGTGCTTATCGGCCAAGTCATCAAAGCCGCGCTGGGCATAGTCGGCTCAATCGCTCTGGTAATGTTCATCTACGGCGGCTTTACATGGATGACAGCCGCCGGCAATGCCGAGCAGATTACGAAAGGAAAAAATATTATTGTCTGGGCCGCCATCGGACTGGTGGTGATTTTCGCTTCCTACTCTCTGGTTAATTTTGTGATTAAAGACGCGATTTTGGGAACAGCAATTGAAACTGAATAAGCCAAATATAAAAAAACACGATTTATAAGAATCGTGTTTTTGCGCGTTAAAATTTAACAATAACATTAGAAATTACCAAGATTTATATATTTCTTCCAGACATCATACAGCTCCCGAGTGGCGATCAAATCCCAGCTGTTGTATTCAGCGATCTCTTTATATTTGCCTTCTTTGAATAACCGCCCGACATCATCTCCGGTTATTCCTTCTGCCTTGGGCGATTTTATGTTAAAAGCGCTGCAATAAAGATGCAGGCTGCCTTTGCGCCGGACCGCGCCGTAAAAAGAAAGCTGGTCCAGCAAATCTATATGTTTGGCGTTAAAGGATTGGCCGGACAAATACCGCCTGGACATCAAATCCTTGCTTGGCCTGATTTTATGCGCCGCCGATCTTATTGCCAAAAACGGAACATCAAAACAGCGGCCATTAAAACTTACAAATTCATTATATTTTTTCGCGCCCTGCCAAAAGCTCTCCAGCATCTCCGGCTCGGTTTTTTGCTTGAACAGAAAACCGCCTTTTTCAAAATCAGCTATGCTTTCACCCGGAGCGCTGAAATATACCGCGCCTTTATTCATCTCTGTATCCAAAACTCCCAATGCGACAATTTCGCCGGTTAAAGGAGAAAAGCCCAAACCCTCTTTCAAGTCTTTCAGCATCGCGTTATATGATTTTTCATTATCTCCTGCATGGCGCTTAATCCAGCGCGTCAAATTATGCCGTGTAACTTCATCCAAAGAGTCAAAATCACTGCCTATTGTTTCTATGTCAAAAACTAAACTCATAAGCTTTACGGTAATTTGAAATTAGAAATTTGAAATTTGGGAATTATCTTGCGTTATGTCAGGTTGTCTAAAAACTACATATTAAAATTTCCGCCCTACTTTAGTAGGAGTTTTAAAAGCTAGTATTAGCAAATTTACATTTTTAACTCTGACTCCCCGCAATACTGACGGGGTAAAAAAGTCAGGCAGAAATTTTAATTTTTAGACAGCCTAATGTGTTACGTGTTACGTATTATGTGTTATGTGTTATGTGTTATGCGATTTATTCGCATCCGCCGCTGGAATCCGCGCCAGTCGCGCCAAAGCCAAAGCCGGCTGACGGAGTGGCAGTTGATAAAGAAGCAACACATTCTGCCGGCGCTTCATTAAACCCGGAGCAAATTACGCTTAACAAGCTGGCCGAATCCCTGTTGGATTGAATCTTTTGTCCGTTGATAACCAGTCCCGGGGAGCCGGAAATACTATATTTATTAACGTCTGCCTTATTTACATCAAAGGCAGGGTATTTCCCGCCTGACCAAGTGCTCTTGTCGTTAAATTTTTCTGTTACTTTATACTGCTGATCAGTATCCTTGACGCAAGCTTGCAATGTTGTATTATTGATTCCAGCTTCTGCCAAACATGGCTCATACTTGCCGTCTTGAAGAAAACAGCTTAAATACGCGATAAGCTTTTCCGGCTCTTCTTTCTGAATGCAATATTGCCTTAACTGTTCATTAAGCTCTATCTCGCCGTGCATGGCGTAGTCGCAAAATTTTAATTGAAAATCAATCTTATCGCCCAAGGCTTCCACAACCGGCAAAATGCCTTTTTCAATCTGCGTGCCGTACGGGCAATGGCTCATCACAAAAACCTCTACTACCGGCTTGTCGCTTTTAGCGGAAACGTTGGCCGCGGGCGGCTGGCTATTTGAAGCGCTGGTATTTTCCTGCTCAGCCGGCTCTTCCGCTTTTTTAATTTCCATTGCCTGGGGGAAAAATTTGGTTCCGTCCAAAGAAGCGTAAGATTCAATATCCGCGCCTGTTCCAATGTCCACCATCATTTTATAAAGTCCGCCTTCAGCTACAACTTCCTTGACAGCGGCCTTTTTGCCCGGCTGCATCAAAGTGGTGTTAATAAATTCCTCCACTTTTGCCTTGGCTTCTTCCGGCGTGATTACAACCGGCTTCTCTTTTATTAGACTGCATCCGCTGGCTAAAAAAGCCAAAGCAAATGCCAAAATAATCGTCTTTTTCATAGATTTAAGCAAGAAAACAGGGTATCACCCCGAGTTCGTTAAAATTAAATAGTTAATATTAAAACCTTATCAAAATTATTGAGTAATGTCAAAAAATTAAATCACAATTTTTTTGTTTTTTTTTATCTATCTTTCATGATAGAAGTTGTCCGTAATAAATTTTATCACACTTTAAAATTATTTAGAAACAAAAGAACCCCTTTCGGGGTTCTTTTTTGAAATCTGTATTTTAATTCTTTTAAATAATATTGTTTGAATTATATTAATTATTAAGAATTAATACTTGCCTTTTTATCGGCTGTTTCTTCGTTGCCTGTGGCAGTCGCGGCAAAAGATTGGTCTTTCTCCGTCTGGCTGAAAAGGCAATTCAGTAATTTCGGCTCCGCATTCAGAACAGGTCCATTTTCCCTGAACCATTGTTCGCTGGCCGAAAGAATTGTTGTTATCCATTTTCGTGGTTTTTTTGCTTTGCTTAATTTTAAATAAACTTAAGCAAAGCGCTTAAATAAATTATGAAATCATTGTAGCTTATTGGCTGTAATTTGTCAAGCCCAAGCATTGTTTTGCTATTTAAAATTTAAAAATGGACAGTCCAGCTTTTAAAATTTAAATGGGTTGACATAAGCAGTAATTTGTGATACAATTATATCATAAATTAGAAATTTTTTTGCTGATTTTATAGATTAAATTTATTTGAATAAAGTTCAAAAACATCATCATTATTTATATATAAAAAACAAAAATATGAAAACAAAAACAAAGAGATTTTTTAGTCTTGTTGTTAATTTATTCGTAACCGCTAATTTGGTATTTGGCCAGGCGGTTTTTTTATTGGCGCCAATCAGCATTGCGCAGGCGCAAGATGTTTATGCTCCTTATATAAACACAACCACAGATCCGATTTATCAAGACTATACGACAGATGAATCTACGATTATTTTTCCGGATCCAATTTCAACAATAGACACAACTTCTACAGACACGAATTATATTCTTATTATGGAATTTGTTTCAGCGCCCGCGTCAGTGTCCGGCAACGCTTATTTTTCCGTTAGAACCGGCGAAGAAGCAAAAGTGGCTTTTTATGTCTTTAAAGACGGAGTTCAATTAAGTAAATATCCGGCAATTTACCAAGGCGATAAAGTTTATTCTTTTAATTGGAACACTGTTGCTTTTAAAAACGGCCAATACAATATTAAGGCATACGCCGTTAAAACCGGATATATAGATATGTCCAGGCAAGTATATGTTGCCGTGGATAATGTCTTGAGCTCTGACGAGCCGGTTTCAATAATTAATAATGATATTGTTTCTTCTGATATTTACGCGTCTAATGAATACAATACAGATCCGCTTGTTGTTGCTATTGTTGAGCGGCTTGAATCTCCTGTCGCCGGAAATTTGCGCGTTACAGCTAATGTTAATCTGCCGGTTGATAAAGTTGACTTTATGATTTCCGGGCCTCAAAGCAAAGTTTTCGCCGGAGTTAAGGAAAATGAAAATCATTATTATTTTATTTGGCCGACCGCGAGCTTTCCGGACGGTTTTTACGAATTGGCTATTTTCGCCTACCAAGGCGCGAACAAAGCCGAGATGCGCGACAACATTGAAATAAAAAATAATTTTTATGACAATAGCTTGCCTGCGCAGCCGGCTGATGAGTACTATTCTAA
>VMTK01000043.1 GCA_013791585.1 Candidatus Falkowiibacteriota bacterium
ACATCGCACAACACGGTGTATCTGGCTCCAGAAAATTTACTTTATTAATTATTAAATAGGAGTAAAATTTTCTTCCAACCCAAATTTTTGATATAATTATTAATGATAATAATGAATATCAAAAACTTCAGATACACCGATACGTTGTGCGAAATAATGAAAAGTTTTATAATTTCTTACAGAAATTAATTTGGGGCTATATTTTTAAATTTTTAATATTAACTAAAAACTATGAAAAAAATCACAAAAACATTCTGGTACATTTTTGGTTCATTTATAGCGTTTGCCTTCAATCAGACTGGGGTATCTGCACAAATGCAAACAGAATATGGAATTGAACCAATGCCATTGTATGGTGTTGATTTTATATCTGAGCCAACCTTATGGGAAAGAATACTTTCTGTAATTCTTTCACCAATTGTTATGGTCATAATAATTGTTTTGGCTATAGTTATCGGAACAGTTATTTTTATCAAACGAAGTAGAAAAAATGCTAAAAAAAATTCTTAAATTAGGGAGACAAAAGATCTGGCAAGCACATCGTGATTACCTTCGAGAAAATCATGAACTCAAATATCTTTTTTGGGAGTGTACTTTGAATTGTAATTTTAAATGTAAACACTGCGGAAGTCGTGCTGGTGAAAATATTTTTACTGAAGTTATTAGCACCGAAGAAATTAAAAAAGCATTATTAGATATTGCTCAACATTTTGATGCCAAAAAAATTACCATAGCAATAACAGGAGGCGAGCCTCTTTTGCGAAAAGATCTTTTTGAAGTTATGAAATATGCCAATTCTCTTGGTTTTCAATGGGGAATGGTTTCTAACGGCTCACTTGTTACTCAAGAAATTGTTGAAAAAGCCAAAGATGCTGGCATGGTAACGATTGATATAAGTATTGATGGAATCAGAGATGTTCATGATGAATTTCGCAACACAAAAGGTGCTTATGAAAAAGCAATAAACGCTGTTGGGCTTTTTGCAAAAGCTGATTTTTTAAACCCGCTCCGAATTACAACAACGATACATAATAAAAACATTGATACCCTTGATGAAATGTACGAATCTTTTTCTGCCTTAGGAATTAGTGATTGGCGTATTTTGAATGTAGATCCGATTGGAAGAGCTATTTGCAATAACGACATTCTTCTCAATAAAAAACAATTTACTAGACTTTTGCAATTTATGAAAAACAAGAGAGCAAAAAAGCCGAAAGTAAAAATCACCTTTGGATGTGCTCATTTTTTGGGCGATGATTTTGAAGACGAAGTAAGAAATAATTTTTTCTACTGCGGAACAGGAATTAACATTGGAAGCATCCTCCATAATGGCGATATTTTTGTTTGTCCAAATGTTCCAAGACAAAGTAATCTTATACAAGGTAACATTAAAAAAGACTCTTTTTCAGATATTTGGAATAATAAATTTGAATTTTTTAGAGATGAAAATCGCACTGCTTGTGAAAAATGCCAAAAATGCGATTATTGGAATGAATGTTTAGGTGGCTCTTTTCATTCATGGGATTTTGAAAAAAAACAACCAAAAGTTTGTTTTTTAGACAAAGATTTATATTTATAAAAATTGGAAAAAATTTAATAATATAGCCCCAAATATTTTGCTACCGCAAAATTAAAAACTTTTCATTACATCGCACAACACGGCATATCTGGTTACGGCTTTTTACAAAAGCCTCCACCCAAATTGCTATGCAACTTCAGATATGCCGAAACGTTAGCTGAAATATTCCTTTTCTTTTCTGGCTATCGCCCAATTGTTTTAAAAAATTTTAAAATTTCTTTTTCATTAATTATAGAGGGGTATAAGGTGTTTTCTCCGCTTTGCTACGAAAACGATTTTATTAGAAAAAAGTAAGATGTCTATTGACTTTTATGTCAGTTGTGATAATCTTTAATGTTCTTTGAAAAGTGAATATAAGTTCAAAAAGATGCCTTTTAAATAAACTGAAATGATACAAATAGGAGGATGCGAAAATGAGCCAAAACGAAATTATATGCGTAACGACCTTTCGACAAGGCAATCTAGAAAACATAGTTGAAAGAACTAGAAGCGAAGTTTTTTTTTGATACAGTTTACAGAATATTGGATGCAGGATTATCCCTTGTTGTTATCCATATCGAAACCAGAGATTCTGTTTTAATGATGCTCCAAAAACTTGGTGTAATTCTTGTTGAGCAACAAACCATGGGAATGGGAAATATTCGCAGAGAAGCGTTATCGGGATCTCGAATGCATTTTCCAAATGCTCAATATTTTTGCTGGCTCGAACCGGAAAAACCAGATTTGGTGCGGTTCATTGTTCCGATGGCCAATCAGATGAAGAAAACGCAGTCTGATTTTGGCATCTTCAACAGGATTGATATGGCAAGTTATCCGACTGAGCAAGCGCATTATTATCTTTTTTGTCGTGCGGTAGCAACACAACTTGTCGGTTTTGATATTGATTATGCTTTCGGTCCGATGATGATGACGCCTGCAACAATTTCATTTTTTTTGGAATATTCGGGCGGTAGGTACGGCGACAAATGGGATTCAATTTTAGTTCCGCGCTTACGCATAATAAAAGGCGGGATAAAATTTTCGGTACTGCCGGTGAACTTTCAAAATGATGAAAGAATGACACGCGTAGAATCTGGTAATGTCGCCATAACTCTTAAGAGGTTGGAACAATTTAACAATGTCATTCCTTCTCTTATCGCTGAGTGGCAATTTCTAAATGAATAATATTCATAGCATATCTTGGCCATCATCTCAAAATTTGGGATGATAGCTTTTTTGTGCCTCTGTGTTATAATTATAAAAACTTTCCAAAGACTATCTGGGAAAGCAATGAATTAATTACCTAAATTTTAATATTAGCTTTTATGCAAATACCAACTAATGTTTCATTAAAACAGGAAGGGCAATACTGCACACACTGTTTTTCACAAAAAGTTGAAAGAACTTATCAAAACGGCTTAACATATTATTATTGTCAATCGTGTGGCAAGACCGCAGAAAGAAGTTTGGTTATTGACAATAATATTGTTTGGTGGATAGACAAAAAAACCAATGAGTATTGGCACGAAAGTGTGGGCATTTTTGTTTTTAATTTTAAAAATAAAGCCCTTTTTTTTGAAAGAACTATATATCCTTTTGCCTTTGCTATTCCAGCAGGACATCTTGACGCAGGAGAAAATGCGGAAATGGCTATAAAACGAGAATTAAAAGAAGAAACAGGAATCGAATCTGATAATGTTAAACTTTTTTCAGAGGAAGATGTCATTGGAGATAAATGTCGTCGTGGAGCCGACAATCACAGATGGCATCTTTATGTTACTAAAACTGAAAGTACTGATGATAGTGTTAAAATAAATGACGAAGGAGTAAGACCTGTTTGGCTCACTCTTAATGAAGCATTAGAAAAAGAACTTGTGTTTCCTGTCCGGTATTTTATTGAAAAATATGGCGAAAAACTTTTAAAATAAGCAAGGATAATAAAAAAGGAGTTTTGGATTTTGATCATTCACCCCTACCCCTCTGCCCAAAATCCAAAACGGAAAAAGAAATTTTAAAATTTTTTAAAACAATCCCGACTGCTGTCGGGAAAAAGAAAAGGAATACATCAGCTAACACGGCATATCTGGTTACGGCTTTTTACAAAAGCCTCCACCCAAATTGCTATGCAACTTCAGATATGCCGATACAGTGTGAAATAAAATTTTCAACCTAAAAATTTATGGAAATTGAAGTCGACTACAACCCAACGCCGAGCACGTCATTTTTTATATCAGTTTCAGTAAATGACACGGAAGCCATTTCTTTTGATTATACGACTAAAGCCCACCGCATAATTAGACAAGTTTTAGTTGATAAAAAATCTTTTCCCATAAACCAAATGATAACTTCTGAATGGGATACGCTCGTTCTGAAAGACGGAAAATTTGTACAAAAATATCACGTTAAATGGATAGACATGGACAAACGAGATTGGTGTAATGATGAAATTTGGGAGACTGTAAAAGAACAACCTATTTCTAAGGAATTAACTGAAAATCTTTTAAGATATTCCCGTATAGTCTCAGATAACTATAAATTTTTGCACAAATTTTCTGACGAGGTAAAAAGTTTTGAGCAACTATTATCAAAAGAAATGGCTAAATTTTTAGGTTGAAAATTTTACATCACACAACACCGCGATAAGCGGTTCCAGAAATTTACATAAATTAAATTTTTTCCGCTCCGCTACAAAATAATAATAAGGAGTATAAATTTCTTTCACCCAAATTGCGCTGACGATTATTAAAGTTTAGTGATATAATAAAGATAAGAGGATAGCCAGTATTTAAACTAAATAAAACGGCGCAACTTCGCTTCATCGGGAAACGTAATGTGTAATATTACTCGAAGCCCTCGCCTTTAGCAAAGTTTATATAATATCTTAACTTAAATAAAATCATGAAGATGAATATAAAAAACTTTTTTAGATTTAATAAAATCAAAATAATCTTTACGCTATTGTTTCTATTAGTATTTTTACTCTTTAAAACCGAAATTCCTGTCTTTGATGCTACATACATTAAACATGGTTTCCCACTTCCCTTATTAGAAAGACGGATAGATACTGGTTGGGACATAGGACATACAAGCTATAGAGTATTGCCGCTTGGGATGGTTGTCGATGTACTTTCTTGGTATTTAATTTCCTGTTTAATAATGTCCGTTTATAGTAAATATAAGAAACCAGTTTAGGCTCGGGCTCCTGCGTCATACTATCGGTCGTTTTGCTCCCTCGTTCGCCTTGCAGGTTCACCACATAACAGCGATTAAGAGGAAAATTCTTGCAGAATTTTCCCAAATTTTGACTTCGTCAAAACTTCTCATAATCGCATACGTTATATGAAATAAAATTCTTTCTTTTTTCTTTTTTATAGAGGGGAAATAAAGTATTATAAATTCATAATCGTAAAACTGGAATCAATTTATAAACAAAAAATAACGGATCTGGAGGAGCTTAAAAAATCGGTTTTAAAAATGGCTTTTAGCGGGGAACTGTAATATGCGCAAAAAAATAGATAAAATTGCGCAAAAGTACGATTATTTGGAAAAATTCAAACAAGAAATTGTCATAAAATATGTCTATTTTAAGCCATAAAATTGATGATTGACATTACTTGAATAGTATAATATACTACAAACATATAATTGTTGAATAGTTAAATATATATGAAACAAGAATTGATCCAATATCTGCAAAAGCAAATTTTAACCACCGATGATCGGTTAAAGCACTTTACTCACAGCCCGGCAGGAGAAAAATATCCTCAGCGTTTTTTGTATGTAAAATTGCAAAAATATATCAATGATTTTTTGGATAAAAAATCTAGCAATAGAATGGTGATAATTCCCGGCTTCAGAGGCGTGGGAAAAACAACATTAATGGCTCAGATTTGTTCGGAATTTAAAAAGAAAGACGTTCGGGTTTTTTTCTTGTCCGTAGAAGATTTGAGAAATTATTTTGATGCAGGCATTAATGAAATAATTTCCGCTTATGAAAAGATTATCGGTGAATATTTGGAAAGCCTAAAAAAACCGATAATAATATTTTTTGACGAAGCGCAGACTGATCCAAAATGGGCAATCACCCTGAAATCATTATTTGAGAGAACGAATAATGTTTTTTTATGCGTCACGGGATCTTCAGCGATTGTCCTGCAATCAACGCCGAATATTGCCAGAAGAGCTATTTTTGAGCCAATGACGCCAATGTGCTTTGGGGAATATCAGATGATAAAAAGTAAAATCTATCCGACTCCGGGGTTGAAAAATAAAATAAGGCAAGCGATTTATTTTTCGCCGACAGCCCGGGAAATTTATAAAAATCTTTCTGATTTGGAAGGAATAGTTAATAGTTATTGGTCAAATATAGATAGAAATGACATTAAAAAATATTTGTCATACGGAACATTTCCTTTCGCGCAGATAATGCCGGATGAAATTTCAATTTATAATAATATATCACTGCTGCTTGAAAAAATTATCAAACAAGATATGCCTACTCTTGGAAGTTTTAATCAAGAAACACTCGGCGCAGTAAAGAGAATTTTGTTCGCAATTGCAGAAAATGATGTTACGAGTTTGACTACTCTGGCAGATAAATTTGGCATTAGCCGTTTAACTTTGGCTAATATTTTCGATGTCTTGGAAAAAGCGGAACTCTTGGTGAAAATTCCTCCGCATGGATCAAATATGACTATCGCCAATAAGCCAAATAAATATTTATTTATGAGTCCGGCAATAAGAATGTCATTCTTTTACTTTTCCGGGAATGAAGGAACCTATTTAACGAGGCAAGGAAAATTATTGGAAGATTCTATAGGAGCGCATTTATATAGAGAGTTCATCTTGAGAGGTGATGGAATTATTCGTTATGACAGCGCTCAAGGGGGAGCAGATTTTATTTTACAAATAGGAAATACTAAAAAGATTATTATAGAGGTTGGGCTTGGGAATAAAGACAAAAAACAAGTAATGGGAACTATGCGTAAAATTAAATCAGATTATGGAATTGTTTTTTCAAGTAGTCCTTTGATGATTGATAAAGAAGAGAAAATTGTTAATGTGCCGCTTGACTATTATTTTCTAATGTAAAAATATGAACGAAGCAGAAACAAGAGAAAAGGAATACATCAGCTAACACGGCAGGCTGTCTAAAATGTATACAAAACGATAAATTTATTGTGTAATATGGGGATAACTAAAAATTTTATTGCTAAAATTAGCACACCAAATTTTCTGAAATCAAAAAATTTTTAGTTATTAGACAGCCTGACGGCATATCTGGTTACGGTTCGCCTCTGGCGAGCCTCCACCCATATTTTACTTCGCTTCGCTCCGTAAAACATCAGATATGCCGAAACGTTAGGCGAAATTCTAACCCCCACCTAAAAATCATTAAATTTATATAAATTAGAAGAACCTTTATTGATATGGAATTTAAAATAAAGCAAATTGGAATAATTCATAGCCCATATAAAACCAACGAGGGGTGTCCTATTCAAGGTAATATAAACCCTAAAAGTAAAGGACAAATTGAATTATTTCCAGAATATGAATATGGATTAGAAACAATTGAAACATTTTCACATATTATCTTGTTTTACATTTTTGATAAGGCTGGAGATATTAAATTATCTCGCCCAACATTTTTAGATGATTCTTCACATGGTGTTTTTGCATCTAGACATCCTTGCAGACCAAACAGCATAGGTATTTCAATTGTAAAACTAGAAAAGAGAAATAAGAATATTCTGGAGGTATCTGGGATAGATATATTTAATAATTCTCCTCTAATTGATATTAAACCATATATTCCGAGATTTGATTATTTTAAGAATGCAAATAATGGATGGACAGAAACGAAAAAGATTCGTCCAAAACCTAAAGGGAGAGAATAGAATGGTGAGGGTCAGAACTCAAAGGGGCGCTGCGCTTTCGGACTTCGTCCCCACCCTTGTATAACAGCGATTAAGAGGAAAAATCCTCGGCTCGGATTTTTCCCAAATTTCTTCCGCTTCGCTCCAGAAACTTCTCTATCGCGATGTTATACGCAATTCAAAAAATATTTTTCTTTTATAAGGAGTTTTGAAAAATGAAATTCAACCCAGACGCCTAATATGGTAAAATAAATATATGCCAAAAAATAAAACTATAAACGTAAAAGGAACCAAAATCACGATTATAAAACAGGGCGATTCCGACTATGACTATATTTCCCTGACTGACATGATTAAGGCGAAGGATGGTGATTTTTTTATTTCCGACTGGCTGAGAAATAGAAATACGGTTGAATTTTTGGGTATTTGGGAAAGAATTTATAATCCTAATTTTAATTATGGCGAATTTGCCATAATTAAAAGCAAGGCGGGGTTGAACAATTACAAAATAAGCGCAAAAGAATGGGTGGAAAAAACTAACGCCATAGGATTGAAAGCTACAACAGGAAGATATGGAGGAACTTACGCGCATAAAGATATTGCCTTTGAATTCGGAATGTGGATCAGCGCGGAATTTAAAATTTATCTCATCAAAGAATTTCAGCGCCTTAAAGAAAACGAAGCGGAAAATCTGAAACTCGGGTGGAATATCCAAAGAACGCTGACAAAAATTAATTACAAAATTCACACTGACGCAATAAAAGAAAACCTAATCCCGCATGAACTGACAAAAGATCAGGTTAGTATGAAATATGCTAACGAAGCGGATTTGCTCAATGTGGCCTTATTCGGAATAACCGCAAAAATATGGCGAGACCAAAATCCGAAGTTAAAAGGAAACATTCGAGATTATTCCACGATTGAACAATTGGTAGTTTTATCTAATCTTGAGAGTATAAACGCATTGTTAATTCGCGAAGGACTTACTCAGCAAGATCGAATTTTAAAATTAAATAATACTGCAATAATTCAGATGAAATCGCTTTTAACAAGTAACGGAGCAAAAAAACTGGGATCGCCAAAATAAATCATAATAAGGAGTTTTTTATTTTTGGCATTCACCCCTAACCCCTCTGTCAAAAATAAAAAACAAAAAAACAAATTTTCTTTTAAAATAGATAGAGTTATTGCAATAAACACAGAGATAAAAAATTTACATCGCACAACACCGAATATGAGGTTCCGGAAATTTGCATTAATATAATTCATAAGGAGCGCAAATTTCTTCCACCCAAATTTTTATTTCTCTTTTCTCTAAAATAAAATTGAGGAAAAGAAATAAAAACTTCTCATATCCCGAAATGTTATACGCAATAATAAAAAGCATCTAATACGAATTACCGCGTACGCCTCTTCATGTTTACGAAAAAATTCATGACAATAAAAAAATCCCCGTGTTAAATGCGATTGAACTGCATCCAACGCGGGGAAAATTTGCTGCAAACATTAAATTAATTAAAGAACGCATACCCCTTTTTCCTGTCTCCGTTTTTATATTCCAAATACCAATATTTTCCACCGTAAGGCGGAATCAGGTTTCCAATATCTGTTTCAATAACAGAAAAACAAGGTTGCTCTAAACCATCCCTAAGCACGAATTTAACATTGATTACACGGCCAAGCAATGTTTCTTCTGCCGTATGATCTTTATTTTTAGAAAGATCACTCTCTATCTGCTCATCGCTCATACAGAAATAAAAAGTTTTATTTTTTAGCTGTATAAAACCGGCCGCTCCAAACGTTTTATTACTTGCTTCCCTAGTGCCGTCAATGCATTTTACAAATTCATCATCAATTCTTATTAAACGTTTTTGACGCACTTTTTGCTCTTGACTCATCATTGTACTCGGGTACATAAGTATTCCTCCTTTTTTTATTATGTTTTTTGTACATTATGAAAGGTGCTGAATATCTAATTTATACATACTTTAATTGAACAAGTCAAGCTGTATAAACATAAAAAGGTAAAAAAACGCTAATATAAAATAAAGGAGCAGTTAATTAACTGCTCCTCAAATTACTAAACTCATTTAATTACTTTTTATTGCTTTCAATGCTTTTTGGTATCTTTCTTCTTTTCCTCCTGTAATTCTTGTGTATTTAATATTGAAATCATGGAGTATTTCAACTATTAATTCATCGATTTTGGCCTGAAATTTTGGATCCGTGCTCCGCACGCCATCATCTTCAATCGGAAATTCACCTGATGGCAAATAGATAACAACATCGTATTTTCTTACTGCTCTTTCGGTTATTTCGCGCAGAACTTTAATAAACTCAAGATTATTCCCAAAAATACAAATCGCATACGCCAATAAATCAATAAAACACTTATCGGCAATATAGTTGTCTCCGGCAATCATTTCCATTTCTAATTGCTTGCCGAAAATCCAAAATTCAGTCTCAATGGGAGTGTTTTCATTAATAGGGAAACCTAACTGCAAGGCTTGCCTGGGTGATTCGGGCAATAATTTGTAATTATTTCTTCCCGCGATATGCTTTGATAATGTCGTCTTTCCTGTGCCATGAGATCCGGTAATTCCCGCTTTCATAGTCTCCTCCTTTTTATTTAAAAATTTCAAAAGATCGTTTATCAGTGTTGTTTTTCCAACACCATGAGATCCTGTAATTGCTATTCTCATATTTTATTTTACAAATAAAAATAAGTTTATTTGTAATTTTAATTATATATTAATAGTATTTTTTTTATTTGTCAACTTTTTCAATTCAAATTTGTTTGGTTATTGTATCTTGTGCTTTTATTTCTTTTTAATAATATTATTAATAATTTCAACAATCCTATCGTTCGCCCCTTTCTTGATAACCGTTTTAATATTACTGCTCAACTTATTTTGCAGTTCTCTGTTGTTTAATAATTTTTTAATATTTTCAACTAGTTTTTCAGCCGTCAATTCTTTTTGATTTAATACAATAGCCGCTTGTTTTTCTTTAAAAATTTCCGCGTTATCTTCTTGATGGGAATCAGGCATGGGAATCAAGATAGCCGGCTTGCCAAGATATGACAATTCAGTCAAAACTCCCATGCCGGCTCGAGAAACCGCGATGTCGGCGGCGGCATACGCCTGGCTCATTTGTTCCGCGTTGAGAAACTCGCGTAACGCGTAACGCGTAACGCGTAACGATTTAGAATATTGTATTTTTTTGTTTTTTCCGGTTACATGAATAATATTGCAAAATTTTGTTAACTCGCCTATGCTTTGCTCAATTAAACTATTAATCGCCACCGCGCCTGTCCCTCCGCCAACCGCCAACACAACTGGCAAATCATTTTTAAAATTAAAAATTTCTTGTGTTTTCGTGTTTTCGTGTTTTCGTGTTTTCGTGTTTTCGTGTTTTCGTGTTTTCGTGTTTTGCGCCGGGTTTCCCGTCCAAACCGCCTTCTTGCCGTAATCGGCCAGAGATTTTTCAAAAGTAACTGTAATAACGTTCGCGAACGGCGCCATTAGTTTATTAGCCAGACCATGGCGAACATCCTGCTGGTGGATTAAAACAGGTACGCGCAACAGCCATGCCGCCCAGACAACAGGCACGCTTACAAAACTGCCGGCGCTCATTACCAAAGCGGGTTTTTCTTTTATTAATATGGCTAAAGATTGAAAAAAAGCAAAAATAATTTTAAATAAATCTATAAAATTTTTAATGGAAAAATATCTTCTGAATTTTCCGCTCGCAATTGAAATAAATTTAATATTTTCTTTTTGAACCATCTGCTTTTCAACTCCATTTCTTGTGCCAATCCATGTAAATTTAAACTTTCCGACATCCGACATCCGACATCCGACATCCGAAATAGCCAAAAGCGGCGCCACGGATCCGCCTGTGCCTCCGCCGGTTAATAATATTTTTTTAATGTTTTTTTGCATAATTACTTTTAATATAAAAATTTTCTGATATTTTTTTGCTTTAAGACTAAATAATCGCCAGCTGCTTTTGACAATAAAAAAGAACGGCGATTAACCGCGCAAACATATTTAACCTTTTTATTAAAAGAAAAAACCTCTTCCACCGCTGGTATCAAATCATTATCAGAGCTAACTAAAACAGCTGTATCATATTTATTTTGTCTGGCAAATCTAATCATTTCTACCGCTATTCTAACGTCAACGCCTTTCTCATGATAAATTTTATCCGGATGCTGAATTAATTGCCCTTCAATTATATTTACTTTATTTTTTCGCAATCTTCTAAACAATTTCTGCTGATTATTGTACATTTCTTCGCTTTTAAAGTTATTCTTTTTTCTCCTTACCGCTCCGACATAATACCTAACATTAATCAATTCAAAATCCCTGCAAAGCCATTCAGAAAATTTACGATAATTAAAATTCAAAAGTGAAATATGTTTTAAATCTTCAGTTAATTCTTTCAAACGAAAATAAAAATTGCTGCCATCAATAAAGACAATAGCTTTTTTTCTTTTAACACTTCGCATATTAAACAAATTAAAAGATCCCGACAAAATCGGGACCTTCATTAACCATGGTCGTTCCCGGTAAAAAACTGGGGCAGGAACATGGTGGGATTAATTAATTTTAGTATAGCAAAAAACTTATCCACAGTCAAGGGGTTTGCGCGAAACACATTATCAATAACTAAAAGCGGCGCCACGGATCCGCCCGTGCCTCCGCCGGTTAATAAAATTTTATATTTCTGCTTTGTATAACCCATAACATATAACTAATAACTTTGAGTTAAAATAAATAAAACAAATTATAAGTTATAAGTTATAAATTATATAATCATCTGCTATTTATTGCCGCGTCTGCTTGCTGATATTAACCAAAATCCCCAAAGCCGCCAAGCATGCCATTATGGCTGATCCGCCATAACTGACTAACGGCAGCGGCACTCCGGTCATGGGCAAAACATTCAGCATGCCGCCGATATTGATCATGGCCTGCAGCACTATCCAGCTTACTATGCCGATTGCCAAAATCCTGCCAAAGCCGTCTGGAGCGTATTTGGACGCTAAATACCCGCGGTAAAACAAATATATATACAGCATAATCAGCGCTCCGCTGAATATTAACCCTGTTTCTTCGCCGATTATGGCAAAAATTGAATCGCCGCTTACTTCCGGCAGATACATGTATTTTTGCCTGGACGCTCCCAGTCCCCTGCCCCAAATTCCGCCGGATCCGATCGCTATTAATGACTGGTTGATTTGATAGCACGCATCCTGGCTGCTGAATTGCGGATCCATCATGCATCTGAAGCGATCCATCTGGTACGGCTTAGCTTGTGCCAGGGCGGCAAAAGCCAAAACTCCCAATAATATTATAGTTAAAATATGCCTTATTTTTCCGCCAGCGGCAAAATAAACTATCAATGATGTGGCGGCAACAATAGACAATGTGCCTATGTCCGGCTGCAGCAGCATCAGCCCGGCGATTACTCCCAAGACAATAATAAAAGGCCCTATGCCTTGATGGAAATCAGCCAGATTTTTGCCCCGGCTTTCCAGCCAAGCCGCCAAATACAACAGAAAGGAAAGCTTGACAAATTCCGACGGCTGGAGCGACTGGCCGAATATTTCTATCCAGCTGCGCGAACCGTTGACTATCTTGCCCAATCCTGGAACAAAAACAAGCGACAGCAAGAACACTGAAAAAATCAGCAAGCCGAAAGCGTATTTCCGCCAGCGATGGTAATCCACGCGGGAAAAAAAGAAAAAAGCCATAACACCCAAAGCAAGCCCGACCAACTGATGCTTAAGGTAATGATAACTGTCGCCAAATTCAGCGTAAGCCACCACGGAAGAGGCGCTGGAAAGCATTACGAGTCCGAATACTACGATAATTCCTATGGTTATAATCAAATTGCGGTCGGGCTCATGTTCATTTCTTTCCGCGGAAAAGATATTTTGAATTAACTGTTTAAGCGATTTTCGCATAACTCATAACGCGTAACGCGTAACAAAAATTATTTAATTCTTTAAGTTAACGAATTAAAGAGTTATCCCCGTTAGATAAATTATCTATACGGGGTGAACGAGTTGATTAAATTTTAAACAATAACCCGTTAACTCGCTAACTCGCTAACTAAATAATATTTTAATTATCTATAAATTATGCGTTACGGGGTGAACGAGTTGATTAAATTTTAAACAATAACCCGTTAACTCGCTAACTCGCTAACTAAATAATATTTTAATTATCTATAAATTATGCGTTATGTGTTACGCGAAATCACATTGTCTTATCAAGCAAAAAAATCACTAACCCAATAACCGCGCTTACTCCGGCGATTACCCAAAAGCGCATCACGATCTTTGGTTCCGGCCAGCCCTTGGCTTCAAAATGATGGTGTATGGGCGCTGACAAAAAAACTTTTTTGCCATGGCGCAATTTTTTTGACAATATTTGGATAACCGTGGATATTGCTTCAATAACAAAAATAAAGCCCAGAAAAGGCAAAATAAAAACAGTATTGGTGTAAAAAGCGATTAGGGCCAAAGTAACGCCCAATGATATGGATCCGGTGTCTCCCATTATAAATCTTGCCGGATTAATATTAAACCACAAAAAAGCAAGCAAAGCGCCCGCTACCACTCCGCAAAATGTAGCTAAATCATATCTTCCGATAGCAAAAGAAATTACTCCGTATGCGGCAAAAGCCATTATTAATGTTCCGCCCGCCAAGCCGTCCAAGCCGTCTGTTTGGTTTACGGCAAAAGCGGTTCCCACCACCACCGCGACAAAAAATACGATGTACATCCAGCCAAAATGAAAATTTCCTAAAAATGGCAGATGCACAATATCCCAGTCCAGCTTAAAATAAAACCACCACGCGCCGACCATGGCAATAATTGTATAAATAATTAATTTATGGCTGAATTTTATGCCTCTTTTTTTGTATCCCAAACGGCGGACATCCATAAAGTCATCGGCTAATCCGACCAAAGCTGAAGCTACCAAGCATCCTAGCGGCAATAGAGTTTGGTTGCGGGACAAAAAATTCAAATTCTTAAATATTTCCCAAGGCAAAAATTTAGACGCGTAAAAAAACAGCAAGCTGAAAATTAAAACAGTAAGCCAAACAAGCAATCCTCCCATTGTCGGCGTTCCTGACTTATGGGCGTGCATTTTTGAATATAACGGCGTCGAACTGTCATCTCTAATCTGCTTGCCTAACTTGTATTTATATAAAAAATAAGTAAGCAAAGGCGTCCAGCTGATCGTAAAAACAAAAGCTAAGGTTGTTAAAAGTAAAATTTTGATAATGTAAAAATCAGTCATAGATTAAAAATAATTAAATAATAAAGAATTTATATTTTATTAATTTATTATTTTATTACTTTTTTATTTTTGTTATTTTATTATTTCAACGAAAGTTAATCAAATAAACCGAGGCAATGGCAGCCAGCAAAAACAGATTGGCCATTAAGGCCGCGCCGAACAGCAAATGAACGATAAATTTGCCGTGCTTGTGTATAAAAGTTAATAAAATAAAATTGGTTAAAATAAAAATGAAGCCAAGCAGCGGAATAATATAAACCCTTGAAACATCGCCTATTAAATCAACTCCGAAATTAACATTATAATGCAAAAAAACCAATTCTTGGCTCACATTCTTATTGATAAAAAACGCAACCGCCCAATTTAATGAATTTAAGCTTATTAACGCGATTAAATATATTCTAACATAAATAAAGCCCAGCAAGTCAAAGGCGCTATTCAATGAAATCTTATTGCTTAAATTAAAATAATTTAAAAATTTTAACCAAAGAATTCTCATAATTTCTGCGCGCAACGCATAACGCGTAACTCGTAACGCGAAATATATAATAATAAATTTAATATTACCCTAAATACAACTTACCATATTTCGCAAAAAATGAAAACTTTCCTATATTTATAATTTTATGGTATAATAAAATAAAATTATTCATCACTGCGTTACGCGTTATGCGTTACGCGTTATGCGAACTATGTTTACCGATCAACAAATCAAAAAAATATTTGAAAAATCCAAAATGCTTCCGGCTGATGAATTTAATAAAATCATTAAAGACGCGAAAACCGCTGAAAAAAAAATTGAGGGATATTTATATGAAAAAAAAATCATATCTCCGGCAACGTTATATGAAAATGCCGCCAGTTATTTTAACACGCCTTTTATTAATCTGAAAGGCCAAATAATAAGGAAAGATATTTTAACCGCGATACCTGAGCCGATTGCTTCCACCCACAAATTAATCGCCTTTGAAAGCAGCGGCAAGGAAATTAAAATAGCTACCACAGACCCTGAAAATCTGGAAATTTTTGAATTTATCAAGAAAAAAACCAAATTGAAGCCGATAATATACTTAACCAGCCCTGAAAGCATTTCAGACATCTTGAAGCAATACCACAAAAGCTTAAAAGCCGAGTTTAAGGATTTAACGGATAAGGAAACGGAAATTTCAGGAGATGAAAATTTGGAAAAATTAGCCAAAGACCTGCCCATAGTCAGAATAGTGGACACTTTGCTGGAATACGCTATATTTGAAAATGCCAGCGACATACACATAGAGCCGGAGGAAAAAGAAATTACTGTCCGCTACCGCATTGACGGCATTCTGATTAACGTGATGACTCTGCCGAAAAATGTGCAGTCTGGAATTATAGCGCGCATAAAAATATTGGCGAATCTTAAAGTTGACGAGCATCGCCTGCCTCAAGACGGGCGGTTTAAAATAGCAAGCAAAGACTATAAAGTTTCATTCAGGGTTTCTATTATTCCGACTTACGGCGGAGAAAAAATAGTTATGCGCCTGCTTTCTGAAAAAGCGCAGATTTTAAATTTGGAACAATTGGGATTTCAGCCAAAAAGCTTGGATATTATCAAGCGCAACATCAGCAAGCCGCATGGCATGATATTAGTTACCGGGCCGACCGGATCGGGAAAAACCACTACATTATATACCATACTTAATATTTTAAACACCCCGAAGGTTAATATTATTACGATTGAAGACCCGATTGAATACAGGATGGCGCATGTAAACCAATCGCAGGTCAACCCTAAAATCGGCTATACTTTTTCCGCCGGATTGCGCGCTTTTTTGCGCCAAGATCCGGACATTATAATGGTCGGCGAAATACGAGATCAAGAAACAGCGGAAATCGCCATTCATGCCGCCATGACCGGCCATTTAGTGCTGTCCACTCTGCATACAAACGACGCTCCCACTACTCTGCCCCGGCTGGTTGAAATGGGGGTTCCTTCATTTCTTGTCGCGTCAACAACCAATGTTATCGTCGCGCAAAGATTAGTCAGAAAAATCTGCTCTAACTGCATTCAAAGCTACATGCTTGGCAAGCAAGCCATTGAAGAAATAAAAAAACAATTGAATATTGAAAACATTATGCAGGCAATGGAAAAAACAAAAGCCATCGCGGACGCGGGGAAAGGCATAGAATCGCTTCTTTTTTACAAAGGCAAGGGATGCAAGCAATGCGGAAACAGCGGCTATAAAGGGAGGATAGGCATATACGAAACATTGGAAATTACCGAGGAAATTTCAGAATTAATATTAAAAAATGCCAGCCGCGCGGAATTAATAAAGCAAGCGAAAAGGCAGGGCATGCTGTCTATTGTTGAAGACGGCTTTATAAAAGCGAAAAACGGCATCACTACGATTGAGGAAATTATGAGAGTTACGAAAGAATAGCTTCTCGTAACGCGTAACGACGAAAATTATTTAGTTCTTTAGTTAACGAGTTAATCAAATTTTAAAAAATAACTCGTTAACCCGTGAACTCGCTAACTAAAGAATATTTTAATTATTTATTAATATATGTCTATAAATTTATCTTCCGCCAATCAAGAAGAAGAGCAAACAAAATCAAGCGATAAAAAAACAGCTGAAACGTCTCCGGCATCCGAAGAAAAAACATTTATTGATAAAATGAATAATTTTTTGCTGCGCCTCAGCCGCGTTCCGCTTACTGAAAAATTATTTTTTGTGCGGCATCTCGGCGTTATGATGAAGGCGGGCATCTCTCTGTCAGCCGCTCTTTCAACTTTGGCAAAACAGACAAAAAATAAATATTTCGCCAAAATTCTTAATGATGTCTCAAGCCAAGTGGAAAAAGGCACAACATTGTCTGAAAGCTTAAAAAAACATGAAAAAGTTTTTGGCGAACTTTTCATAAATATGATTGAAGCCGGGGAAATGTCCGGCAAACTGGAAGATGTTTTTGATCGGCTTTATATACAGATGAAAAAACAGCACGAATTAATTTCCAAAGTAAGGGGGGCGCTCACATACCCGGCGGTAGTTATTACCGCCATGATAGGCATTGGATCATTTATGATGGTATTTGTGGTGCCGAAAATTTCCGACATGTTCAAGGATTTCAGCGCGGAGCTTCCTTTGCCGACCAAAATATTAATCGGCGCCAGCGACGCGATAGTAAATAACGGAGTGCTCACCGCTGTTTCTTTAATACTGTTCATTTTCGCTTTTATTAAAATACTGCGTACCTACAAAGGAAAATATTATTTTCAGCTGTTGTTGTTAAAACTGCCTATTTTATCGCCTATTATTAAAAAAATAAATTTAGCCAGATTCGCCAGAACCATCAGCTCTTTGTTGAAAACTGACATTATGATTGTTAAAACTTTCCAAATAACCGGCAGCATACTCGGCAACTTGCATTACAGGGCGGCATTACTGGAAATGAGCGGCAAGATCAAAAAAGGCAGCACTATTTATGAAATTATTTCCAATTATCCGCATTTATTCCCGCCAGTGGTAACCCAGATGATATCAGTCGGGGAAGAAACCGGAGAACTGGACAATATACTGGAAGAGCTGGCGGAATTCTACGAAAACGAAGTTGATGAAATCATGAACAACCTTCCCTCAATAATTGAGCCGGTGCTAATCTTGATTTTAGGCGCCGGCGTCGGGGCAATGGCCGTTGCCATAGTTATGCCGATGTATTCCATCACGCAGTCAATGTAGACGCGCTCAAATCTGCAAATAATATTCAAATCTACAAGTTTAAGATTTTTAATTTCGTACTTCGTTATGCGTTATGCGTTACGAGTTATGCGTTACGAGTTATGCGTTACGAGTTATGCGTTATGCGAAAAAACAACCTCGGATTCTCATTGATTGAAGTTTTGGTTTCTTCTGTAATTATAGCTATTTTAACCTTGTCTATTTTTAATTTAATAATTTATTCCTTAAAAGTTACCGGCGATAATAAATTACGCATGGCCGCGGCGACTATCGCTAACCAAAAGATGGAATATGTCCGCAGTTTGCCATACAACAACGTCGGCACAACAAGCGGAATCCCGTTTGGAATAATTCCCGTAAATGAAACCGTTAACGTAAATAATGGGGTATTTTTTGTTAATACGCTTGTTGAATACGAAGACGATCCTTTTGACGGAATAGAAGACGGGATGCCGGACGATCTTCTGCCGACTGACTACAAAGAAGTGAGAATAAGAGTTAGTTGGAACGGCCCTTTCGGCTTTAAAAACGTTTCTGTATTTACGAAAATAGCGCCCAGAGGCATGGAAACCAACGCGGGCGGCGGCACGCTTTCAATCTTGGTGTTTGATGCTAGCGGCATGCCGGTAGCCACTTCTTCGGCGCATATTGAAAATAATCTGCTTAACCCGGCAATAAATTTTGATATAGAAACAAACAGCGACGGCAAAATAAGCTTGCCGGGCGCGCCGGAATCAATAGAAGGATATGAGATAACTGTAACCAAGGCCGGATACAGCACCAGCTCAACAACAGCCAGAACCGTTGATAACCCCAATCCCACCAAGCCGCATGCCACCGTGCTGGAGGGTGAAAAAACAGAAATAAGCTTTGCCATTGATTTGTTAAGCGATCTGAATATATACGCGGTAGCAGCCAATTTGCCTCAAAACTGGCAGGTCAACACAGATGAAACAGGGGAAAACCAGATTAATTCGCGCCTAGTTATTGACAGTTCCGGATATATTTATATTGTCTGGCAAGACTATCGCGACAGCTCGTCCAGCCGCATTTACGCGCAAAAATACGATTCCGGCGGCAATGCCCAATGGCTGCCTGATGATATAAAAATAAGCGACGCCAATAAGCAAGTTCTGCCTGACATTATGGTTGACAGCGCTGGTGATTTGTATATTTGCTGGAATGACGACTCTCCCGGAAATGAAGAAGTTTATTTGGACAAAAGAAACTCTGCCGACGGGAGCGATGCCTGGATTGGCGCGGAAAGAGTGGATACTTTAGCTGACGCAAAAGACCAGACCAACGGCAGAATGTCTTTGTCTGAAATTCTGAGCGTCCCTGAAATTACTGTTGTTTGGCAAGACAACCGCAATACGGATCTTGACATATTCATGCAGCGCTATGACGCGGCGCGCAATGAACTTTGGATTCCTGAAATTAGCGTAAACGCGAATCCGGCGGACGGAACCAATCAATACGAGCCGGAAATAACCGCTGACTCTGCCGATAATCTATATGTTGCATGGACTGACTCAAGAAACGGCGATTTGAATATTTATGGGGCAAAACACGATACAATAGGGAGCGCTCTCTGGGCTGCTGATTTATTGATTAATACTGACGGCGGCGCAACTGACCAATACTCGCCTGACATAGCAATTGATTCCGCAGACAATGCCTATATTGTCTGGACTGACGAACGCAACGGCAATCCTGATATTTACGCGCAAAAATACGATGCGGACGGAAATGTTCTTTGGGCTTCTGATCTGCTTATCAACACTAATGCTGATTTAACCAGCCAATACTCCCCTGCCATAGCCATAGATTCGCTGGATAATATTTATATTGTCTGGACTGACGAGCGCAACGGCAATCCTGATATTTACGCGCAAAAATACGACGCGGACGGAAATAATTTATGGAGTGAAGATGTTAGACTTAACATAGATCTTGGAACATCGGCCCAATACAATCCGGATGTAACAATAAATCCTGTCAATAATGTGCCTTACGCTTCATGGGAAGACGACAGAGAAGATGACTTTGACATTTACGCCACGCCATTTGACAATTACGGGACTGAAACGCCAATCGCCAATGCCCCGATAAATATTCAAGGCGCTAAAAAAATAGGAGAAGACCCTGTTATTTATAAATACAGCCAAAATTTTTCTACGAACGGTTCAGGGATAATATCCATATCTAATATTGAATGGGATTCATATACTTTGACTTTGCCGGATGGATATTCCGCTTACGCTATCATTATGTCTGAACCGCTCCAGCCAACCGATCTTCCTCCCGACAGTGTCGTGGAAGTAAAACTTTATTTAAAGTAAAATCAATATAACGCGAATCTATCTCGCCAAAGCGGGGCGGATTAGCGCTATGCAACATGATTAAACAAAAAAAACAAAACGGCTTTTCGCTTTTGGAAATAACGGTTGTTATGTCTATTTTTATTATCTTGTTTTTTGTTTCCTCCGACTTTATTATCAGAGGATTTAAATCCATTCTATTCGGCTACGAGCAAGATTCAGCGGTGCAAAACGCAAAAAGAATAACCAATGAAATAATTGGAGAAGTTAGGGAGTCCGCGCAAAGCGACCGCGGAGACTATTTGCTTGATACTGTGGAAGAGCAAAATTTCAGTTTTTTCAGCGATATTGACAGCGACGAATATATTGAAAAAATAAGGTATTTTTTGGATAGCGACATATTAAAAAAGGGGGTTATAGAGCCGATTGGAGATCCGTTGGAATATTTGGACGAGAATGAAATGATTTCCGAAATAGCTGAATATATCAATAATCAAGCCGAGCCTATTTTTACGTATTATGACACTAATAATAATTTAATCGCCAACCCCTTGGCGAATAAAAACAGCATACGGCTAATCCGCGTTTTTATAAAAATAAACGCTACGCCGGAGATAGCTCCAAGAGATTATGTTGTTGAAACAGACATACATTTAAGGAATTTGAAAGACAACTTATAAATTTAAACTATGCTTAAAGATTTATGATTAAGAATAAAACAAGCCAATCCGGAGCCGCTCTTATTCTTGTTTTGTCAATCACGGCGATTTTTTTAGCGTCTTCCATGGGATTAATATCATTGGGAATATACAGAAACCGGCTTTATCTCCAGCAGTCTGCCAAACAGCAGGCCCTGCATATAGCTGAAGCCGGCGCGAATTATTACCGCTGGCATCTCGCGCATGAACTGGATGATTATTACGACGGCACAGGCGCGGATCCGGGAGAGCCGGGCGAGCCATACGGGCCTTACGAGCATACTTTTTACGAGCCGTCTGGAAGCGCGGCAGGAACCTACGTCCTGGAAATCACTCCTCCCCCCATCGGCTCCACTATCGTAAAGGTAAAATCAACCGGGTGGGTTAACAGCTATCCCAACATAAAAAGGACAGTGGAAATAAGATACGGGGATCCGTCTCTCGCGCATTATTCTTTTCTGACAAATTCCGATATCTGGTTCGGCGACAGTGAAAATGTAAGGGGAGAAATGCATTCCAACGGCGGCGTGCGGATGGACGGCACAAACGATTCCATAGTGGCTTCTGCCAGAAATACTTATATCTGCACCTTCAGCCACGGCTGCAATTCTTCAAACTGCGGCAGCCCCTGCGCTTGGATCAGCGGCACCGGCTGCGAGTGCCCCGCTGTTTGGGGAGCCGGGCCAAACTATGATTTATGGGATTACCCGGTGCCAATCGTTGATTTCAACAGTATTACCGCGGATATAGCGGAAATAAAGGACAACGCGCTCTACTTTGGTTCATCAGGAGGAAATAATGACGGGTATCATGTTATTTTTCAAAATGACGGCACTTTTGATGTTTATATTGTTAATAGTTTGGAAGCGGCAATTTATCAATACAAAGAATCTTTTACCGGCTGCGGCCAAAATATCGCGGAAAAAATTAACAGCGAAACCTATGATAATAATTATGCGATACCGGCTAACGGCCTTATTTACATTGAAGATGATGTCTGGGTTGAGGGAACTGTTAACGGACGCGCTACATTAGTCGCCGCCAGACTGCCTGATAATATTAATAAAAGAAAAACTATTTATATAAACAACAATATTAATTATTTGGCTCGCGACGGCAATCATATTTTAGGGCTTATCGCGCAAAAACATATTAAAATACCGCAGCACGCCCCGACTGATTTGGTTATTGACGCCATACTTTTAGCGCAAAATGGCCGCTGTTTTAGAAATTATTATTGCTGCGAACCAAGCTGTGATGTAAAAAACAGCATAGAAGTATACGGCGGAATAATCACTAATCAAATTTGGACATGGTCTTGGGCGGACGGCACGGGCGCTACTATAGACGGCTACAACACTACAACTTCAATTTACGATTCTAACGCCACCTACGCGCCGCCGCCTTCCTTCCCGACAACAGGAGAGTATGTGTTCATATCATGGGAAGAAAAATAATAACTGTAATTTGAAATTGGAAATTGGAAATTTGGGTAATTCTTTTGAAATATTTTTATTTATTTCCAAATTACTAATTTCTAATTTCTAATTTCAAAAACGTTATTTTTATGATATAATATTAATACCCCTTAAACTATTTTATAAACAATATATGTTTTTCAATAATAACTCAACTTACCCCATAGGCCTGGACATATCTGATTTATCGTTGAAATTCGTCCAGCTTAATAAAATCAGGAATAAAATAACAATCCAAGCTATGGGCAAAACCAGCCTGCCGGCGGGATTGATTGAAGGAGGAGAAATAAAGAATAAAGAAGGAGTCGCTAAAAAAATAAAAAAACTTATCGCGAATCCGCAATTCGGCAAAATTAGCTCCGGGGAAATAATATCATGCTTGCCTGAAACCAAAACCTTCATCAAGCTTATTGAAGTTGAAAGAACTCCTAATCCAATGCGGGAAATTATCAGCAATGAAATTGAAAAACACATACCAATGCCAATTAACGAAATGTACTACGATTGGCAAATCATAAAAACACCGGATAGCAAGCAATCGGTTTTAATAGGGGCCGCGCCGCAGAATATAGTGAGCCAATACGCTAATTTGCTCAAAGAAGCCAAGTATTCTATTGTGGCTCTGGAAATAGAGCCGATTTCCATCTGCCGCAGCCTGCTTGCCGAAGAAGCATTAAAATTTGAGGGGGCATTTGAAAAAAATTATGGCATTATTGATATAGGCGCGAAAAGGACAAGCATGATTATCTATTCAAAAAATACGATTCTTTTTACCGTAAGCATGCCGATATCCGGAGAGGAGGCGACTAACCGCATTGCCAGAACATTAAAGATTGAAGCAAGCCAAGCTGAAAAGGCAAAAATTGTCTGCGGTTTTGATGAAAGAAAAGCTGATGGAATTATCAAAAACATCCTGTCCGATATGGCCCATGAGCTGATAAAAAAAATGCGGGAAACTATTGAATTTTATAACGCTCATTTCTCCGGCAGGGGCCCGATCAATGAAATTCTGCTTTGCGGCGGCGGCGCTAACATAAAAAAGTTGGATGAAATTATCAGCAAAGAGCTTTCAATTCCAGCTAAGCCGGGCAATGCTTTGATTAATTTATCGGAAATTAACGGAAAATTCTCCGATATTTTAAAAGAAAAGCATATTCTGGAAATTGATTTGAATAAAGAAAGCAAAAATAAAAAAAACAAGCTATTATCAATAACTCAGGACGCGAGCCTGACTTTTTCCACGGCAATAGGCCTTGCTTTAAGGGGAATATTTATAGAAGAGATATAAATTTTCATATAAACGCACTAACATTAAAACATATTAAAAAATAATATTGTTCAAATGTTAAAATGCTTAAATGTTAAAATTAAATTTAATACCGCAACAATTAAAAAAAGAGCTTAAGCTAAAACGGATTTACAAAATACTGAAAAAGATGAGTAGCTTTATTATTATAGCCATGGTGATAATCGCCATAACTCTTTTGATCGCCAAGCTGATCATGCAAAATCATTTTAATAAAATAATAGAGCAGGGCGCTTTGATAACTAAAAGCAGCCAAAGCTACAATGCTGAAGCAAGGGATATTAATTTCCAGATAAGCCAAATTTCGCAAATTCAAAACGAATTTACCGAATGGTCTTTGCTTCTGGAAAACTTAGCCGCCAAAACCCCTGAAGATATTTCATTGTCAAATGTTAAAATCAGCGGCGATCCAAGCTTAATCAGCATCAAAGGGCTGGCCGGCTCGCGCGATAATCTGCTGCTTTTTAAAAAAAGCTTGGAAGATTCTCCCGTATATTCCGACATTAAATTCCCTTTGCAAAACATAATGCAGAAAGAAAATATAAATTTTGAAATAAGCGCAAGCTTAAACTTGCCCGTGTTGAAAGATGTCAAGTAAGACTTATCTTCTTGAACACTAAATTACTGAATATTATTATTTTTGTTTATTAAAATACTCCTGCAAGCATTGTTAAATTGTTTTAATGATAGCAATTTAGCAATGTAACAATTTAACGGTTATATGCAAATAGATAATTTTACAAAATACAGCTTAAAGAAAAAAATAATAGCCGGACCTGTAATTTTTCTTGCTATTATGGGAATTATTGTTTTTTTTATCGTAATGCCGGCCATTAATGACATTAAAAAGATAAAAAACGAAGTTGAGGCGGAAAGAATTGATTTAGAAAAAAAATACATTAAGGGGCAAAGCTTAAAGCAGTTAAAAGAAAACTTGCAAGAAATAAAGCCGGATTTGGAAAAGCTGAACAATGTTTTTGTTATTAACGAGCAAGAGCTTGATTTTATTACAACTTTAGAAAATTTCGCGCATGAAAACAATGTTGAGCAAAAAATAAACATGGACGCGTTTAAAAATCTTGACAAAAGCAAAGCGCTGCAAGAAATACGGTTAAATCTTTCTTTGGCCGGCGGCTTTACGGAATTGCTGAATTACTTGGCGGACTTGGAGTCTTCGCATTATTATATAACTGTAAATTCCTTGGAAGTCTCTTCGGCATCGGCCAAATCGCCTATCGCCGGCAAGGATTTGGGCCTTAGCAGCGGCATAAGCATGGCGATTTCAGCGAATATTTACTGGGTTAACAAATAAAAAATCTATGGATAAAATAAAATTCACATCAAAAAAAACATTTTTTTGGCTTTATATTATTATAATAATTTTAAGCATTTCCGCGTTGTCTTATAATACTTTCTTTTTGTACAAAAATTTTTATCAAGTGATTACCTATTTTGAAGAAATAATAGTGCTGAAAGAAAAAGTCGCGGTTGAAACAGTGGATATTGAAAAATTTAACGTTATTACGGAAAAAATAAACAAAAAAACAAACAGGCGGGAATTGGATAAAATTTCCAATCCTTTTGATTAGCCGCGCGTAACGCGTAACGCGTAACGCGCGAGTAGTAATGCGCGGATAAATTAATTTCCGCCGCGTCGCAGTCTCCTGCCTGCCCCTGCTTCTTGCGGGGAAAGGGACTGCGGCGGACAAGCAGGCGAAACCGCCGCAGTCCTCTGCTGAGAAACTGCGGCGAGGCAGCATGAAATTCTAACTATTTTAAAAAACCATTCACTTTGGTGCAAAGTGAATGGTTTTTTAAATACGCTTATAGATTTGAGTGTTAATGCTCCGGCGACATTTTGCGGAGGCGCTTGATGATAGGCGGCAATATTTTTATAACTTGTTTAATTTCAGCTTCCGTTGTGAGCTTACCCAAAGTAAACCTGATAGAATTATGCGCTACTTCCGGCTTGATCCCCATGGCCAGAAGCACATGCGAAGCTTTCAAGCTGGATGAAGCGCAGGCAGAGCCGGTGGAAACCGCTATTCCTTTCAGGTCCAATGAAATCAAAATTGACTCCCCTTCAACTCCCAAAAAAGAAAAATGGGCGTGCGACGGAGTGGAAATTTCCCGGTCAGTATTTAGTATGGCATTTGGAATATTTTTCATTATTCCGTTAACCAGCATATCGCGCAATTTAACTATTTTTTTATTTTCAACTTCCCGGCTTTTTTTATCCAATAATCTTATTGCTTCCCCCAGCCCGACAATCCCCGGAACATTTAAAGTTCCGCTGCGCAAATTTCTTTCATGATGCCCTCCCAGCTGAACCGGCTTAAGCGGCGTTTCTGATTTGACGAATAAAGCGCCGACCCCTTTCGGACCGTAGATTTTATGCCCCGACAAGCTTAACAAATCGCAGTGCAGGCGCTTGACATCGCAATCAAGAAAATTAACCGCCTGTGTCGCGTCAGTATGGAAATAAATCGGGCGCGGCTTCTCTCCCCTGTTTTTAGTTCTGCATTTATGCCACTCTTTTAATCTTTTCTCATTAATATTTTTAATAATCTTGCCGATCTCGCGGATCGGCTGAATGCTCCCCACTTCGCTGTTAACATACATAATTGAAACCAAAACCGTATCATCTCTAATCGCTTTTTTAAACTTTTCAATATCAACAACGCCGTTCGCCTTAACAGGCAAACGCGTAATTTTCATGCCTTTTGCTTCCTGATCCGTCAACGGCTCCAAAACAGCGTCATGCTCAATAAGCGATGTAATAATATGCATTTCTTCTCTCTTTATCCCCTGTTTTTTTAATGCTTTTACCACGCCTTTTATGGCTAAATTATCAGATTCCGTGGCTCCTGATGTAAAAATAATTTCATCCGGCGCGCAGTTTAAAAATCTTGACAATTCTTCTCTTGCCGCGTCAACTCCCGCCAACGCAGCTTGACCAAAACCATGGATTGAAGAAGGGTTGCCGAACTTATCGCTGAAATAAGGCAGCATGACCTTAAGGACTTGCTTGTCCATGGGCGTTGTCGCGCTATGGTCTAAATATATTTTCATAATTTTTAACCTCCCCTAACCCCTCCTTAGTAAGGAGGGGAATATAATTAGCTTATTATAATTAATATACAATTAACCTCGCAAAATTTCTCCCCTTGCCAAGGGGAGATGCCCGAAGGGCAGAGGGGTATTTAGACAGCTACAACCTCTTTAACTTCCGGAACTTCTTTTTTAATTTCCGCCTCAATCCCCTGCTTCAAGGTAATTTGCGACATGGGGCAATGAGCGCACATGCCCATTAATTCAACCTTTAAAACGCCGCTATTTTCATCAAAATTTACAAAATGAACATCTCCGCCATCTGCCTGCAGAGAAGGCCTGATTTTTTCTAAAACTTTTTTAATTTTTTCTTCCATATAGTTTTTATTAATTATAAATCCCCGCGAAAAACAAAGATTAATAAAATTATTATTTTATTATTTTATTATTTTATTTTTATAATTTTCAATCGCCTTATGCAAGGCCTCAATTCCAAGCATGGAACAGTGGACTTTCGGCGCAGGCAAGCCGCCTAAATCTTTTACGATTTTATCCTTGGTGATTTTCAACGCCTCGTCCAAAGTTTTGCCTTTTACAATATCGGTTAGCGCGGATGACACGGCAATGGCCGCGGCGCAGCCCAAGGTTTCAAATTTAATATCTTTTATAAAATCCTTGCCTTCTTGCGCTTTTCCGCCCTTGTCAACCTTTTTCCGCCCTATTTTAATATAAATTTTCATGACATCGCCGCAAACAGGATTGCCAACTTTGCCGACAGCGTCAGCGTTTTTAATAACACCCTGATTATGGGGATTTTTAAAATGCTGTATAACTTTTTTTGAATATGGCATACTTCGCATAACTCATAACGCGCAACGCGCAACGAGCATTATTTACATTAAATCCGATAATTTAATATTTCTTAAAGTATTGTTGACTGCCTGCTGGACTTTTAGCAAAACTTTCGTGGCGCCGCATTCGCATTTATTGCCGCAATACACTTTACCGTCTTCGCTTAAGCAATAAAACAATGTCATCTTGCCTTCTAACGCCTTGATTATATCATGAACATTTATTCTCGCGGGACTAATTAATAATTTATAGCCGCCCCTTGCTCCTTTGGCTGATTTGATTAAGCCCGCTTTTTTTAATTTTGCGAATATGCGCTCCAAATATTTATGGGAAATTTTTTCCTCCAAGGCAATACTGGACAGGGAAACGTTTCCTGAATTATAGTTTTGCGCCAAATTAATCATGGCGCGCAAGCCATAAGTTGTACAGGTGGAAAATTTCATAACTCCTACTGATTTAGTATGTATTTATATATTATCATATTATAAATTTTTGTCAAACATGTCTATCCTTGACATCTAATATTGATTTTGTTATATTAAATTAAGATGAAAACTAATTAACTGGCTAACTTAATCAACTAAAACTATATGGCGCATAAAAAAGCAGGCGGTTCCACAACCCTGGGCCGCGATTCAATCAGCAAAAGATTGGGAGTAAAATTAAACGACGGGCAATTCGCCAAAGCCGGAGCTATTATAATCCGCCAAAGAGGCGCTAAATACCATCCGGGCAAGAATGTTAAAAAAGGCAAAGATGACACTCTTTTCGCCATTGCCGCGGGCTTTGTTAAATTTACCGCCAAAAAATTAAGAAAATTCAACAATCAATTAAAAACAGTAAAAACAGTAAATGTAATGCCGCAAAAATAAAAACAATAATATTGCAATCAAAATAAAGGCGTCCCGATGTCTATCGGGGCGCCTTTATTTTAATTTTTATTTTCCTCAGCTTCTCTTCTTATACTTAGTATGTAAAACCTGGCATTCCAGTTTTCCCTGCTTTTTCAGCCAGCCAAGGGCTTCCGCGGCGCATTTGTTTTCATGCGCTTTTCTTATTTTTTTATTTTTATCTATTCTGTATAATGCTTCTATTCTCTTTTTTCTGGTTTCCGGCGTGGTTGGAATCGGCTGTCCGCCTCCGCCAATGCACCCGCCCGGGCAAGCCATAACTTCTATGTAATCATATTTATCCAAATGTCTTAAAATCGGATCAATGTTGCCGATCCCGTTCACTACGGCCACTCTAACATTTTTACCGGCAACATTCACAATGGTTTCTTTAATGCCGGCCATGCCGCGCACATCTTTGAAATCTAAACGGACTTCGCATAATTTGCTTTTACTCTTGCCGCAAGCCAAAAATTGCGCCGTGCGCAACGCTGACTCCATAACGCCTCCGCTTCCGCCGTAAATTGCCGCGGCGCCGCTGTATTCTCCAAGCGGATTATCCGGCTTGCCTGATTTTAATTTGGCAAAATCAATATTATTCTTCTTCAGCATCCAGGCAAACTCCCGCGTGGTTATCACATAATCAACCGGCCAAACGCCTTTTATTTTCATCTCCTTTCTTGAAGATTCAAACTTCTTGGCAGTACAAGGCATTACTGATACTACCACAATATTCTTCGGGTTTATATTCATTTTTTCCGCCCAAAAAGTCTTTATAATCCCGCCAAGGTGAATCTGCGGGGATCTGGAAGTGGTCAAATTCGGAATAAGCTCCGGATGATAAAATTCAACATATTTAACCCATGCCGGACAGCAGGAAGTGAACATAGGCATTTCGGATTTCGGATTTCGGATTTCGGATTTCGGATTTTTTTCAGACAATAATCTTTCTAATAATTCTTGCGCTTCAACCATAGTTGTTATATCAGCGGCAAAATTTACGTCAAAGACATGTTTAAAACCAAGCTTGCGCAAGCCGGATATTACTTGGCCTGTTACTGTTTTACCGTATGGAATGTTAAATTCTTCGCCTATGCTAACCCTGATGGACGGAGCGAATTGGGCAACTACAATCTTATTTTTATTATTTAGCGCGTTCTCCACCATCTCCCAATGCGTCTGCTCTTGAGCCGAACCAACAGGGCAATGCACTGCGCACTGGCCGCAGTAAATACAATCAATTTTTTTGCCTGCCCCGCCGAGGCGGTGGCTTTTTACCGGAACCACTTCTTGGTCATGACCCTTGCCTTTTAGTTCAAGATAATTAATTTTTTGCAACAACGAACAAGCGTCAATACAGTTGCGGCAGTCAATGCACTGAGTGCCGTCAATTTCCACTGAATTGCCGAATTTATAAATTTTTCTTGATCCTTTTCTGTCCGGGAATCTGGTAATTTCAATTTTATATCTGTCGGCAAAATTCAATAAAGCGCAATTAACGCGCCAAACGCAGGTTGGGCATTTTTCTATATGCTCGGCAAAAATTAATTCAATATTCAAATTGCGCGCTTTCTTGACTCTTTCGCTGTCCGTAATTATTTCCATGCCGTCTTCAGCCTTTGTTGAACAGGAGGTGGTTAAATCTTTGCGGCCTTTTATTTCCACCACGCAAATTCTGCAGTTGGCTTTGGCTGGAAAATCAGGATGGCCGCAAAGACCCGGGATAAAAATCCCGTTTTCTTTGGCAACCTTGTAAATATTCTTATCTGCAGAGCATTCTATTTCTTGATTGTTGATTTTAATTTTAATCTTTTTCATAATTATAGCGCCGTTATGCGTTATGCGTTACGTGTTATGCGCTTTTAAAACATTCGCAAATAATTTTCTTGCTTCCGTTCGGCAAATTAATGCTGTTTTCAGGCATTTTTGCCAAAACATTTTTAATGTATGATTTTAGCGGCACCGGCACTGCGCAGCCCAACCCGCAAAAAGCAGTCTCGCTTAAATTATCAAGAAGATCTCCGAATAATTGCCAATCAGGATCCGCTGATCTGGTAATCTCAACCAAGCGGTAGACTCCTTCCCTGCATGGAACGCATTGGCCGCATGATTCATTAATAAAAAAGTCAAGCCATTTTTTAATCAAATCCGTTGGCTTATGCTTGATTATGCTGTAAACCGCGATTGATCCGGCGCCGCTAACTTGGCTTTTCAGCTGGCTGACTGCCAAAACTTCTCCGCTGGCATCGCCGCCTATTTGAACAAAAAAAGGAAAATTCGGATAATTTCTTGTTTCTTTCAATATCTTTTGGATTGTCCAGCTGTCAGGAAAAGAATAAACGCCGTCATGCAGGCAGTCTCCGCTTATGGTATAAAATCTCCTATTCTCATATTCATCAGAAGCAACCAAGCTTACATTGTGAAAAGTCTCAACATTATTAACCAAAGTCGGGCATCCAAATAGTCCATTAGTTGTGGGGAAAGGCGGGCGTAATCGCGGTTCAACTTTTTTACCCTCTATTGCGTTTAAAATTGAGCTTTCCTCGCCTCCGATATAGCCGGAATCAATCGGCTTAACAAAAAGCTCAATGGGCGCGCCGCCTATCAAGCTAATTAATTTTTTGCCGTATTTTTTATAATAATCTTTATTGATATAAATATAAGCTTTTTCCGCGCCTAAAAAATCAATGGCTATTTTCATGCCGTCCACGACTCTTTCCGGAAAATGCTCCAAAATATATCCGTCCTTTTTCACGCCCGGCTCGCCTTCCGCGGAATTACAGACAACATATTTCTTGTCCACTGCCGCTTTCTTCACCATTTCCCACTTCACGGCCACAGAAAAACAAGCGCCGCCGCGCCCAACCAATTTTGCTTTTTTGATTTTATTAAATATATTCATAATTCAAAAAAGGCTAAAACACCCCCTTGCTATACATTAAATCAAAAATATTCACTTGCGCATTAAAGGATATAGCTTCTCTTTTTTTATTTTGCATTTTTGATAATTTTAATTTTGGCATACTATTAAGCCTTTTTAACGCAATATCAACATACTCAGGATTTATATCAACTCCAATATAATGTAATCCTAATTTTTTTGCCGCCAGGGCTGTAGTTCCGCTGCCGACAAATGGATCTAAAACAACGGCGTCTTTATAAAAAGCCGTTAGCTTAATTAAATGCTCGCATAATTCCAATGGTTTTACTGTTTTATGGCTATTAAAATCGCTTTTCTCTTCCTTGCTCGGCTTTTTTATTAAAAACGCTTTATCAATAATTTCATTAATATTCTCAACTGTTAAAATATTAGCGGGAAACATATTATCTCCTACTTTTACTTCTGTGTTTAAAAGTCCTATGCTGTTTTTAATCATATTATTTAAAAAGGTTCCATCAGTTGGCTTTTGCGCCATTACTATCGGCTCAAAGCAAGATTTTAATTGCGGGGTTTTCCATCCCTGAAATTTGCTTTTTAATTTTTCTTTCTTTTCGTTGTTAATATTTAATTTATCAATAAAATGATTCAAACTCATTGCTTTTGCTTGATTTTGAGTATAAAGCCACAAAAAACAATCCCTAATTTCCATTCCCGCATCATCAACCGCGCTTGCCATTCTATGATATAGCCTTGGGCTGGAAAATGAAAAGAAAAATCCGCCAGGCTTTAAAACCCTTAATATTTCTTTTGATATTTTAAAATACCAATTATAAAATTTTTTTCCCTGTTCTCTGTCAAATTTCATCCCTGACGGCAAGGATTTTATGACTTGCTGATTTTTTTTATTATTAACATTGTCATATTGCCAATTATTATCTAATTTATCTAAAAAATACGGCGGATCAGTCAAAACAACGTCTATTGAACTATTTTCAATATTTTTCAAAATTTCCAGGGAATCGCCTAAAATAATTTTATTTATTTTTTGTTTATTTTTCATACGGCTTTCTGCCTTTAAATTCTTTATAAAGTATTTTATAAATTTTCCATCTCACTTCTTTATCAAAATTCTTGACAAAAGATGGATTCGCTAATTTAACAACTCTGCCTTTGTCGTCATAAACCCATCTATTCCTATCAGCTCTATTGCATTTTTGGCATTGCGGAATAATATTCCCCTCAATTAATGGCTTGTTTGGATCTTTGTGGGATTTTTGCAATTTTGTTTTAGCCCCTGACCAATGAAAATGAGGATCTCCTTCTCGTGAACCGCAAGTAGCGCATCTATAGCCATATTGCTCTTTTAATTCTTTCCAATTGCAAATATCATTTACTCTATGGCCCTTTTTAAAATCCGGATAAGGCCGTTCTAATGTATATAATTGATAAAAGCCTTTTTTTATATCAAGTACTATATTATCCCTGCCGCCGGCAACAATCCACCATCCGCTTTGAGCGCCTAAATGCCTTGCTTACTGAACATCATTTACTTTTTTGTCAAAAAATCTGATAAACTCTGTTAATTCTGTTTTTGAAATTATTTTAGTGTCCGGATATCCGATAGATAAATAAACTAATGTTAGGGCATTCTTAGTAAATTTTTTATTTGCATCATATAATTTAGGTAAAACAACTCCAAATTTTTTTAAATGCTTCTTGTAATAGCTCTTTATTAAGCTGTATTGTTTTCTAATGTCTTTTTTAGTTAATCTTGTATAATTTTTCATAAACATAAATCGCGCTTAAATTAGCTTTTTCCTTTCAATATACCCGCACAAATCAACTAATCTATTGGAATACCCCCATTCATTATCATACCATGCGACTATTTTTAACAAATTACCCTCAATCACTTTAGTTAAAGGCAAATCAACAATGGCGCTGGCCGGATTGCCGATAATGTCGGAAGAAACTATGGGCTCGTCCGTCGCCTCAACAATACCGCGGTATCTGGCGCTATTGGCCATCTTCTTAAAAATCTTATTAACTTCTTTTTCATCAACTTTCTTGTTTGTTTCAAAAACTATATCGCACAGCGAGCCGACAAGCGTTGGCACGCGGATTGCCATGCCGTCAATTTTGCCCTTGAGCTGGGGGATCGCTTGGCAGACTGCGATAGCGGCTCCTGTTGTTGTGGGCACGATATTAATTCCTGCCGCGCGCGCTCTGCGCAGATCCTTGTGGGGTCCGTCAACGATATTCTGGTCAGCGGTATATGAATGAACCGTTGTCATAATCGCTTTTTTAATGCCGAAATTCTGCCGCACAATATCAACAACAGGGGCTAAGCAGTTTGTCGTGCAGGAAGCGTTTGATATTATTTTGTCATTCTTGCTGATTTTATTTTCATTTACGCCCAGAACAATGGTTTTAACGCTATCGGATTTCGCCGGCGCGGAAATTATCACTTTTTTTGCTCCTGCTTTAATATGAGCCATGGCTTCTTCTTTTGTCCTGAATCTGCCTGTGCACTCTAAAACAATATCAACTTCCATTTCTTTCCAAGGCAAATTAGCAGGATCTTTTTCAGCGAATACTTTATACCTCTTGCCGGCGACGATTAAGCTATCTGCGGCATATTCCACTTTGTTTCCGTATCTGCCGTAAGCAGTGTCATACTTTAATAAATGCGCCAATGTTTTGGTGTCTGTTAAGTCGTTAATTGCGACAATATTAATTTTTGATTTTTTTTCTAAAAAAGCTTTAAAAGCGGCTCGGCCGATCCGGCCAAAGCCGTTGATCGCGATGTTCATAAAATAAAAAACTTCTACCGAACTTCAGTTCGGGTTCTGGATGCTTTAGCATCCCGCTAAAAAACGGCAGAAATTATTAACAATTCATTATACATAAATTATAGCACAAATTTCAAAAACAAAAAAACAACCCATTAAGGACTGTTCTTCTTTATTCTTACTTCTTTATTCTTACTTCTTTATTCTTACTTCTTTATTCTTACTTCTTGCTTTTTTTCTTCAGCCCTTCTTTTATCTAAAAACTTTAAAATATGCTTGCAGTAATCGCTGTATTGCTTAATCGCCTCGCCAACAGTTTTATAAACTATTCTTTCATCCAAATCATCATAATCATGCACAATCGCATTGCGAAAACAGGCGCTTGCGGCTATTTTTTTGGCAAAACTTTCCGGCAAAGCGCTTAGCTTTGCCATATGCAAGAAAGTTTCCTTATAATCTCTTGGTGATAAATTTTGATATGACCCTAACCTGGCAATAATGTGCTCATTAATATCAATGCCGCGCCCGATAATCTCCATAAAAATATTTTTTAAGGCGGCGTATTTTATATAATCCTTAGCCATTTCATCAAAAGTAAAATCCTTGAAATCTATTAATCTTTCCAGATCCCTTTGGATTAAATCAATTTTCTTTTTTATTAATCTTGCGTTAAGCATATTGCGCTAAAACTTTATTTAAATGTTTTTGCCTTTTATTGATTAAAATATCCTGCAGTTTAAATAAGCTCTTGCTGTCGTTATAATCTTTGCAAGCATACAGGTAATACTCGTCAAAATCATTTTGATTGCCATAAATTAATTGCCCATTGCGTACAACTTCATAACGAAATAATGGATTAGTATTATGCAAAATTTTTAAATCAAGCTCCCTGCCTTTATTGTCGCCGAAAACATTAGCAAAATCACCATACATTTTGATATGCCGTTTAAAATCAATCTTCTCCTTGCCGTAAACAGCCACATCCAAATCACTGCCTTTCCTTTCTTCCCCGACAGCATAAGAGCCATGGATAATGATAAAACGCAGATTATATTTTTCACCGATTTTTTTTATTTCTATTTTTTGCTTAACAGTTAATTTCATATAACAATATTATATTACAAAACCAACAAAAAAACAACCGTACTGATTGCTGTTTATTAACTGCGCGAATTATTTTCATAAAAGAATAAACGGCTCTGCCGCCGGACATTCTCTTTGCAAAATTAAAACCCGCTGCTTAATAGGCGGCGGGTTTTAATTATTTTTGCTTTTTATTAAATTTTTACGCTAAACACATTATACGGATGCAAATATTTTCTTCTTAGTATTTGCGCGGCAACAAGTAATTTTATGGAAAGAATAACCAATAAAATATATTCCGCGGCATCAATGCCGCTAGCCGCTAAAACTTTTACAAGCCGCACTTCTACATCAATTGAAGCGCTAACGGAATTATGATTATCAGCGCTCGCGCTCGCTATATTGGCAAAAATTCCCGCGGCTGAAGAACTGCTGATATTAACCGAGTATTCAATTTCTTGAATTTGCCCCGGCTCAATATCGCCAATCTGCCAAGTTTTGGCTGATCCTCCTGCTTCGCTGAAAGTAAAGCCGTCCGGCAAAGTATCGGTTAAAACCGCGTTATAAGCCGCTATATTGCCGATATTGGCTATATTTACTTTATAAACCACAGTATCGCCCGGATTGGCAAAATCAACGTTAACTGTTTTGCTGATCGTTAACTCAGGAGCGCCTTCTTCGCCTAAAACAACAACTTCGCAGCCGTCCGCCATGCAGTCCGCGAGGTTGAATGTTAATTCTTTGCCAAACACATCCGGAGAAGCGCTGGAAATCGGCTTGAAATAATAAACAGCGCTGGCGGCTAAATTGTTAATAACCACTGAATGCTCCAAAACTTTATTGGCATCTTCTTCGGTTGAAAAATCATAGCCATAGTTAGGCGCCGGACCGATAGAAATTTGCGGTTCTTCGCCATAAACCACTCTGCCGGTTGAATACTTATTGGTAAGCCAGGTAATAACCACGGAAGTTTCCGATAAGCATTTTATCTGCTCGCCGCGGACTGCCAAAGGCGTTGAACCGCCGCCGCCTCCTCCGCCGCCGCCGCAAGATCCGCAATCTGTTGAACAAGTTGAACAAGTTTCACCCCCGCCGCAGGTTCCGTCGCCGCAATAAGGGCCTGTTAATTCAATTATCGTGCAGGCGTTTGAACAATACGCGCAAGTTCCGCCATAGCCGGCTTGGCAAATTTGGCCATTGGCTTGGCCATCATCGCATTCTTCATATTCCTGATTAATAATGCTGTCTCCGCAAACCGGCTCAATCGGCTCATTATAATAATTAACAAAATTAATAGTTATGTCTTGCCCGTTTTCAAGAATTGCTTCCGCCTGGCCGCTCGCCGGATCAAGAACTGCCCAGTTTTCAGCCAACTCTTCCGCAACAGCATACTCGCCTGAATCCAAATCATTAAAAACAGCGCAGCCGCCGGATGTTGCTTGGGAAGTAGTAGCTATATCATTTTCTAAAATAAATGTCCAAACTGTCGTAGACGCTAAATATTGGTCATCGGTTGTTGAAGCCAACCCGTCTATATCTATGTATTTGCATACTGTTATTGAACTAAGTTCCGGTTCAATAATAGTACACTCTATTGAGCAAGAATCAGAACCTTCCGGCCCGTCATCGCATTCTTCATCGCCTTCAACAACTTCATTGCCGCAAACACTTGGCGTATCTCCGGTGCAGTCCTGATTGCAAGAGTCGTAAATTCCATTATTCGCGCCGTCATCGCAAATTTCCAGGCCATTAATGATTTCATCGCCGCAATATTCACTAGTGCCGCATCCGCTCCAAAGGCAGGTATCACTACCGCATGTTTGCAAACCGGCATAGCCATTATCCGTGGTACATATCTCGGATTCGGCTTGATCGCATTCTTCTGATGTTTGGTTAATTAGAAGATCGCCGCAATAAGGAATATATTCTATCGTACAATTATTAGTGCAAATATAATGCGCCGGATCATATCCTCCTATGCTGCCGCCGTCGCATTCCTCGCCATCATTAATTACGCCGTCGCCGCACCATTCTTCCGAAACGCATTCTCCCCAGCCGGAACAATCTTGATTGCACCCTTGGCTGCCGGCATAGCCAGTAACATCGCTGCATTCTTGGATATCGCCAATCTCGCAAATTTCATCAGTATAGCCGGAATAGCCCGCGTCTAAAATGCTATTGCCGCAATATGGAATATAATTGCCAAAATCTTTTTCAATAACATCCGCGCCTTCAGCTAAATCTATGGCGTAAGAACCTTGCAAAGGGTAAGTTTGCGCAAAAATCACTCCTGTTTTTCCTCCTTCGCTTACAGTATAATTTCCAGGCAACAAGCCGGTAAAAGAATAGCATCCGTCTTGGTCAGTTAATTGGGTGTCGCTTGAATCGCCGCTTAAAACAATTTCCCAGCCGTCTATAATATCCTCGCCGCTGATATCGCTGTCATTATCAGAGTCGCCGTATTTGCATCCTGAGATTGAGCCGTATTCGCAGACTCTGATAGAAATATCATTATAAATGCCTGCTAAGGCGGCGCCGTCAGGAGCAAAGTAATATTGCGCGCCCGTGGTAGAGGCGATGTTTTGCAGCATTGTCTCATTTACGCCGCTGCCCAGTCCGATAGTAAAAATCTTATAGCCCAAGCTGGCTGCTTCCGCCGCCTTTGCCTCGGCGTATATTTCCGGATCTCCTTTGTCTAACGGCCTGTTAGCAGCGCCGTCTGTGAGCAATATCGCAACTTTAACGGCTTGGGGGTTAGCCCTAGCAGAGCTTAATTCCTGATTAGCCAGCTTTATGGCATCGCCGATATTAGTCCAGCCGGACGCGATTAACCCATTAACCGCTGATTGAGTTGCGGAATGGTTATCGGAAAGAGCCTTATCTATTGGAGAAACCACAGAAGTTGAAAAAGAAACTAAAGCTGATTGATCGTTCGCGCCTAAATTGCTTAAAAACGAGTTGGCCGCGTCTTTGGCCTGCGATAATCTGGTCGGGCTGTCCCATGCCATACTGCCTGATCTGTCAATAATCATTACCGCGTCAACATCCGCTTCGCACATATTGCCGTTATTATCCGCCTGCATATCAGGCGGGCTGATAAAAAACAAGCCGCCAAAGCTTAATTGCGAAACAAGCAAAATAGCTAACGCGGCTGATAATTTTCTATTGCTCCCTCCTTGTAAAAAATTTGGCGAATAATTCATATTTTTTGCTTAATATAAATTAAATTTATAAGTTTTCAATAGTTATTTTATCTTGAATGAAAAAATAGAATTAGTCAAGTATTTCTTAACTTTCAATCAACTCGCTGATTACAGCCAGCCGATTCTTCTGCGAGTAAATCGGCGCGCAGGTGAACATTGTCAATACCTGCTCTTTGGTTTGTTTTAAAATTGACAGATCATGCGCCGCGATTGTTTTTATTTCTTTTACTTTATAATAATATTTTTTTTCATGCCAAATTATCAAGACAGTATCACCTGCTTCCAATTCATGAAACAAATAAAATGTTAAATTGCTGGGAGGCAAATATTTAAAACGATGCCCTGTAATTACAGTGTTGCCTCCTGTATCCGGAGTAGAACTTTCAGGTATTCGCCAAGCTCCTTTAGACAAGGCGTAATCTCCGTTTGCTGAATCAATAATTGGCGCGTTTACGCCGATTTTAGCGATAATTACGCGGTTAGGCGATGTTTCATATTCTGCTTGCCCCGTTAGATAGTGAACATCTAACGGGGCCTCCGGCAAATTAGCGCTTTGGCCTGCCTGCTCTTCTTGATTATTTTGCTTGCTATCAGCGATGGGCAGAGAATTTCTTATTATTTTTTCTGTTTCTTGCTTAACAGCTTCAAAATCCTGCCAGTCAACGCGCGAAGTTTTATTTTGAAAATCTAATTTATATTTTACAGCCGGATAAAAAGGCAGAGAGATTAAATAGATTACAATGCCAATAGCCAAAAACTCTAGCGCGAAAACTAGAGTTTTTATAATTTTATTTTTATATAGTCTGTTCATTTTTCTAAATTAAATAAATATCTTTTTCTTAACATTATGGCAGATCCAGCCAACATAATAAACGTTAAAATTAAAATAATAAATTCTTTGATATTGAACCCGGTTGGAGCCAATTCTATGCCCAGCACTCCGGGCTTCCTTACTTCCAAATCAGCTGAAGCGCTAATAGGATCAATGCCGTCAGCGCTTACTTGGGCTAAATTAGTATAAATTCCTTCTCCGGTATCACTGCTTATGTCAACTGAATATTCCGCTGTTTTTGCCTGGCCCGGCTCAATATCGCCTAACTCCCATGTTTGGAACGCTGTTCCGTATTCGGAAAATGTAAAGCCGGCCGGCAGAATATCTGTTAAAATCGCGTTATAAGCAATTATATTTCCAATGTTAGTTATATCCGTTTTATAAATTACAGTATCGCCGGGATTGGCAAAGCCGACGTTAACAGTTTTGCTGATTGTTAAATTCGGCGCGCCTGCTTCGCCTAAAACTTTAATGCCCTCGTCTTCTGCCGGCGTGGTAAAGCTATACTGAAAACCAATTGTCGCGGGCGAAGCGCGCGAGACACAGCGAAAATAATAAGTTGTCGCTGGCAAAAGGCCGCTAATATAAACAGAATGGCCGGTAACTCTTGGCGCTAAATCTTTCTCAACGGTTGAAAGAACATAACCGTAATTCGGCGGATTATTTGAATTAAAAAGATGAGGAAATCCGCCAGGCGAATAAATTACTCTGCTGGTGCTGTCTAAATTAGTAAGCCAAGTGATTGTTACGTTGTTAGCTTCAATATTTGAAGCTTGTTCATTATAAATCATAAGCCCTGATATAATCACTCCGCCTCCGCCGCCTCCGCCTCCGCCGGGCTGTATTTCTTCGCCTATTGACTCTTGGCCGAAAAATCCTATTTCAATATCAAAATTAGCGGTTAAGCCCTGATAATTGTCTCCGGAATTAGGAAAAAAGGTTATTGAAAAATTATATGTGGTGTCTGCCCCGTTTTCCAAATCAGAGGCGTGTATCTCGCCCATTTCGTAAAAAGTAGTTAAGGAGCCGCTATACAAAAGATTTCCGTTTTCGCTAATATCCAAATTTAATTTATCGGACAAGCAATAATCCGCGGAACACTGGTATTTATCTATTATTTTTACTCCAATTTTTTGCTTTTGTCCGCTGTTGTTGGTGATTTTCGCCCAGCGAGTTTCCGCGTCTCCTGGCAAAAAATTAGTTACGCTGTTAAATAGCGGCATTTCTTGAAAATCAACAACTAATTCATTTGGCTCCTGCGCGCAAGCTGAATTTGCCGCCAGCAAACTAACAGCGGAAATAATCGCTATGCTAAAAATAAATTTTACCCCGTTAGAAAAAATTCTTTGAGAAAGCCGTAATAAATTCAGATGATTAATCATGGTAAAAAATCCACTAATAAGTGATGTATTTCTAATGGGGTTTGATATTTTTATAATCATAAATTTAAATCTTGGTTAGTTTCTGGTTCCGGTTCCGGAGCTGGTTCAGGAGCTGGTTCCGGTTCTTGAACTTCCGGTTCATCAACCTCGGGCTGAGGTTCGTCAGTTGGCTCATCAACGGGCTCGTCTGCTGGCTCATCAGCTGGTTCTAGAACTGGTTCCGGTTCTTGAACTTCCGATTCATCAACCTCTGGCTGAGGTTCGTCCGCAGGTTTATCAACAGATTCGTCTGCTGACTCATCAATGGGCTCGTCTGCTGGCTCATCAGCTGGTTTTAGAACTGGTTCTTGTTCTTGAACTTCCGATTCATCGGCCTCTGGCTGGGGTTCGTCAGTTGGCTCGTCCGCAGGTTCGTCAGTTGGCTCATCGGCAGATTCATCGGCAGATTCATCGGCTGGCTCGTTCGCAGGTTCATCAGCTATTTCATCTTCAACAGATGCCGGCTGTTCAATAATTTCAATATCCGGCTCTTGCTCAACAACTTCAACGGCTTCAACCGCAAAAATTTCTTGCGCCTGTTGGCTGTCATCCTGATCCAGCTTATTTACGGTCCCGGGCGTTGGAATAGGGTCAACCCAATCGCCGATGCCGTCAGGAATGCGCGCATATGACTTGTTCGGCGGCACTCCGGCGCAGCTGCCAAAAGTATCTTCCGCATTCTCGTCACCCGGCGTCGGCTCAATATCGCAATAATCACTGACAGTTGTATAGGCGTAAGAATCAATTAAAGTGTCGGCATTGTCAAATAATTTTACAGTGTCGCCATCGTTATTAAGTGAAAAATTAGAATTGTCATAAACTACCAAGTAGCCCTTTGCAGGAACAATTGTCTCGCCTGCGTCTCCCGTGTTGCCATTATTGTCGCTGTTTGCCGCCTTAATTTCTAAAATATTGCTGTCCGCATCTTTGATATACCAGCCGAGAACATCAAACGCCGCATCGCTGTTGTTGTAAATCTCAACCCACTCCCCTCGCGGCATGCTGCTACTATCGCTTCCGAAGTCAAAACCGTATGCCCAGCCATCCGGATTGGGCAAAAATTCGTTGAGAACTATCATTTTGCTTACAAGGCGGACATTGATGCGCTCTTCATCGGAAAACCCGCTATCTTCGTAGTTTGCCGCTTCAGCCTGCCAGCCCTTGAAGACAAAATCAATTTCGCATACAGCGCCGTGGGGAATATTATCCGCTGAAACCGGCATCTCAATATTAAATTTCCATGTTCCAGGCGCGGCGCTGGAGGCGCTGAATGGAATTAAATTTTCATCATGCTCTTTAACGCCATTCAGCTTTGCTTCCAGCAGTAAAGCATTGCAAAAATCTTCGCTGCCGGAAATTTTTTCCGCTTCAACAGTATATTGAAAATCAAGACTGCCGCTGTTTGTAAGGACAGAACTTAATAAAATAGTTTCGTCAAGACCGATGTATTTATTGAAATCCGTATTATTTAGAGAAAAATCCAAAGTTCCGGCCTGATAAACATTGCCCTCTGAAATTTCCGTGTCATTAAAATAAGCAACGGTGCCGCCAACAGCTGAAAGCCCTGCCCAATTAAGGGCGGCAATCAACAGCAAAACAACGGCTTTTAACGCAAGCTGTTTGAATAATTCGTAAACTGCTCCTTTTTTCAAAGCAAATTTTTTAATTGTCTCCATTTTCTTCTTCATTTTTTTCTAATTTTGATATTTTTTTATTTCTAATCCTCTGCGCCTCTTTCCAAATCTTCCTGAACTCATCCCCGACAAGCACCGCGGCCGGAATTATAATAATCAAGGCAAAACCCCATGGCTTGCGGGCTGTGTCTATGGCATAGCCGGCATAAGGAACAGAGAACAAAACTTTGCCGATTATGTCTTTATTTGTTATTTCTTTGGAATCAGGAGCGTTGTTGGCGTCGCCTTTCGTCATGTAGATGGGGTTGCCTTCCTGCACTTTCATGTCATGGATGCGGTGCGTGGTCGGGGTTTTGGTTTTTGTTGATTCGCCGAATGTTATAACATCCCCGATTTTATAATCATCAGCCGGCTTGACTGCCACCACGCTTCCTGTATGGATCGCCGGCTCCATTGATCCGGAAAGAACCGTCAATATCTGATAATTTCCCGGAATCGGGAGCAATGGCGCTATCACGCCCAGCGCGATTATGACAATAGCGGCGAAAAATATATAATATAATATTTTAAATAATTTTTTCATTTTGCGTTAGAATTATTGTTGTTTTTTTGTTTTAATATTAATTTAATGATATAATAAAAATAGATATAAATCAAAATTATGTTTAAGCCAAAATACGCAATAACCAATAAAATTCTTAATGATTTAAACAGAAGTTCTGAAATTAAATCTTTAGTCGCGCATACTCCTATTATGCCAAGGCAGGAATTAAAGCTAAGGCGCGAGGCAATGATCCGGATGATCCATTCTTCCACAAGCATTGAAGGCAATATTTTAAACCGCTATGAAGTGGAAAAGGTTTTGGCTGGCGAAAAAGTTGACGCTCCCAAGCGGGATATTGCCGAGGTTAAAAATTACCGCGACGCTTTGTATTATATTTCAAAGTTCCTGGAAAAAAAGCAGAAAATTACAGTCAAAACAATTCTGGAAATCCATCGGCTTGCTGTTAAAAATGTCCTTGAAAAAGACAAGTGCGGAAAATTCAGAAAAAATAATGTTTATGTGGTTTCAAGAAAAGCCGGCAAAATTGTTAAAGTGTCTTACACGGGTCCAAAGCCGGATCAAGTCCCGAAGTTAGTTAAAGATTTAATCAGCTGGCTTGATAAAACCAACAAGGAAAAAATCTGCCCTGTTCTCGTGTCCGCGCTCGCCCATTCGGAAATAGCGGCGATTCATCCTTTTGCCGACGGAAACGGCAGGACAGCTCGGCTGTTAGCGACTTTAATTCTTTATCAAAGGGGCTATGATTTCCGCAAGCTGTTTGCGCTGGAAGATTATTATAATCAGGATCGTCCGTCTTACTACAAAGCGATTCATCTGGGTAAAAATTATAAAGAGCGCTTGCAAAATGATTTAACCAACTGGATAACATATTTCAGCCATGGCTTTGCTTATGAAATGGAAAAAATTTATAATGTTATGATACCGTTAAGCTTGGACGCTAAGATGCTGAAAAAGCTCGGCGGGCCTGTTTATCTTGATAAAAAACAGATTCACCCCGCACCTTTTAAGCATTAATTATACTTTTCCTAATCTTTCTTTTTAATTGACTATAAGCTTTTCCAAAATATTTAAGCTGTCTTTCTCTTTCTATAGCATCCTCTTTTGTTTTATAAGCCTCATAATACACTAAAACTAACGGTCTTCTATTTTTTGTTGATTCAACTTTACCTTCTATATGTTCTTTAAATCTTTTATTCAGATCGCTTGTAAATCCAATATATAATTTTTTATCTTTTAAACTTTTTAAAATATATACATAATACATATTGATTAGTCCTGGATATACTGAACCAGTAAGCTAAGGAAACCTAACAGGACAGGTTTTTACAATCTCGCGTGTATTTGTTAAAATGAAATTGTAAAAATCTAACCTCAAAAAATCTATGACAAATCTAATCAAAAAAAATCGTAAAAAGTATTCTCCTCAATTTAAATTTG
>VMTK01000009.1 GCA_013791585.1 Candidatus Falkowiibacteriota bacterium
ATAAACCAGTTTAAATTCAATCGGCCCCCATTTAAATAATTCTTTTTTAGGATTGATATTAATTTGCATATATCATTTATTTTAAAATTTTCACCACTCCCTTGTCGGCGTCAACTTCAACCAAGTCCCCGTCCTTTAAAATTTTTGTGGCGTTTTTCGTGCCGACTATGCACGGTATTTTTAATTCTCGTGAAATAATAGCCGCATGCGACGTTATCCCTCCTTCATCAGTCAATATCGCCCGTGCTTTTTTCGCCAACGGCATAAATTCAGGACGAGTCATGGATGTAACCAATACATCTCCTTTTTTTAATTTCTTTCCATCTTTTTTAATATTTATAATAATTTTTACCCTGCCTTTTATTTTGCCGTAATACGCTGTTAAGCCGGAAACAACATCTTGATTAAATTCTTTATTAATTGATAAATCAATTTTTTTAAAAAACTTTTTGTATTCCCGCCCCGTAAGCCAATATTCTCTACCGGGAATATTAATGCGCATACAGCCTTTTCTTCTTTTAGCTATTTTTTTAATAGAAATTATTTTACCATTTAATAAATCCACTAATTCCCATAAAGAAGCAAATTTTAATACAGAGATTGAAACACCTGTTCTTTTGGAAATATGTTTTGCATATTCAATCAGCCAATAATTTGCGATCATATTAGCTTTTTTCCTGTCATCATGCAGTAGGGCTATTTTGCCAAATAATTTTAACGTATTTATGTCTGCTTTTTCTATATTGCGAAAATTAACCCGGCGCCTTATTGGCGATTTCCGGCCTCTTATCGATTTAGGGGTATAAAATATTTTTTTGCAAGAGTCAAAAAAATATTCCAATTCTAAGTATTTGGTATTCTTATAATTATTTGAAATCCAGTAATACTTTTTTTGATGATCAACCAGTTTTCTGTATAAACAAGGAGCATCTATTTTTAAATTGGCTAACGTGGTTATTTTTAGCTTGTTTGCGATGCCGGCAAGCCTTTCTAAATCTTCTTTCTCCCGGCTTAAAAAATCTTTTCTGGGCTTAGTTAATATATTAACTGCCTTTTTTATTTGTCTGGAATTATTATATTTTGCCAATATCTTCTTAATGGCAACATCGCCATATCCTAAAGTTACCGGTCCGGTAACGCTATAATTAATGGCAAACTCCGTAATATAAAGCTTAGTTAATTTTAAAAAATTTTGCAAAAGAGCTTTGCTGTTTATATTATGCTTTTCAAGCTTGCTTATTTCACGATAATACTTTTCACTGGTTAATTTAAAATCTTTTATCGCGTTATTGACAAAAATTTTATCCGTTAATACTTTTTTTCCTAATTCTTTATACTCATTATGATCAATAATCCAGCGGGAATTATCTCCATTGTCGCAATATTCATATATTAATTTTTTAACTCCTCTATTTTTATAAAAAAACTCAATATAAACTACTACCAGCAAGTCTACAACATAAGCTAAATACGGAATAGTGGGTAAGGTTAAAACAGCGGGCTGAAAATTATCGCCGAAATTCTTTTCCAATAAAGCATCAGTTGAATAAAATACTTTGTTTTTTATAAAAACAAATTTTTTCATAATTAATGACCCTAAATTATTTTAACCGCGCCTTTATTGGCGTCAACTTCCACGATTTGCCCATCTTTTAAAACTTTAGTTGCGATTTTTGTTCCAACTATGCAAGGAACGCCAAGCTCTCGGGAAATAATAGCCGCATGGCAAGTAAGGCCGCCTTCGTCGGTTATAATCGCCGATATATTTTTCAAGAACGGCGCAAAGGAAACCTGCGTCATTGGAGCAACAACAACATCTTTATTTTTTATTTTGTTTAAATCATTTTCGGACATTACGATCCTTACTTTTCCTTTCGCATATCCTTTTAAAATACTATTCCCTTTAATATCGGCTTTGCTGTCATGCTTAATATCTTTTATGCGCACCGCCCGCGCTATTTTTCTTGCCTCACGGCCGGCAATTATGAAAGTTCCGCCGGTAAAACTAAAAAGTACATAAAAATTCTGTCTGCGCTTTAATTCTTTTTTAGCGGGCTTTGTGCCTTTTTTAAGATGAGAAATTATCTCATCAGCCATTAAAAAACAAAGCAAGTTGCTTTTTATATTCCATTTTTTTGCCAAAAGCAAAAATAATTTCTCCAATTCTTTTTCTATTAAGGAATATAATTCTCCTTGCTTTCCTCGCGCAATGGCAAAGTCATGGGCTTTTTTATTTTGTCTTCTTTTTTCGTAATATATTCCAACAGGCCGGGTAATGCCTAAAACAGCGGCCAATCTTCCGTAATTTTCTTTTAATAAACCGACTAATTTTATTAACTCTTTGTCAGAAAGTTGTAAAGGTAAATTTTCTAATTTTTTAATTAATCTTTTTACTCTAAACGCTGTATCATCTGAAACCCTTTTAATAATTTTACCTTTCTGCGATTCGTATTTAGAATAATGCTTAAAAAAATATTGATCATCCATTACATCCCTATAAGATTCCTCAATTCCTTTCTCTGATATAATCATAATATGCTTAAAGCCCCAGCCAAACAACTTTTTAGATACCTTGATATAGCCATAAGCGGCAATGTCCATTGTAAATAAAGGCAGCTGCCGCGTATGCGCTAAAAACCAATCAATCTTTCTTATTTTTCTTTCAATATTATTAAGCATACTACGGTTAAATTACAAGTAAAAACTACTTGACAAAGAATCAAATATATGATATATTTTTTTATTGCTCATTACAATCTATATTACATTTATCAACAGTAGCGCCTTGTATGTATTTTAGCATATATTTATGTCGTTATCGTTTGGTAAATAAAATTCGGGGGTAGAACAATGAAAAAAGTTTTGTGTTTTTGCATTCTGTTAATTTTGTCTATTGTCCTTATAAAACATGTTGCTTATGCAAACGATTTTAATAATATAAAACCAATTGAAAAAGGAGGAAACGCAATGTCAGAAAAATTGAAAGAATTAGCAAGGGGAGTTGAAGAATATGTATTAAGAGTTAGAAGGTATTTACATTCTATGCCTGAATTGCGGTGGCAGGAAGAAAAAACACTGGCTTACATTATTAACGAGGTGAAGACCATAACCGCCGATTCAAATGTCGGTACTTTCGAAATCTACACGCATTACAAAGGCGGGATAGCAGTTGATCTCATAATCAATCCTGATTTTGACCGTGTCCTTTTCCGCGCGGATGTGGATGCGTTGCCGGTTCAAGAAGAAACCGGACTTTCTTTCTCGTCAACAGTTCATGGGGTTTCACACGCTTGCGGACACGACATTAACGCAGCTATGCTCCTTGGCGCGATAAAACTTATCGCCGAGGGTAAAATTATTCCGAAGCATAATTTTCGCTTTGTATTTCAGAGAGCGGAAGAAAACCCGATAACCGAATCAGGCGGCGTCGCGCTTGTCCGAGAGAATGTTCTTTTTGACATCAGTAGCGCGTATGCCCTGCATGTATTCACTGAAAACGAGTCTAAGCCCGGGCAATTCCAAACCCGGAAAGGCGGAATGCTTTCCAATTCAGGGCGAGTAAAAATCGAGGCGGAGTGTATCGGAGGACATGTGGCTATGCCTCATAACGGTTCAAATGCCTCGGATATTCTTGCGGATCTCATTGTCGGTCTTAGGCACTTCGCCATTACTAACCTCGGCCCGCTTGAGCCGATCTCGTTCGTCCCGGCTTCCGTAGGAGCCGGCGAACCAAACGCTTCCAATGTAAGGCCGGGAAAAGCGACTCTCTGGTACGCTTTCCGCCACTTACTTTCAGCCGAAAAAGCCGAACAAGTAAGAAAGGCGCTTGATTCCCGAGCGAAAGCCATTGTATCGGCTTACCCCGACGCAAAAGTTTCTATTAAACATTTTGCCGGCCACCCAGCCCTCATCAATAATCCGTCTGTTACTGAATCGGTAATGAATCTTTTAACCGAAGCCGGTGAAGAAGTAGTTGAGATTGATCCTGTTTTCGGCGGCGAAGATTTCGCGCATTACCTCGCGCAAGTGCCTGGCAACATGATGATGCTCGGCGCTTGGCAGGAAGGTTCCGGCGGCCATCATACTAAAAATTTCAACCCTGATGAATCCATATTTTGGAAAGGCGTACTCTATTGGCTGCTTCTGGCAACTAATTAAGTCTCAATCCAAAAACGCAATATGCCCTGCAAAGCAATTTTACGCTTTGCAGGGTCTTTTTTTAAAAAACTAAATATCAATATCTAAATAATAAGTAATTATTGCCATGCCAAGTTCAGCATACGGTTCTTTTTTGGCGTAAGCGGCGCGAGGATCTTCATCAACATCTTTTTCAACCTCAAAAATACGAGGTTTAAGCATATATAAAATCGCGTCTTTTCTTAACTTTTTCATGTGTTCCTTGGTTATTGGTTTATAGCTTTTCAAAATCAATTCTTCTTTTTCTTTTGGAAATTTATCCGGAGGAATAATTCCTTTTTGCAGCCCTCTGGTTACAAATAAAATATCAACATCGCCAATAAAATTATCTAATTTATCATATTTAACACTCTTAGCTCCATTGGCTAATGCCCTTTCCTCAACATCTTTCGGCAAAGGAAAATGGCCCAAGTCATCAATCACTATATCCATATTATAAAGGCCAAAAACCGGCGCCATTGCTTTTACTACTCTGTTAATTTCCGGCGTGCCGTAAATTCCAATTTTCAATCCATCCAAAGGCCGTTTCAAATAATAAGCCATTGCGCAAATAATCCAAGGAGCCGCCAAACCATGTTCTCTTGAACCGCTGCCGCCATTAATTACCGGAACATAGGAATTAGCGGCCGCTCTTTCAGCCGAGTCATCATCCGGATGGCGAAGCGCTATCAAATCCGCGAAGCAGCTATATTCGCGAATCGTATCCTCTAATGTTTCTCCTTTGCCCATGGACAAGACTTCCTCGCCTGTTACGCCAATCCATCCGCCTCCGGCGCGCAATATAGCAGCTTGAAACACATTCATTGTTCTGGTTGAGGGCTGAAAAAATAAGGTGGCCACAATTTTACCGCGGCATAAATCATTGGGAATGCCGCCGGCAACAAATTTATTAAACCTCCTTAAAATTTCATCATAATCCGCTCTGGTCAAATCTTTTGAATAAATAAGATGTTTGATAGGCATATTTTTTAGACCAAAAATTTTTTAGCTAATTTATTTTAAGGTGAAACCGTAAAAAAATAATTTAGTAATAAAATTTATTAATCATTCAATTTAATTAATATGTAAAACTAATTATCTCTTTTTTCTTTAAAGTACTCTATCGCATTAACCGTAAAATTGGAATATAAAGCGGCCAAGTCTTTGATTGCGTCTGGATCTATTTTAAAATCTGGCGTATGATGGGCTGTTTTTGGATAGCCTTTTTCCGGATTCGCCGAACCTATCATAGCGAATACTCCGGGAATTTCTTTCCCTTGAAAATTCTCAAGATAAAAAGAAAAATCTTCCCCTCCCATAAGTAATTTTTCATTTTTTTGATAATTGTCTATAACTTGTTCTGCTGATTTATCGGCAATGCCGACTAATTCAGGACTGCGATGCACCACGGGACGATAACCTGGACGTTTTTTAATGAGTATATCAACATTGCCAATGTCAGTTCTGCCGGTTTCTTCTTTAATTTCTTTCAAATGTTCCGCGACTACTTCATTGGCAATCCTCTTTATATCAGCTTCAATAGATTTTGAAATTTCTTTAAAATGGGGGGAAGTTACTCTGACAACCCATGTGCTTTCCGCTTCCGCCGGCAAAATATTATAACCAGTTCCTGCATATTTAGTTCTAGCGGACGCGACCAATGCTTCTTCCTTTTTTTCCATAGGTTTAAACATTTCCTCTAGCCTCAAAGTTAATTTTGAAAAAATATGATGCAAGCTCGGCGTATCATAGGCATTAATAATATGGCCTCCTGGACCTTTCAAAATAACATCCACTTCGCCTGAACTGGCTAATTGAACGCCTTCCTTTAATTGAACTTGACCGCGTTCCAATGAATTAAAAACATGCAGTCCCAAAAAAGCGTCAATATTTTTTCTTAAGCCGCTTTTTTCCAAAAATTTAATCATCTGCACCGCGCCGCTTTCTTTTTGATGGGCTTTTTCTTCGCTGGGCTGGAAAAGAAGAATGGAGCTGCCATTAAGCTCTCCTTTATCCGCCAATTCTTTAAGCATTTTTGCCGCCCCCATTAAAGCGGCGGTATGCGAATCATGGCCGCAAGCATGCATCACCCCGTCTTTTTGGGAACGCGGAGAATTGCTTTCCGCTTCTTGCACCGGCAAAGCATCCATATCAGCCCTAAGCGCGATTGTCGGTCCGCCTTCCTTGCCTTTAATTCTGGCAATAATTCCGCTGCCGCCAATGCCTTCGCCGACAATTTCAATGCTTAAATTCTGTAAATAATCTTTTACTTTTCGCGCTGTTTCAAATTCCTCGCCTCCCAATTCCGGATTTTCATGTATTTCCCTATAATTTTCTATCATTTCAGGCCCTAGCTCTTTAGATTTTTCCAAAATAAAATCCAATGATTCTGTTTTGTTTTTTTGTTTTTCAACTTGTGATGATGGTTGATTTGATATTGTTTCACGCATATTTTTTAAAATTAATAATTAATTTTTAAAGCCATGCTACATCAACTCCTTCAACTTCTCCAGCATCCCGGGCAAAAGCGGCTTTAGCGCGTCAATAAATCCCAATAAAAACGGAGCGATTTTTGATCCTTCCAATAATTTGCTAATCAGTCCGCCGACAAAAAAATTATTCGCCGCGATGTACAAAGCCAGGCCGACAACAATTCCCCCTTCCAAAAATCCAAACACGGCGCCGCCCAAGCGGTTGATGGTTTTTAAAAAAGGGATGATGGAAATAATGTTATAAGTTTTATCCAAGAGAGAAAAGCCGAAACAAACCAAGCGGTTTATTATCGTGAACAAAACAATAAAAGTTACCGCCCTGCCAAGAGTGTCATAGCCGAAAAATAAATTCTCGGCCAGCTCAAAAGCGTCAATATAAAAAATACTTGCCAGCCAAGCGCCTGCTATAACGCCTGCCAAAGACCCTACGGCCCTGATAAGCCCGAAAAACAAGCCGTAAAAAACAAATCCGGCTAAGATGATGAGTAGAATAGTATCAAAAATTCCTATTAACATAGCTAAAATAATGCGAATCTACAAATTATATGCGAATACTCCAAATAACTACGAATCGAATTAAAATAATTTTAATAATTTATATTTGAAGCATTTGAATGAATTTGAAGATTTGAATTATATTTATATAAAAATTACATAACGCGCGGAAAAAGCACTTCGCCTTTTTTGATTTTTGTTCCCGGCTTCAAGCCGCCCCACTCAGCCGCTTTTTTAAAATCTTGTTTCATTTCTTCCGCCGGATCTATCCCCAGCTGCGTCCAAATTTTTTCCGCTGTTTCCGGCATAAACGGCAATATCATCCAAGCGATTATTCTTATTCTCTCTAAAATATTATACATTATGCCGCCAACTTTTTCATCTTTATTTTTTATCATTGCCCATGGCTTATTCTCTGTAATATATCCGTCTAAAAATTTAATTTCATTATTAATTTCTTCTACTGCAATATTTATTTTAATTGTTTTTAAACTATTTTCATACCTAATTCCTAATTCCTTATTCCTAATTCCTGATTGATTTTCATTTCTCAGTTCAATCCCCGCGCCTCGCATTTTTTCAGCTAATGTTATAGATCTGGCAACAAGATTCCCCAGTCCATTCGCCAAATCCGCGTTGTATTTTTCATCAAATTTATCCCAGCCCACATCACCGTCATGGCCGAATGGCGTAGCGCTCATAAGCAGATAACGCGCGCCGTCAACGCCGTATTTTTTAACTAACTCTGCCGGCCGGATTACATTACCTAAAGATTTACTCATTTTCTGGCCGTCAACCAGAAAAAAACCATGGATAAACAGCTGTTTCGGCAAGGGCAAGCCAAGCGCCAAAAGCATTGCCGGCCAAATTGTCGCGTGAACCCGCAGAATATCCTTGCTGGTCAAATGCAAGTCAACTGGCCAAAATTCCAACCTCCCCCTGCCCCATCCTTGGTAAGGAGGGGAAACATTCGCTCCCTCTCCTTGGGAAGGAGAGGGCTGGGGTGAGGTCTTAAGAAAATGTCCGTCCCAGCCAATCCCTGTTAAATAATTCAAAAACGCGTCAGCCCAAACATACGCGGTATGGCTCTTGTCCCAGGGCAAAGGTATGCCCCATTTTACTTTTTTGCGGGAAAAAGCAATGTCTTTTAACCCTTCTTTATAAAAACTTAATATTTCATTCTTGCGCTCCGGCGGGCTGATTCTATACTCGTCTTTTTCAATTTTTTTCCTGATCGGATCAGCGTATTTGGACAGCTTGAACATGTAGCATTCTTCGCTCATGTTCTCCGGCTTCTTTTTATGGTCCGGGCATTTGCCGTCCACCAAGTCTTTCTCGCTTTTATATTGCTCGCACCCGACGCAATACAGCCCTTCATGTTTATCTTTATAAATATCGCCTTTGTCATACAGGGATTGCAAAACATTCTGAACGGCTTTTTTGTGCTTTGAATCCGTAGTGCGGATAAAATTATCATTGGAGATATTTAATTCATCCCATGCAAACTCAAACTTGGCCGCTATGCTGTCAGCAAATTTCTGCGGTTCCATCCCGGCTTGTTTTGCTTTTTCTTCAATTTTGGCTCCATGCTCATCCGTGCCGGTCAAGAAAAAAACTTTTTCGCCGATCATCCGATGATAGCGCGCCAAAATATCTGCCGCGACAGTGGTGTAAGCGCTGCCGATATGCGGCTCATCATTGACATAATAAATTGGAGTTGTGATGTAGAATTTATTTTGCGAAGTTGACATATTTTTTGGTTTGTGATATGTTAATTTATTGCATAGACTTTAAAAAAATACAGGAATTTTTTATAAAGAAGAATATAATAATTCATATACGCCCCTTTTTAAAAATTCTTCTTTATATTTGATTCTTGTAGTTTCAATTACGGCTTTTTTTATTTTCCAAAACCCATTTTAAAATCGGCTTGACTGTGATTATTATTTTGTTAATTTTTATAATTTCGCTTATGCATTATAATAAACTATACTTTATTATAATTCCAAATTATCATCAAATATAGTTTACATTATTTGGCGTTATGGTAAATTACAGTTGGCAAATAACGACTTAAAATTAAACCAACTAATACTGCAAAATTAATTTTTCTACACTCTTAAAATATAAATCTTAGCTGATTCTTAATTTCTAAAAATTCACCCTTATTTAGACTAATAACCTTTTTTTGTAAACGCCTTTTATCTAAAATGCGAATTTGGAATAACAATATTATGGAATCCTTACCAAGGCCGGAAATATTTTTAGATAAAAAATAAGTGGTTAATTTTCCTTTGGCTTTAAGGTTGGATGTTATCGGCGCAATGATTGCGGTGTTAAGATTACTGTTTAAAATATTATTTTGCATTATTAAAACAGGCCTAAACCCTGCTTGTTCATGGCCTTTAATTGGATTAAGATCAGCAAGATAAATATCTCCTTGGCGTATTATCATAACAGTTGCTTAAACAAGCGGTTGAATTAAAGCCCAATCATCCTCGGATGGCAAATCATTAAAATTAATTTTAGACAAACTTTTAGTGTCCTGACGAAGTTTATTTTGCAACCAAAATTCCAAAGCATTTTTTATTATAGAGCTTTGAGTTACATCATCTTTCATAGACACTTTTTTAACCTCCTTGACTAATGGGAGAGGCAATAAAGCTGAAATTCTAGTTGTTTGAGTTGTGCTTATCATAAATTTTAAATTAAATATTACTATTTTATCATATCATATCGTAATATTAATGTCAAAATCATTTACTTGCCAATTATCACAACAAACTCCCCTTTCCGCGCGCCATGGCTTTCTTTTATTTTTTTAATAATGTTTTTTATCTCCCCCCGATAAACCGTCTCGTGCATCTTGGATAATTCCCGGCAAACTACTATGGATTGTAATGTTTTTTTATCTTGTTCTTCTGTTTTTAAATTTTGATTATTGGCTATTGAATATTGTTTGGAAATTGGAAATTGGAAATTGGAAATTTGTTTTTGTGTTTTTGTGTTTTTGTGTTTTTGTGTTTTTGCGCTATCATTATTTTCCGCTATATTCTTTAACTCTTCCAAGAATTTAATAATTCGATGCTTTGACTCGTAGACAACAACCGGCCATTCGCTGGCTAGAATCTTTTTCAAAAATGCCTGCCTGCCTTTTTTGTGCGGCGGGAAGCCCATAAAAATAAACTTGTCGGTTGGAATTCCGGAAATAGACAAAGCGGCCGTAACGGCAGACGGTCCGGGCACTGATTCAATTTTCATTTGATCGTTGAATTTTTCTATGACAGCTTGAATTAATTTTCCTCCCGGATCGGAAATGCCCGGAGTGCCGGCATCGGTAACCAAGGCCAAATCTTTGCCTTTTTCCAATAAGCTTAAAATATAACCAAGCTTTTTTTCATCCGTATGCTGATGGTAAGAAATCGCCGGAGTCTTGATTTTATAATGATGAAGCAGTTTGCCGGTAACTCTGGTGTCTTCGCATAAAATAAAATCAACTTCGCCGAGAATTCTTAACGCGCGAAGCGATATATCTTCCAAATTGCCGATTGGAGTAGCGACGATGTATAACATAAATTTAGGTACTTAGGTAATTAGGGCATAGGGCATAGGTAATTAGGGAATAGGCAATAAATATACCTAACCACCTAAGTACCTAAGCCCTAAGTACCTAAGTACCTAAACTATATCCTCTCTCCTTTCCTTAACATACTTGGTCCATTCTTCCGCGATTTCTATGAAAATCTTGAAAGGCGCTTCTATTATAAAATCAAAAATAAAGACAAAGACATTAATGCGGGAAAATTTCTCGGAAATCCATTTGCCCGCGGCAATAATCGGCGTATAGAAAAAATCGGAAAACAAGCTAATGATATTTTCTTTGGGATCAACAACGATTAAGTCTCTGGTGCTTTTTCTTATTCTAATGCTGAAAAAGCTTACTAATGCCAAGAAGAATAAAAAGATAATAATGCTTATCCAGCTGAAATGTATTCTCTGCAGGCTTAAGATGATAAAGCCGAATGAAACAAAAAAAGTAACAAAATAAATGATTCCGAAAGCCGCGTTCATAAAACTCTTGCGCCTGATGGGCCGGCGCAATTGAAACGGCTCTTTCCGGCCGCGCTCTTTGAAAACAATTTCCTCAACTCCTTCAATGATTTTCTTGGTGTTGTCTTTCGACGGCAAAGACGTAAAAAGCACTATCAGAAACAGCAGAATGGCCGGAAAAGAAATATTGATTAACAGCGACATGTTGTTCACTTCACCCCCGAACCATTTAATGGCAGGCACCTCTAAAATAGCCGCGAAGATGGATTTGGTTATAAAAATATATATTATGCTGCGCAGGGCGGAGCGCCACAGTTTTGATTTGGTATTTTTGTACCTTGCTTCGCATTTATTTTTTATCTGCCTGGGAAAAGCTTTCGGATCCGCCGTAAAGCTATTATACACCACGGCCGGATCATCATCTATGACATCAATCAAAATAGTGTAAAAAACCGTATAGCGGCTTACAATCCTGTTTAATTGCTTAGCCATCGGATGATCTATCTGCGCGTTTATTTTTTCCCGCAAAAATTTTATGCCGCGCCCAACGCGCTCAATATCCTCGTCATCCGCTTTATGCCAATCAGCATTGTAATATTTAAAAACAATAAAAGACACCATGTCGCGGTCAAACTTTAAAAAAGAGCTGTGTATGCCGGCTAAAATCTGGATATCCTTGTCTTTTTCAAAATCAGAATCGTCCGGAAATTTTATTATATCAAACAAAATTTCATACATATTCTTGACAACGGTCTTGTCAATTTTGCCGCGGCCCAATCTTTCCTCTATGTCGCTGGCCGCCAAAGCGATTATCCATTTGGCGCATTCGGTTCTTTCTTTGCCATCGCTTTTTAAGCTTTCCGAGCAGTATTTTTTTAATTTTATGTATTTGGAAATTACTTGGCTTACCTCGCCTATTTTGCTTTCAGGAATTTTATTGTTGGGCAAATAGCCGGCCCTGATTAATTCCATTAAAAGATGTTTGGCAATGTCTTCGCTTTTTGACTCCTTGATAATCCCCTCTATCACAATCTGGCGCTTAAGTATCCTTTCTATGGCGTTTTTCCTGAACAAATGCTCTTCTTTGTATTCAATCACATTTCTTATCTTTTCATAATAAAAAGACATCTTGGAGATAAGATTAGACACTTTTATTTTAACTGCTTCATCGTCCTGCTCCCCGCTTTTTTTCTGCTCATCATAAATAACCTTAAAAAGCCGCTTGGCGCTTTGAGCAGGAGTTAAAGTTTCTTCTTTTTTTTGGGTTAATGTGGGGTTTATCATATAATAATATATTATCACTAATCCAGCTTAAAATCAACCCCGCGCCTTTTAGCTAGAGTATTTTGAATAACACATTTAAACTAAAAAAATATAAAAAATAAACCGGCTAAAAGGCGCGAGGTCAACTAAAAAAGCATGCTAATTAAAACATGCTATTGAAGCTCAATGTTGCCTTATTTTCTATTATTTTATAATAAAACCATCCATGATCCCATCCCCCATCCCCTCGCTCCACTTGCCCTGCCAATCCTTAGGCGCTTGATCCCAGAATTTTATAGTATAAACTTTATCTTTTTTCTCTCCCAGCTTTTTATAAATAATTTTATCTTCATTTCCTGCGCTCATTGACTGCCAGACGCTGCTTTCAAATATCCTTACAACAATCGGCTTGGCGTAGCCGGGAACTTCCTGCAAATAACCAATGTCGCTTGTCGGAACAAAAATTTCAATATCAATATAATCCGGGTTTTCTTTTCTCTGAGTCTGATAATATTCAAACTCCGTTGGCAAAGCCATTTCAAAGCCCAAGTCATTGTTGCTGTAATGATAGCTATTGTCTTCTGACAGCTGGCCCATGTCCTTGCCTTTATTGCCGCATCCGGATAAAGCAATCGCGCAAAACAAAATTATGCAAAAAAATACTGCTTTTTTCATATACAAAAATTTAATTATAATTTAAAAAACTTCTCCACGTCTTTTTTAAGCGACCACAATTTGTAAGCTCCGTAAAAAAATGCGTAAGCCACCACCATAATCAAAAGCCCCATAACCAATCGCAGGAAAAAATCAGTCCAAACGATTAGAACCGCTAAAAGCAGCAAGATTATTCCTGTGCCAATAAGCGTCCGGATAATTCCATTGGTTTTCTTTTTGATTTGAGTAATAAAATTTTTCATAATTAAAAATAACAAAGTAATAAAATAATAAAATAATATTATACCACAATTAAATTAAGAATTATATGAATTTTATATTAATAATTATACTACAATTAAAGCAAGAACGCAAAAATTTTTAAAAAAGAGGCTAAACCTCTCGCAATTTTAATTTTATATTTTCAACCGCGCCGCTTCCTCCGCGATAAACTGCCCCACCCTTGTCCTTTCCAAATCAGCCAAATAACCGCCAACTCCCAGTTCATCTCCGATGTCGCGGGCCAAAGCGCGGATGTAAGCGCCCGGCCCGGTCACCACTTTTAATTTTAAAACAGGCCATTTATAATCTGTAATATCTATCTTTTTTATTTCTATTTCTCTCGGCTTCATCTCAACTTCCCGGCCTGCGCGCGCCAGCTTATACGCTTTGCGGCCGTTTACTTTTATGGCGCTGAAAACAGGCGGAATCTGCATAATATTTCCTTGAAATTTTTTTATCGCTTTTTCAATATCAATAATTTCCGGAATGTTTTTAACTTTAATTTCAATTTTCTCTCCTTCCGCGTCATCAGTGGAACTTGTTTCGCCGAATTTCACGACAGCCAGATATTCTTTTTCTTTTTTCACGATTTCACTCAGCTGTTTGGTCGCCTCGCGGCCGACTCCGACAACCAAAACGCCTTCTGCCAATGGGTCAAGCGTGCCCGCGTGTCCGGTTTTCTTGCCGCCGGCTTGCCTTTTAACAATCTGCACTGCATCATTGGAAGTTATGCCTTTCGGCTTGTAGACGGCGAATATGCCTTCATTGAACATATTTCCTTAAATATGGCTATATGGTTATATTGCTATATTGTTTTTCAGCCATATATCAATATAACCATATAGGGTATAAGTAACTTAATTTGGTGGAAAACTTGTTCCTTTGCAAATAATTTTTTTGCGGCAAAGCATTAATGCTTGGGTCCACTTCAAGAAAAATTTTACAGAATTTAATCCGTGAGTTTTACTTAA
>VMTK01000018.1 GCA_013791585.1 Candidatus Falkowiibacteriota bacterium
CCCTGACAGCAGGGGGATTTCACGTGTTTTTTAGACATACACATGAATTTTCCCATAAAACTACTATTTTGTCTTTAGTGTTAGATAAAATTTTAATAAATTTTCCACCAAATTAAGTTACTTATACCTTATATTGCTATATGGTTATATCGCTATAAATTTTGCAACCATATAACCATACAACAATATAGCCATATAAATAAATGAAAGATTTTTCCAATCTTGAAAAGCGGCTTGATATCAAATTCAACAACCGCGATTTATTAATGCAGGCCGTAGTGCACCGCTCTTATATAAACGAGCATTCCGGTTTTAAGCTCGGCCATAATGAGCGCTTGGAATTTTTGGGCGACGCGGTTTTGGAAATAGTTGTGACGGAATATTTATTTTATAAATTTCCCGATACGCCCGAGGGAGAGCTTACCAATTGGCGCGCCAGCTTGGTTAACTCTAAAATGCTGGCTTTGGTAGCGGACGAAATTGAGCTTGATGATTATATTTATTTGTCAAAAGGAGAAGCGAATGACAAAAATTCAAAAGCGCGCCAATTTATATTGGCCAATGCGGTGGAAGCTTTAATCGGCGCGATTTATCTTGATCGGGGCATTCGTTCGGCAAAGAAATTCATTAAGCGAAACATGCTGTCCAAGCTTGATAATATTTTAGCCAACCAGCTTTATCTTGACCCAAAATCCAAATTTCAGGAAAAAGCGCAGGAAATATCCGGCATTACGCCGCATTATAAAGTGCTGTCTGAAAAAGGGCCTGACCATGAAAAGATTTTTGAAGTAGGCCTGTATATGGGCGAAGAATTAATTTCTAAAGCCAAAGGATCTTCCAAACAGGAAGCGCAGGTCAAGGCCGCTGACAAGGGGATTAAGAAGAAGGGGTGGTAGGTACGGGAAATTTGATCCCGCAGTATATAGCGGGATGAAATTTGTTAATCCAAATTTCTAATTTCTAATTTCTAATTTCTAAACTCATGAATATCAAACAACTTTTTAAAATAGCGACTGAAAAAAACGCGTCGGACCTTCACTTGATTGCCGGATTGCCTCCTGTGCTGCGCGTTGACGGCGAATTGAGCAAAATTAAAGACAAGGAGCCGTTAAGCGATAAAGAAATAGAACAAATGGTTTTTTCAATAATAACGGAAGAGCAAAAGAAAATTTTTATTGAATCAAAAGAGCTTGATCTTGGCCATGAAGCGGATAACAAGTCCAGGTTTAGAGTCAATATTCATTATGAAAAAAATAATATCGGTTTGGTCGCCAGGGTTATCAGCGAAAAAATGCCGAGTATAGAAGATATCGGCATGCCCGAGATAACTAAAGAATTATTAAATTTAAGGCAGGGGCTGATATTGGTTACCGGCCCCACCGGCTGCGGAAAATCAACTACTCTCGCCGCCATGATTAATTATATTAACAATAATCACAGCCGCAGCATTATTACACTGGAAGATCCGATTGAATATTTATTTAAGCCGGAGAAAAGCATTATTATCCAGCGCCAGCTTGGCAGTGATATGAATTCTTTCGCGGATGGCTTGAAGCATATTTTGCGCCAAGATCCAAATGTTGTTATGGTGGGGGAGATGCGCGACTTGGAAACGGTTGGCGCTACCATTACTTTGGCCGAGACAGGGCATTTGGTTTTGGCCACATTGCATACTTACAGCGCCGCGCAGACCATTGACCGCATTATTGATATTTTTCCTCCTCATCAGCAGAATCAAGTCCGCATGCAATTATCAATGACATTGGCTTGCGTTATTTCCCAGCGCTTGATGCCCGGCATAAAAGGCGGGCGCGTCGCGGCGCGTGAAATAATGCTGAACACTCCGGCGGTATCAAATTTAATCAGGGAAAATAAAATCGCTCAGCTAAAAACCGTTATTGAAACAAGCTCCAAGGAAGGAATGGTAAGCATGGACCAGAATCTAAAAAAATTATTTGAAAGCAAAATTATCAGCAAGGAAGCCGCCCAAGCCCAAATGGCTAATCCGAGTTTGCTGGAGAAGTTTAGAATATTATAAACACTCAAATCTACAAATTGCATTCAAATCTACGAATATTAAATAAAAAAATTCGTAGATTTGAATATCATTCGTAGATTTGAGTGCTTCTATTGACATAGATTTTAAATAATGTATAATAGTGTATATAAATAATTTGATAATAATATGGTAAAGTTTAATTTACTATTTAAATTTACAAGCGGTTAGGATACGGCTCATTTTATTGCCGCCAAAATCGCTTAAGGGCGGTTTTTTTAATTGCCGCAAATGAGCATAATGCTAATCCGCTAATAAACCCCGCACCTTTTGGGCAGATAATAAATAAAAATATTATCACAAAAAATAATAATACCAAACTGTCCAAAAGGTGCGGGGTAAATGCCAATCAACTAATTGCGAATACGCTAATCAGTATTATAACTTATAACCTATAACTAATAACATAATGCAGGAGCGTCAAATGCGAGTTATTAATTATAGGTTATCAGTTATGGCATATAACGGCACTTTACCTGAACTTTAACAATTGAATATAAAAAAACAAAAATGGCTCCGTATTTTATTCAGCAATTTTAAAATATCGGAGCAAGCACTTTTATAATTCGTATGTGCCGCATTTGTAGCGCGGCTTTTTCCGATAGGAAAAATAACATTGAAATCAAAAGTGCGGGAAAATCTCGAAAAGAGTATATGGCGGATGCCTAGACTTAAGAAGACGATGAAGGACGCAGCAGCCTGCGATAAGCCTCGGTTAGGTGGCAAGCAACCTTTGAGCCGTGGATTTCCGAATGGGTAAACCTGTCCCGATGCAGTCGGGACGACCGTCCCGTGAATATATAGCGGGATGAGTGGACAACCCGGTGAACTGAAACATCTTAGTAGCCGGAGGAAAAGAGAGAAAGCCAGATGTCGGATTTCGGAAGTCGGATATCGGATAAATGATCCGAAATCCGAAATCTGAATTCCGATATCTGGAATATTCCCTGAGTAGTGGCGAGCGAAAAGGGATCAGTCTAAACCTATTAAACCGCGGTTGAGCCAGCTTTTTGGATTATAATAATTTATACTTCAAAATGCTGGTTTGACCTGAAGGATCTATGTCCACATGTTTTTTAGGTGTTGCAAGATAGCCGCGTTTTCTCCATAGATTGAGAAAGGTAAAGATACAAATTATAGTTTTTAGTTGAAAGAGCTGGAAAGCTCTGCCAGAGAAGGTGACAGCCCTGTACGCGAAATTAACTATAACTTTACGGCGGCATACCCCGCACCTTTTAGCCGATTAGATTGTTGTTTAAAATATTTTTTTAATTAAAACAATTTAATTTATTTAATTAATATAATTTTAAAATAAGCGCTAAAGCGCTTGTCGGCTAAAAGGTGCGGGGCATATCTTAAGTACCGCGGGCCTCGTGAAATCCCGCGGAAATCCGGGTCGACTATGACCCAAGACTAAATACTTCTTAAGATCGATAGTGAACTAGTACCGTGAGGGAAAGGTGAAAAGCATCCCGATGAGGGAGGTGAAATAGTACCTGAAACCATATACTTACAAGGAGCTGAAGCTCGGAAGTCGGATTTCGGATATCAGATTTCGGACTCCAGATTTCAGACTTCGGATTTCGTCACGCAATAATGCGGGATGACATCTGATATCCGACATCTGGAATCTGACATCTGATATCCGAAATCCGATATCCGAGTGACAGCGTGCCTATTGAAGAATGAGCCAACGAGTTTATTCTATGCGGCTTGCTTAACCCAGCGCTAAGTAAATTTTTAAAAATTTATTTAGCGCTGGGGTAAGCGTAGTGAAAGCGAGGGTTAATAGCCCGTATATCGGATTTCTGATGTCGGATATCGGATATCGGATTTCAAATTTTAGACTTTGGATTATTTAAATATAATCTGATGTCTGATATCTGGAATCCGACATCTGATATCCGATGTCTGAAATCCGAAAGTGTCGTCTGGATAAGACCCGAAGCCGGGTGATCTAGCCATGGCCAGGTTGAAGTGATGAGAAATCATCATGGAGGACCGAACCCACTAGCTGTGCAACACTAGGGGATGAGCTGTGGTTAGGGGTGAAATTCCAATCGAACTCGGCAATAGCTGGTTCTCCTCGAAATAGCTTTAGGGCTAGCGTCGAGCGCTGAACATAGGGGGTAGAGCACTGAATGAGGGCGGGCCGCAAGGTACCGTCTTTAACCAAACTCCGAATACCTATGCGTGAAGCTCGGCAGTCAGACTATGGGGGCTAAGCTCCATTAGTCAAAAGGGAAACAGCCCTGATCGCAATCTAAGGTCCCTAAATATATGCTAAGTGTAAAAGGTGGTGTCGCGACTGCGACAACTAGGAGGTTGGCTTAGAAGCAGCCATCCTTTAAAGAAAGCGTAATAGCTCACTAGTCAAGTTGCCGCGCGCCGAAAATTTATCGGGGCTAAGCATATTACCGAAGATGCGGGTTTCGGAAGTCTGATATCGGATGTCGGATTTCGGATATTAACTATGGTATAATTAAGAGCATGCAAGATGTTACTGAATTAACAATTTATCAAAACGCGTTAAAATTGTTAAAGCCAATATATAAATTAGCGAATCTGCTGCCAAATAGCGAATTTGATTTAAGAAGCCAATTATTAAGATCGGCAAAATCAATCGCTCCAAATATTGCGGAAGGATTTGCTAAGAAGAGATCGCAAAATGAATTTAAGCGATTTTTATTAGTTGCGTTAGGTTCAAGTGATGAAGTAATTACTCATTTAAGAACTGTAAAAATAATTGGCTTTTCAAGCATCAAAGATGAAACATGCGATATGTTGATAAAATATTATAAAATAGAATCAAAGCAGATCAACAGATTCATTGCAACAATTATATCAAATAATCCGAAGTCTGAAATCTGAAATCAGACTTCCGAAACGGTAGAGGAGCATTCCATGGGCGCTGAAGCCGCACCCGCGAGGGGTGGTGGAGCGCATGGAAGCGAGAATGTTGGCATGAGTAGCATAAAGGCGGGTGAGAACCCCGCCCACCGAAAGTTCAAGGTTTCCTGGGCAACGTAAATCGCCCCAGGGTTAGCCGGTCCTAAGGCCAGCCGCGTGTAGTGCGCGGGTAGTCGATGGATGAGCTGGTTAATATTCCAGCGCTGCTGTTGTATTCTCCCGCACCTTTTAGCCGATATTAATAAATTTATGCAATAAACTATTTAAGGGCTGTTTAAAAAATTCTTTATTTTTAGACAGAACATTAGTTCAAGCGCTAAAGCGCTTGTCGGTTAAAAGGTGCGGGATTCCGATGGATTGACGCAGTCTAAAAATTTGAGCGTTTCTATGGTATGAACGTTGATTGGCTTAAGAAATGATCCAGGCAAATCCGGATCAATAATTTCAAGAGCCTGTCAAAAGGCAAAGCTTTTCGCAGAGCCGATTCAAGAGGATAGATTGCCCAGAAAAACTTCTAGGATTAATATAGCGGCAACCGTACCGCAAACCGACACAGGTGAACAAGGCGAGAAGCCTCAGGTGTACGAGAGAACCTTTGTTAAGGAACTAGGCAAAATAGCGGCCGTAATTTAGAGATAAGGCCTCCCCGGTTCGGATTTCGGATTTCGGATGTCAGATTTCGGATTTATATAAATTAATAATTTGTGTAATTATCCGATATCTGATGTCTGATATCCGATTTCCGAAACGGGGCGCAGCTAAAGAGCCCTGGCGACTGTTTAGCAAAAACACAGCTCCCTGCTAACTCGAAAGAGGATGTATAGGGGGTGACGCCTGGCCAGTGTCCGAACGTTAAGGGGAGAGGTTAGTCCGATGTACTTCGGACGAAGCTTTGATCTGAAGCGCGGATGAACGCCGGCCGTAACTATAACGGTCCTAAGGTAGCGAATTTCCTTGTCGGGTAATTTCCGACCTGCACGAATGGCGTAACGACTGGGGTACTGTCTTAACAAAGGACTCGGCGAAATTGCAGGACGAGTAAAGATGCTCGTTAACCATAGTTGGACGAAAAGACCCCGTGAAGCTTTACTACAGCTTGATATTGAATTAGGGGTATGCATGTTCAGAATAGGTGGGACTCCGACATCCGTCGGAGGCCAGTGAGATACCACCCTTGTATGTTCTTAATTCTAACCCTAGTCCTTGAATCAGGTCAGGGGACAGTTTCTGGCGGGTAGTTTGTCTGGGGCGGATGCCTCCTAAAAAGTAACGGAGGCGTTTACAAAGGTTGGCTATCCCGGGATGGAAATCCGGGAGATAGTGTAAAGGCGCAAGCCAGCTTTACTGCGAGACCTACAAGTCAAGCAGTCGCGAAAGCGGAACTTAGTGATCCGACCGTTCGATATAGGACGGCGGAAGCTCATCGGATAAAAGTTACTCCGGGGATAACAGGCTAGTCGCGCCCAAGCGTCCACAGCGACGGCGCGGTTCGGCACCTCGATGTCGGCTCGTCGCATCCTGGGGGCGTAGAAGCTCCCAAGGGTTGGGCTGTTCGCCCATTAAAGCGGCACGCGAGCTGGGTTCAGACCGTCGTAAGACAGGTTGGTCTCCTATCCACTATGGTCGCGGAAATTTGAGGAGTCCCTTTCCTAGTACGAGAGGACCGGAAAGGACGAAGCTCTAGTGCGCCAGCTGTCCCACCAGGGGCATTGCTGGGTAGCTACCTTCGGTTTGGACCCCGCACCTTTTAGGCAGAGAATAAAATTTTGATTTTAGTATAAATTAGAATAGATTACTGCCTGAAAGGTGCGGGGTGGATAAGCGCTGAAAGCATATAAGCGCGAAGCCGTCTCCAAGATTAGATTTCACAGGCTGGTCAGAGACTATGACCTTGATAGGCTCTATGTGCAAGCATGGCAACATGTTTAGCAGAGGAGTACTAATAAGCCATTTGATTTTCCCGCATTTTTGATTTTAACGTTTTCGCCCTTTGGGCGACCCGCGCTACGAATGCGGGACATACGAATTCTGCTAATATATTTTAGTATAATTCGAATGTGCCCCATTCGTAGTGGGGCTTTCGCGAAGCGAAAAAACATAAAGACATCATTGTTCTGGTGGTTTTAGCGAAGGGACCACACCTGATCCCATCCTTCACCCCGTTAAATTTGTTTGGTGTTTAGCATTTCCGGTGCTTCTAGCGATGATGACATACCTGTTCCCATCCCGAACACAGAAGTCAAGCTCATCAGCGCCGATGGTACTTGGGCATTAGCCCTGGGAGAGTAGGCCAGTGCCGGGAATATTAAACATCAAAATTTAACGGGGCAGGCTCAGAAGTTAAGACCTTCAGCGCCGATGGTACTTGGGCATTAGCCCTGGGAGAGTAGGCCGCCGCCAGAACAATGATGTTTTTTTGTTTGCTTAAAAGCGTTAAAAATGATAGAATTTCTTTGTTAGGTTTGTTAGGATGGGTTTTAAAACCCATCCTAGCTAAATATATTATTTATGAAAAAAGCCAAGCAAAAAATAGTTACAATCGGGGGCGGCACGGGAAGCTTCACTTTGCTATCCGGATTAAAAGATTATCCGGTTGAATTGTCAGCTATCGTAAGCATGGCTGACGATGGCGGCTCAACCGGAATTTTGCGCGATGAGCTGGGCGTCCTGCCGCCGGGAGATGTTAGGCAATGCTTGGTGGCTTTATCCGAATCAAGCCGGATACTGCGCGAGCTTTTTAATTATCGCTATGTTGGCGGCGGCTTAAGCGGGCACAGTTTCGGCAATATTTTTATCTCAACCTTGGAGAAAATTTCCGGCAATTTCAATCAGGCGATTAAAGAGGCAGGGAAGATTTTGAGAATAAAAGGCAAAGTTATTCCGGTTACTTTGAGAAACACAAAACTCGCGGCGTTATTAAGCAGCGGCAAGAAAATAATAGGACAGCACAATATTGACGAATCTGACTTAACGAATTTAAAGCGGCTGCATTTTATTCCCCGCGCGGACGCTAACCCCGAAGCCATTAAGGCGATCATGGAAGCTGATAAAATAATTATTAATCCGGGCAATTTTTTTTGCAGCATAATACCGAATTTTTTAACTCAAGGCCTTGCGGAAGCAATTGTTAAATCAAAAGCAAAAAAAATTTATGTGTGCAATTTAATGACAAAATTGGGCCACACTGATAATTTTACGGCGGTTGATTTTATTGCCAATATTAATAAATACGCTGGCGGTGATATTATAGAATATGTAATTTACAACACGGAAAGACCGGAAGATCGGTTAATAAAAAAATATTCCCGCAAAGGGGAATATTTTGTTGAGACAGGAGATATTGATAATTTAAAAAATATTAAATTTATCGGCAAGGAATTATTAAGCCATAAAGATTATAAACAAAAAAAAGGCGATAAAATAAGGAGAACCTTAATACGCCATGACAGCCGTAAAATAGCTGAAATAATTTTAATGATTTAGGGATGCGTATAAGCTGTTTTACATTTGGCCGTATGAAAGCCAAGCCATAGCCATAATCGCGGAAAAGCAAACAGTAACAATGCCGATGATTACAGCATACGTAATAACATCATAGGGTTTTAATTTTTTCATAGTTTTTTTTGGTTATTGTTAATTAATAAAAAGCGTATTTATATTATACATTATTTTCTAGATTTTGGGAAGTTGATGAAATTTGTTTAACATGGTAAGGTAGAGATATAAAATTTTTAAAAATGATAAGGTGAATTCATGAAACAAATAGCTGATTTGCATATTCATTCTAAATATTCCCGCGCCTGCTCTCCGCAATTGACTTTGGAAAATATTGATAAAACTTGCAGGATAAAAGGAATAGATATTATCGCTACTGGTGATTTTACTTATCCGGATTGGTTTTTTGATATAAAAAATGAATTACAGGAACTAAAGGGCTCGAAAGGGCTTTATAAGTTAAAATCAGCAGAAGATGATAAGGTGAGATTTTTACTTTCTACTGAGTTGGCTTTAATTTATAAAAAAAATAACAAGTGCCGGCGGATTCATTTGGTTGTGCATGCGCCGAATATTAAAGCAGTGGAGGAGCTGAATAAATATTTAGATAAAAAATATAATATCCGCTCTGACGGCAGGCCGATTCTTGGCATGAGCGCCGAAGAGTTAATGAAATTATGCCTGTCTATCCATCCTAAATATTTAATTTATCCGGCGCATCTTTGGACACCATGGTTTGCCGTATTCGGCTCCAAGTCCGGTTTTGATTCCATGGGAGAATGTTTTGGAAAGTACACGGAAAATATTTATGCTTATGAAACCGGCTTATCTTCTGATCCTGAAATGAATTGGCGCTTGTCCTCTTTGGACAAATTAACATTGCTTTCCAATTCTGACGCGCACAGTTTGCCGAATATCGGCAGAGAGGCCAATGTTTTTAATTTAAAAGAGATTAGCTATGATGAGATATATAACGTGATTAAACACAAAAACACAAAAACACAAAAACACAAAAACAATGAAATGCAAGAACACGAGAACACTTGCCTTGCCGAATTAAGGTCGACGAAAACGATAAAACATAAATTAAATTCTTTTTTGGATTATACTATTGAATTTTATCCGGAAGAAGGAATGTATCATTATGACGGGCATCGCGCTTGCGGAATCAGTTTTTGCCCGAAAGAAACCAAAAAACAAAAAGGAATTTGTCCGGTTTGCAAAAAACCGCTTACTGTCGGCGTTATGAACAGAGTTGAAGAGCTGGCTGATCGCCCGATTGGATTTAAGCCCAAAAACAAGCCTGGGTTTAAAAAGTTGGTTGAGCTGGACAAGATTATCTGCGAAGCTCTTAATATCAAATCGCGCGCTTCAAAAGCAGTGCAGGCAGAATATAATAATTTAATAAATTGCCTTGGCAACGAGCTGGATATTTTAATGAATATTGATTTGAATAAGATAAAACAAGCGGCGCGGCCGGAAATCGCTGAAGGCATTAAAAGAGTCCGCGCAGGCAAGCTGATTATTGAGCCGGGCTTTGACGGGCAATACGGCGCGGTTAAAATTTTCAGCGATGAGGAGAAGAGGGATAATAAACAAAAAAGTTTGTTTTGAGGGCAACCCATCTAAAAAAGAAGGCGCTCCGATGGACATCGGAGCGCCTTCTTCTTTTTAAAAACAAAAATAGGGCTTGCGTGCTTGAAAGATTTTTTTGTTAGGATGGGTTTTAAAACCCATCCTAACAAACCTAACAAAAAAATTCCAGGCAAAGATCTAATATTTTCATGAAACGCGTAAATCCTAAAAACAAAAACTCCGCGTTTATTTACCAAGGAATTATTTTCACGGACAAATAAACGCGGAGTTTTTTATGGAAATTTTTATTTTTTTCTTTTTGCCGCTTTCTTTTTTCTTTTTGGCGCGGCCTTTTTTCTTTTTGCTACTTTCTTTTTTGGCGCGGCCTTTTTTCTTTTTGCCACTTTCTTTTTTGGCGCGGCCTTTTTTCTTTTTGGCGCGGCTTTTTTCTTTTTTACTGCTTTCTTTTTTGCTGTCATAATTTTCACCTCCTTTCTTGAAAGCGGATTGCTAAAAAAGCATTCCACAATTTTATTTTATGAAGATTATATTTCTTAATTATATTTTACCATAAATAAAATTAATTAACAATAGTTTCTATAAAAAGTTTTAAAATTAAATTTTTATTTTTAGAAATTGCGCACTTTTTTATTTTTATTATCAATAATGCCTTTTTCTGTCATTCCCGCGAAGCTTGTCCTCGACCTGATCGGGGAGCGGGAATCCAGAGCTACGAGCGCAAATTATAAATTATCAAACAAATCTTTTCAGGCAGTATTTTGATTTTTAATTTTTAAATAATTTTCAATGATTAAATTTCTAAATTTTCGCCGTGCCACAGTCTCCTCGCAAGGGACTGTGGCGGACAAATGATCGTCGCAGTCCTCTGCGGAGAGACTGCGACGAGGCGGGGGCAATAATATTCAAAAATTTAGTATTCAAATGCGTATTTTTCTTTAATATTAGCAAAGTTGAATGTAATTTGCTTGACTTTTTTTTCTTTGTATGTTAAGCTGATTTATTGGTTAAAAACATTAAAAAAATAAAGCTCAGTTTTAGCGGGCCAGGCACGACAAGCATGGGGATTTTTAAGCAAGGTGTAATTTGGTTTTACTACTGAAGTATTCCTTGCAAAAATTTCTTGCCTGTCCCGCTCAAGCCGAGCTTTTAAAATTCCGCAGGCAACCATCACAAGACCTGCGGAATTTTTTTATTCTTTTCTGTTTCGCTATAGTTTTCATGAAACGGACTTTGGCAATAACATCACATAAATCGCTATTTTCGCCGCCCAGCCATAAATAGTAGGGTTAGTTTATTGGATTTTCAATCTCGCCAAGGCGGGATATATTTGAAAATGTTAATAGCAATATCCCGCTTCAGCGGGATTTAAAAATTAAAATATAACCCAGTTATTTATGACTGGGCGGCGAAAGCAAAGTTGTCGTTATTAATTCACAGTTTATGTGTAAAACTAATAAATATTGGCGATGTTAATTTTTTTATTCTTCTGTTTCTTCTTCTGTTTTATTATCCTCGTTATTAGTTCCCGTCGTTTGTTCATCTCCGTTTATTTTTTCTTCCTCGCTCAATTTTTCCACGCCGATCAAGCAAACTTCCTGCCATGGTATGTAATGCGATGAAATTTTTTCTTCTTTTACTTCTCCGCCAGCGTAAGTGACTTTGTAGTCAAAATAAGCGTCGGCTCCGTTGTGCGCGCGCTCGGTGCATTTTTCTTTGCCGACAGGCAAGTCCAATGTTTCTATGTATTTTGTCGGTCCTGGTTTTACAATATTATATATAGTTGGTTCTGTTTTTTCCACTACGCGACCATCTTTGGTTCCCCAAAAATCAAAATATAAATTATCGCCTTCAATGCGCGATTGTATCAGAATATGGCTTCCGGTGTCATTAATAAAGCGCATATCCGGCCAGGGGCTGTAAATAGTCGCGTCGGTTCCAGCCGGCTCATAATATGAAACGCGGTAAGAATGGCTTCGCCTTTGGGTAATCGGCAGGCCTGAGGATAGAGCCGCGCGGAAGATTGTCGTGCCGATCTGGCAAAGTCCGCCTCCGTATTCCGGTATGGTTTTGTTGCCTTTAATTACCAGCTCGGGCAGATACCCGCTTTCCGCGTCTATTTCTCCTAAAGCGCTGTTTATGGAAAATTCTTCATCCGGCTTTATCAGCGCTCCGTTCAAAGAATCAGCGCCTGTTTTAATATTGTGGCGCCTATTTTGCGGAGAGCCGGAAAAGTTTGATTCGCCTATGCCGATAATTTCGTTAATGCCGAGACTATTAACATCGTTAGTGTTAACAGAGCTTTTTAAATCTTTTACCACCAATTCAATTTTATTTTCCTTTGTTTCGTCAAAGCTATAATTAGTTAATTTATAATTTATTTTCTCAAAACTGTCTTCAATTTTTAATTTAATGCCGTCTCGGCTGGCTTGGAATTCGGCTACGCGGCCGTCTTTTATTTCAAATTTAGCGTTAATCGGCTCCTGGTCTATGTCCGGAGCTATTTTTTCTTTTAAAAATTGCTCAACTATATTTTTGTTCAGCCCGATATTAACTAAATCTTGATTTTTTGCTTCGCTCTTTATTTTTAAGCTCAGCCATTGAGCCAGCTGTTCTTTGTCCACTTCCCATTTATTATCTTCAAAAATTAAAGTTATCGGCGCTAAAGATAAAATATTTTTTGCTTTAGCTTCTATGTTTAAGCAGTCTTTTTTGTAAATTTCAGGATAATCTGTTTCAGTAGACAGCTGTATCGGCGAGCTGTTTAGTTTTGATAAATTTATTTTTAATAATTCAAGCGCTTTTTCATAGTTTATAATTTTGCCCAATGTTTCTCCGTTAACAAAAAATTGATTATTTTGTTCTTTTAATATTAATTTAGCGTTTTCGGCCGGAATTTCAAATTCTGAAAAATTTTCTATTAATATTTTTTTAATTTCTTCTTCGTTCATGGAAAATGACAAGCTAATTGCGCGCTTGCGGATTAAGCAGTTTATTTTATTGTTAAGATTTGAAAAAAAATCCTTATCGCGGCCGAGATTGTAAGCCTGATCAACGCTTTTTTCAGAATCAAAATTTATTATCTGGTAGGCGAAGTCGCTTTCCGTGGAAATTATCGTAGGCATAATAGGCGCTTTGTTTTTTTCATAATAAAATGTTATGCCCGACCGGTTAATGTTATTTATTTCTTCATTGATTAAAGATTTTGCTTGTTCAACGGTTTTTCCGCCCAGATTGATTTCACCAATCCATACTCCGGGATAAATTTTATCTTGATATTTTTTTTCAAAAACAAAATACAAAGAAGCGGTTATCAAACAAGCGATAAAAAAAACGATTGTCGCGTCAAGCAGCCAGCGGGGGATATTGATTTTAATTTTAATTCTACTCATAGCTTGTGAGTTGAAAAACGGCTAATTATAATGTCAAGATTTAATTTCTAAATTATAAATTATAATTTCTAATAAAATTTCAAATGACTAATGCTTAAATAGCTAAAAAATAATTAGGCATTAGAAATTTTAGCATTAGGCATTTATTAGAAATTAGGAATTATAATTTAGAAATTTAATCGGTATTCAATATCTCATTCAAAATATCCTTGGCTAATTGTTTTTTTTCTTTTTCCGCCTGAAGATTATCAGTGATATTAAAATTCAAAACCATGCCTTCGCGCGCTTGTTCCGGCAGATTGTTTTTTGGCCAGATTATAGAAATGCCCTCCTCGGTTTTAAAGACAGCTTTGTCATTTTCAAAGCGGTCAATTGTTATTTTAATGTTCATAGGGTTGATTTTTTTATTTTTAGGTTGATAATTTTTTTGTTTCCTTATTTTTAAGGAAATTATTTTTAGAAACGATTGGGCGCTTAATTCTTCTTTCAATTTGTTTTCTGGCAGTGCCGGCAACTTCACCTCCGGCGCGCGCGTCATCTTTTAATCTTGGCACTCCTTTTGAATTTTTTGTGCGGTGGATTTCGGTTGTTGTTTTTTCGCCGAGCATGGTTAAAATCAGTTCAAAGTCATCCATGTGGTCGCGCAAATTTTCTTTTTTTAATCCTTTTAACTTTTTATACTCGCCCGGCTTTATTCCGAATGCGGCTTGCGATATTTCAGCGGTAAGTATTTCATAATCGCGGTTAGTTTCCGCTCCGCGTTTTTGCCATTCGCCAGTTAGTTCTTCGCGAATAGCGATTCCGCGCATTCTTTTTTCTATCCAGTCTTCAGGATATCCCTTAAGCTTGTATAATAATTTTGTCCGCTTGGTTGCCAGTTCAGGATCTTCTATTTCTTGTATCCTCTCATAGCCGACTTTAGCCAGCCAGCGCTTCAGCGGCTCTGCTTTTGGCGAGGGGATTGATTGGACAATTCTAAACATGCCCTCGGTATTAGCGCAGTCTGTTTCACGCATTTTGCCATCCTCGGCTTGTAATTTCAACTGTTCCCAAAATGGGAACGGTTGGGACATTCCCTTGTCCCTATCTTTCATTTTAGCCCAATAAGTTTTAGATTGCGGGCTGTCTGTTAGTATTCCAATAATATCAACAACAGAAAACCACCATTCTTTTTGAAAAATGGTTCTGCGAATTTTTTTGCCTTTAAACAAGGCAAGGTGGGTATTTTGATTTTGGATATTATTCATTTATTTGGCTGGGCTTGATTCGCTCGGGAGCGTTAAGAAAGGAATTATTTATTTGGATTCACGCTTCCCAATAAAACATAGTAAAAAATACGTTTAATTATTTCAAAAGTAATTAATATTACAAATAGTCCTGTAAATAAGTATAAAAATGCAATTTCCAAATTACCAACTGATTTATAAAAAGAAATTAACTGATAATTTTTGGTTTTAGGGGCAATTTTTGATTCGAACATAAGTTGTGAAAATGATATTTTGCCATTGTTTATTATTGTTGGGTCATTAGGGTCGTAAGAACATAATAATTTGAATTTTTTATCGTTAGATAATGATATATAACCGTTTGATCCAAGCAATATATTGTTTTCCTCTAAATTAAATTTTCTTTCATTATCACATAAAATATATGATTTATTATTGTCAAAAGTTTTTATAGGTACAAAGATAAAGTAAACGCCGAATAAAAATATAATTACCGCTGTTAAAAAACAAAAAATATAACAAATTTTTAATAGTCTATACCACCATTTTTTATTAAGTGTTTTTATTGTTATTTCCATATGTTTGTGTTTAAAGATAAAAAATAATTTTATTAAATTCGCCTGAGATAGATTTAATTTTAAAATTTTAATAATGATAATATAAAAAATAAAATATCAATAATAAAAATTATGTATAAAGTTTCTGGCCAGTGAGCGCTACTTTTAGGTTTTGGCGTATCAAAATCTTGCCCAAGTTTTTTAATTTTCATTTCTTGCATTACATTAATAAGATAATACATATTTTCACGTGTTTGATCAATGTAAATAGCAAGGCTTACAAGCGTTATAAATAAAAAAATAGAAAGCGACATACCTGCTAAAATAGAATTTTGAATTATATTTGTTAGAGTAAAAATAAATCCAAAAATTGCCATAGAGATAGAACTAACAATAGCAAGTATTTCAAATCTCAAAATCCCCATTTGTTTTAATTGATTATTGCAATCTAAAATAAGTTGGTATTTTATTTTATTTTCATCATTCATAAATTTTTTACCGACAGAATCCTCTACTGAGGAGGTATCTATTGTCTGTCGTCTGCTGTCTGTCGTCTGTCGTCTAAAATTACTTCTCTCTCACCTTGATAGAAATCTGTTTTGACACTTTGGCTTTTGGCAGGACAATGGTTAAGACTCCGTTTTCCAGCGACGCTTCTATCTCCTGGGCTTTTATTTCAACCGGCAGGATTATTGACCGCGAGAAGCTGCCCCAATAGCATTCCCGGTATAAATAATCGTCAGCGTCAATATTTTCCTGCGTTTCTCTCTTGCCTCTTATGGTGAGCATGTCGTTGTTGATGGAGATGTCAATGTCTTCCGGCTTGACTCCGGCAATGGTTGAGGTGACTATCAGCTTGTCGGGAGTTTGGTAGACATCAATAGACAGCTGGCCTTCTTCGTAATCATTTTCAAGCCATTCCTCGCCGGCGTTGCTTTCCGCTGAATCATCAATTTCTTCATCATTGCCTCCGCGGCCTGATAATTTTTTGTCGGAAAATCCCGCTAATTTTTTAAAAAAGTTGCCCATATTGTTTTTAGTTTTTAAAATTAATTATGCTGTTATTATAAAATTTTTTAGAAAATTAAGCAAGGGATAGCGGTTAATAAAAAATAGTTTTAGGAGCAGCCGCATTTAAAATAAAAAAATCGCTTGAAAATTATTCAGAATTAGGTAAAATGTAAGTAGTAATATTATGTTTAATGTAAAGGAATTTCAATATTACCATTCGTATGTCCCGCTGTTATGCCTTCGGCAGTCCCACTACAAATGGGACACATTCAAATAGCGGGTTCGCGAAGCGAATAACTTATGATAAAAGAGCAGAGTTTGCCAAATATAAACAATTTTGAAAAGCAGCCGGTGGAGGCTGAAGGGTTTGATATGGAAGAAAAGAATCGTGATTACGAATTACCGCTGGAAAAAGAAAAAGAAAGTTCAATGGAAATAATGAAGCAAATGGCAGAATATTACAATAAACTAAAGGAGCTAAAAGGCAAAAGCGGCACGGAAAAAATTAATAAAATAAAAAATTTTATTGGCGGCTCTAAAAATCAACAAGCAAAAATAAACCGTGTAAAAGCATTTTTGTCGCTTGAGCAAGATCCGGATATGGGAGATAGGATTATGCATTTAGGCGAGCGATTAAAAGAAAAACCAAAATTAGCGGATAAAGTATTTGCTGAATACGCGGCAAATGTGGATAGCGCTGAAAAAAATGCCGATGAATTGGCGAAACTGTATAATGAAATATTTTTTGAAAAACAAATTGATCGTAATAAAGCTAAAATGGCTATGCTGAAAAATGCTGGAAATTTGTTGTATTGGGCGAATGAAGGATTATTCAGCTGTGAAGAGCAAGAAAAGGAAGATATGATTAATGATTTAATTTTACAGCTTAGGAGACAGGAAAAAGCGCAAAAAGCAATTTTAAATGATTTAAAAAGTTTGGCTGCAACATTAAACAAGAAGTATAAAGAGATTAATGATTTATGGCGAAAAAAAGATTGGGATGAAGAGATAGAACTTCAAGCGCATTTTTTGGAGCAAGATGGATTTTCAAAAAAAGAGATTGAATCTCACATAGAGGCTATGGATGAACCTATAGAAAATTATATAGCTAGCATAGAAGAAAAAGATGAAATAGATAAACAAAAAAAATATGACAGTGAAAGAATTAAAAAAATTATTAATAAATTAGAAAATTATTATAGAGAAAATTTATATCTTGATTCAATTTTAAAGTTAAGTGATTTTGCTAAAATTTGGCAAGTTGATGAAAGTCAAGCCAAAAAGATATTGGAAGATAAACGATTATATCAAGAAGAAAGATATAAGCCGTTTGTTGGCAAGTTTAAAATTTTATTAAAATTTCAACAAAGTTTTGAACAAAAGATAGATCAATTTATTTATGGTGATGGAATGCCGGAGTTGCCAGAAGGAGTAAAACAGGAAGCGGCTGATTTAATTTTTCAAAAATACCAGGAAATTATTGATCAAACTAAAATTACTAAGATTCAGCTTAAAGCTTTATTCAAAAATAAGAAAAAAGTTAGTGATGAGGAGATAGATCAAGCCACGGAAATTATTATTAAAAAAGCTGACAACTTATTACATAATTTTGCACAGAGATTTAGCCAAGATGAAAAAATTGACGAGAAAGAAATAATAAATGAATTAGAAAACTATAAAGCCAATTTAATCTTAACGGCCAGTGTTTGGAAAGCAGCTGATAAAGAAGGCATTAATTTTGAAGACTTGGAAGACGTTAGCTCTGAGCGGAAAACAGCAGGTGAAATTACGGAGCATGGCAAGACCATGAAACTGGTTAATGAAATATACGATAGAGAAACAAGTAAAAAACAGCCTTTTATTCCCGGAGGCAATATAAGAAGCGCGATTTCACAATACGCGGCAGAAGCCAGTCCGGAGGAAAGGGAAAGAGCCGGCGAGATTTTAGAGATGATAAATATTTACAGCAAACAATACGCCCATAAACCGAAACTGCGGGAAAAATTAATACAAGGATTTATAGATAAATTAAATACGGCCGGAGACAAAACCGCGATTTATTCTTTTAAGAAAGGCGGCCATGTTTTAGCCTTTGACAGGTTTGACGATTTGGGAAAAGGCAAAAAATATTTTGGGTCATTCAACGTCCTGCCCGCGCTTACTGATTCGGCTATTGGCTCGGCTTTGTTGCGGGCAAGCTTGGACAAAGAAGCGGAGCAGTCAGCAGAAATAGAGGCGGACTGCGAGCCTGAAAAATTAATTAGCTCATATTATATTGAAAAAGCCGGGTTTGTGGTAAAAAAAATAATCCCAGATTATGGAGACGCGGGGATTACAGCATTTAATATTTCCAGAAAAAAAGAAAACAGCAAGTATTATTACAGGGATTACAAGGCGGAAGATTTAAAGAAAGAGCATGAAAATAATTTTTCTAACAATAAATTTAACAAAGACGATCAATATATAATATTAAAATTTGAATCAAACGACGGCAAGCCGATAGAAAACGAACAGCAGATTAAAGAAATACTGGATCAAGCGGGCGATTTGATTAATAGCAATGGCTATGTGATGACGAGATATATTTTCAGCAAAGACAGGCGGGCAGTTTACTGCGCGTTAGAAAGAGAAGGAAGCTGATCGTATGCCTTTGAGCGATTCCATGTAAACTTAAATAATGATTTATTGAATTGATAAATATTTTTATCATTTATAATCATTGATATAATGCCTTTCGTTGAAAGGGAAATATAGGCTACTTTTCCATCGTAAATTTCAACAATAGAGTTAAAAGGATATTTTAAATGGTCAATAAAACGAAACTCGCTAACTTTCGGGTGATAGTCTTTGAGATAATTTCTAGCGAACAACGTATCAATTACTATAATTTTTTTCATAATATTCAGTTGCTCTCTTTTTTTCGCGTGTTCTCTGTTCAGCTTCTCCATATATTTAACAACCGCTTCAACATCCGCGAAAGTGCAAATTGTTTCTTTGGCGGTCAGCATATCGTCCAAAACTATTTTTAAGCCGTTTATTCCCTCAAAATACCTTACTCCCGGCTTGCCGGAAACCAGATTAAAATCCGAAACAATGCCAGATAGATTCGCTTCCAGGGTATTTTTCGCTTTTTTAAATTCGCTTTCTTTCTGCTCGGCAAAATCACGCAGTTTTTCAGGATGGTCCGGGCTGAAATAAGCGACTTTATCCTTGGTTTTCTGCGATGCCAGCCCCTTTTTAACTAATGCTGTTAAGGCATTATAAACAACTCCGCGCTTAAGCGGGGTTTTTTTAATGATTTTCCCGGCCGAAGATTCGCCGTTCTTTAATAGATATTCATAGACAACGGCTTCATTGGCCGACAGCCCTATTTGAGTAAAAATGTCTTTATACATGTTGTTTGCTTCGCAAAGCCCGGCTGCAAATCGGGCGCATGCGAATTAATGTTTTTTGCTTCGCAAAGCCCGGCTACGAATCGGGCACATGCGAATTAATGTTTTTTGCTTCGCAAAGCCCGGCTACGAATCGGGCACATGCGAATTAATGTTTTTTGCTTCGCAAAGCCCGGCTACGAATCGGGCACATGCGAATTAGCTTATGTTTTCTAGAATATTTTTTCTTAATTTTGCCATTTGCTGATTATTTATTTTTAGCTCTTCAGCCTTGCTTGCCTTGGTTAAAATTTCTTCAATTTCATTATATAAATTAGTTATCTTATATTCTTGGCTTAATTTTTTGAAAAATTTCCAGTCAATATCAACAGCATCCAACATGCTGATTATGTCAATTTTATCTTTTTCTCCTTTGATTGAATTTTTACGGTCTTGATAGGCAAATAATTTCAGCAGTAAAAGAACCTCAATTTTAGGAACAATAAAACCCTCTATGTTTTGCGCGCAGCCGCTTATCTTTTCCAATGGAAAGCCGATTTTTGAATAATGCGGCAGATAAATATCAATATCAAATTCGCCTAATTTTATTTCATATTTTTTCAGCCGCTCATTTTTAATGACTTGGTATTTTTCTTTCAGCTTTCCAAGCTCATTATAATCAATAACTATGTCAATATCTTTTGACTTCATTTTTTTTGTCCAAAGATAAACAGCCCAGCCGCCGATTAAAATAAAATTAAATTTTTCATTTAATTCCCGCAGGGCTTGATAGCTTTTATCTGTTATATTGTCATGCCAAAATTGTTTGGTCATATTTTAATTCTTTCTTTTAATTTTTTTAAAAATTCCTGCGCGCACCAGCTATCATCATTCCATAAGTCAACGAAAATCTGCCCCAATGTTCCGCATTGGCCGTAATCCTTTAAATATTCATCCTGCTTTAAAACATAAAGATTTTCAGGGCCTTTTTTCGCTGGAAATCTTTTTTTGATTTCATCAATGTTGGAGCCGTAAATATAAACTTTGCCATAGTCAGACGGCGTTTCCTTGAATTTATATTTATAAGCGCTAAAACTCGCCCAGATAATATCCGAGGGCATATTAGCTTCAATTTTTTCAATCGGCTCGCCAACAAAGGTTTTATAGATTATATCTTTACTAAGCTTCCTGTGCGTTCCCCATAAATAAAGCATTTTTTCAATATTTATCAGCTTAAAGCCGCTGCCGGATACTTGAATCGCTTTAATTTCACGGGGGATTTTTAAGGCGTTAAAGACAGTTGATAAGGAAAAATTGAATTTTTTAGCCAGTTCCTGTTGTTGAAAGTTAAAATTGTTTTTTTCTATTGATTGGTAAAGCATTTCGCGCCAAATCACTTCTTTTTTGAACATATAATTAAGTTGTTTCTAAAATTGATAATAAAATATAGCTTTATTTCTATTATAGTAGAAATAGAATAAATGTCAAGTTTATTTTAAAGTGTTCTATAAAAAATGTGAATCAAGGTATTGGCTGTGCAATTAATTATATCACATCTAAAATAATTGTCAAGAAAAAATGATAAATATAATTATTTGATTGTTTTATATTGTCATTGAAATATGATAAAAATAGCAAAAATATAAATAATCTATTTAAGCTAAAATTAGCTTAATATTATCGCATTTGACAGAAATAAAGTCATATACTCTTGACAAGATATAAAGGGTATGCTATACTGGTATATCAAGCTAAAAAGATAGCTTTGATAAAAACAGCACTTTAAATTAAAATAAAATACTTTTCAGTCTTCTGCTTAGCGGGTTAGAGTGGTAATAGCTATAAATAATTATGGCTTTATCCATTAGACTTGCCGCGTAATTAGTTTCTACTGCAATTTCCATATTTTGGCCAAATTTCCCAAAAATTTTTTCAGCTTAGCTCAGGCTAAACCTCAAAAATTGTTTGAAAAATTTGACTCAAAATCTGAAAATTTCGTTACAAAACTAATTACGCGGCAAGTCTAATCCAAAAGGCATAAAATTGAAAAATGCTAGCGAGTGGCATTTCTTTCAAGCCAAATGCTTGTCGGCTTGAAAGAAGTCCAGTCTCTGGGATTTGAAACGCGGCGCTACAAATGCCGCCCATCCGAATAAACGGATTTGAAACGCGGCGCTACAAATGCCGCTCGTGCGAATAGAACAGGGATTAAATAGCACATTAAATTAAAATATTATTGTTCTTTATAAATAAAACGCAATCAAGGAAACTAATGAAGAAGATTATTTATAACTATGATTTATGGCCAAGGCCTAAGTTAAGGTTATAAAGATCAATAAAATAAGTGCATAAAACAGCAAGGGATATCAAATAATAACTAAGCTCTTTAATAATTCATCTATTGCTCTTCTTCATCATTTTCTTTGATTGCAAAATCAGCTAAAAGCGATTGCTGTAAATTTTAGAATAAAAGCAGATTAAGCCATGCTTGTAATCTGCTTCCTAAGATATAATAGCCGCTTTAGTTCGTCCCGCTCCAATATAAATTTGGGCGGGAGATGGAATTAATTTTTGAATTATTATTTTAAATAATTATTCAAAAAAAGCGTAATCTAAATTGCACGAACCAATTTTGATAACGCGCCGCTTGAGTAAATTGTGATTCAGTTGTCTTTAAAAGATGATGAAATCCATTTTAAAGCGATTCTGTCAACTGATGTGTTTGCCTCTCGAAAATCCCGAGGGAAGGACATTGGCTGGACGCAAAGTCTTGAACCCGCTTTGTGTCTAGAAATGTCTTAGCTAATAATTTAGAGCAATCCCGTTATTTATGACGGAGTAAGCGTTCTTTAAAACAAAATTTAAACTGAGGCAAAATGGAAATTAAATTTTTTAGTTTTTATTTTGTCTCAGTTTAGAGGCATAAACATTGAGCCCAGCCCGAGGGGAAATTCGGGCAAGGAGGAAAAATGAATTTTTTTCAAATTGATCCGCGACCTGTCGGCCGTGGAGCGAATGAAAAGTTTTTTTCCGAGAACAGCAATGTCCTCGGAATTGAAGTAACTATTCCTGAGTGGGCATCTCGATGTTCATTTGGGAATATAGATCATCACGGCTCACAAGACACGGCGGAAACTCCGTCGGCTTGTGAACAAGCCATAAAGTATGGGACGCGATTTTTCGGTCGCCCCTGTTGCGGCGGTGGCTGGGATACTTATTCGTGTCCCAAATGTGACGGGGCTGATTGTCCTCCGGTTAAACCGGAGGCAATAGTCACTGTTCGCCCTGATGCGGATTCTGTGACGGCAATGGCAGTTGTTTTTTCTTGCCTTTTAGGGGGTGGGCGAGAGATTGATCGCGACCTTGTAAAAATGGTCGGAACATTCGACCGACTTGGACATCATGCCGAGCAACGCGATGACCGAGTTGTCGCCATTGCCCGAGTCTCCGCAGATTTCAAGCGTTCGCTCACAGAGCGAGTCGCTTGGGTGCAGGGATTGCTCGCTGGAAACAGTGAGCAGATGGCTGAGGTGGCTGAACTTGTTGCGGAACGCGATAAAGAATTTGCTGAGGCCAAAGTGGCGAGTGAGATTAATCTTGTCGCTAACGGTCGGATTGCTACGGTTGTTTCGTCGCATCGTTTTGCGACAAACTTGGGTTATGAGTATGCGACAGTTGTCGTAGCTCAAAACCCTGAAATGCCCGTGAATTTTCGTGACCCGTTCGCTGGTACATACAATAAATTTACGGTGTGTCGGTATAATTCGCACACACCGTGTAATTTACCGGCGGCACTTGCTGAGCTCCAAGTATTGGAGCCCGGCTGGGGCGGTCGAGGGGATATCTTCGGATCTCCTCAAGGAGTAAACTCTAAACTAACCCTCAACCAAGTGGTTGAGGTGGTTCAGAAACACCTCAAATAATATTCATCTCTCCCAAGTAAACGCGCGCTTGGGAGAGTAAAAAAATAGCGCTAAAAAAGGTTCACTTCGGGTAGGGATAAGTAGTTTTATTCCTACCCGCTTTTTCCAAGATTATCATTTTTATATTTAATAGTTAAATAATATTTTCATACTGCGGTTTTTGCCACAGGGTAATTTACTTAATTTAGCAAAAAATATAAATGGTGATTTTAGAGGAAGTAATTCTTTAGATTGTTCTTTATAATTAAATAATACATATTAAAAATTTTCATTGATTTCTCCCTTTCTTTATAAATTCATTTACCTTTTAAGCTGATAAATATTTTTTAGCTTAAAAGGTAAATGAATAAAAATGCTACATTTTTGGCAAAAAAAGAAAGGGGGAAAAAATGAAAAAAGACAGAAAATTTGAAAGCCTCTTGCGTGAGATTCTTGGAGACCCAAATTTTTGGGTTCCTGGAGTTGGAAATGGAGGAATTGAGGGCGTCCTTGATGCCCTCAATTCTTTAAACGATGCGGAGATAATCCGCATCATTAGGGGAGGAGACAAAGCTAAATCCACCGCTTCGGTGGATTTTGAGAAAGAGCTCTCTTTAATAGAAGAGAGCATAAAGCGTCAGACAGCAGGAAGTGATCCTGCTTATGACACCCTCTATTACGCGTATGCCAACGCGTATGGAGAAGTTTGTGCCCTCATAGAAAACCTGCTAAGGGGTTAATTGGTTTAACGGGGAGTTTTTCTTGGTAAAAACTCCCCATCTTTCCAAATTCACCAATATGATTGGCGGATTTAGAAAGGTGATTGTTCTTTAAAACAAAATTTAAACTGAGGCAAAACGGAAATTAAATTTTTTAGTTTTTATTTTGTCTCAATTTAGAGACATAAACATTGAGCCCAGCCCGAGGGGAAATTCGGGCAAGGAGGTGAAAAATGAAGAAGAAGTATTTAGAAATTTTTTTTGATAAATGTACTTTTTCTGCAGAGGATATTGTTTCTTTAGCAGAAGAGGTAAGAAAGAATTTTACTGAGATAAGAATCGTCCCATCCTCAGTATATTCTTATCAAGGAGGAGAGCACGGTAGCAATCCTCCTAAAACTCGACCAGATGATTGGTCGGGAGTTATTCCTCGTATAAGTGACGGGGATACCCGTGACGGAGATTATCTTCTGTGCCTCGGCACTGAGGATAGATACGGATATGTAGACGAGCGAGGGCTTGTCTACAAAAAGGCTTCCTCAATTGAGGAAGCAAAAAAATTTTTAAAGGGGGTGAATAATGCAAAAACATAAAATTTACCCCTCAGGTCTAGAGCAGTATGAACATGCTCTAGGCCTGTACCAGCCTGTGTCGTATTGGCTGGCGCCAGAAGAGCAGACCTGCCGAGTGGTCTGCAATTTGCGAAGCCGGACTCATGAAGTATGGCTGAGTGAGCCGGCCTATAGGAGTCCGGAGCTTTTGCTCCCAGACATTGTCCATAAACTTTGCCATTGCGCTCTGGCGGAACGAGTGGACACGGCTTTTTCCACGATTTGGTTCACTGAAAAATGGAATCAAATCAGCCGGAAAGAGCCGGGACGGTTCAGTCAGTCCGCCCGGATGCTCTACTTGGCATGGTGCCATGTGGACATTTGGGTCAATGATCTCCGGCACAAACATTGGCCGGAGTTAATCGCTCAGGAGCACTCCACCTTTGCTCAAGGAGTTGTTATTTTACTCCAAAGGCATGAGTGGGGCATGCTCTCCAGATCTGAGACGCTTCTCGGCTTGGCTCAGCACCAGGCCGAGCGGGAGCGGCACGGCCTATCTAAATCAGCTGACCTTTTTGCCGTTTTGTCAGCCCATGGCATAGAGGTTGAAAAAAAGATTAAAGGGCTGGCAGAATTTTTTAAATTTTTGCCGCGCTTGCGTTTTAAGCCGCGCAAGGATTTGAAAATTTTGGAAAGTTCAGTTGTAGAAGTTGCGCGCCGGCTGGAATTTCCAATTAGTCCCAAACTCGTGTTTAAAAACGGACTATGGGTTTGGGATTTGGGTTAAAGATTACTTCGTCCACCCGAGGTTTTGGGTTTAACAGCAAGCAAGGAGCGGATAAGCTTGCAAGGGTTTTAAAAAGGAGACATAATGGATTGTCTCCTTTTTTATGATTTTTAAGTTTATTTTTATGAAAATTAAGCAAGGGATGGCGGTTAATAAAAAAGGGCTAAACCGCTCGCAGACGATTTAGCCCCTTTACCGTTTCAAATATCTGATCTGAAATCTGAAATCCGACATCAGAAATCCGAAATGGTGGGCGACACAAGATTTGAACTTGCGACCTCCACGATGTCAACGTGGCGCTCTAATTTACTCCGGTACGCCCCGCTGGGCTACCGGAGCGAGCTGAGCTGCTTGTTGTTTTTGTGGACGACACTGGACTCGAACCAGTGACCTCTTCGATGTCAACGAAGCGCTCTAACCAGCTGAGCTAGCCGTCCGTATCGGATGTCAGATTTCGGATATCTGAAATCAGATTGTTAATTTATCCGAAATCCGAGATCTGAAATCCGATATCCGAAATGGTGGGCATAGATGGATTTGAAGCTCCTCGGCGCTATCCTCGGTGCCGAAACTGGGAAACGGGGCGACATCCACGTTATAAGCGTGGCGCTCTAATTTACTCCGGTACGCCCCGCTGGGCTACCGGAGCGAGCTGAGCTAGCCGCCCATTTTTGAAATCTGAAATGGTGCGCCCAGATGGACTTGAACCATCGACCCCCGGCTTATAAGGCCGGTGCTCTAACCACTGAGCTATGGGCGCGGAAAATAAAAAAAGGATTTTTTATCCTTGTGCTATTTTAAATTTATCACTATATTTACTTTTTTTCAAGCCGTATAAAAATAATAAAGTAATAAAATAACAAAATAAGATAATCAAGAGAGATGAAATTTTATTTTATTATTTTTTTTATTTCTATTATTTTGTTATTTTAATTATATCGGCAGCTTGTTTAATTTTTCTTCTATGGAGCTGATGATTTGTTTTTCCGCTTCTTGAATCGGCGCGTCTAAGGAAGCGAATGCCAGATTTCTATCGCCTTGAGGGTTGTATTCTTTTATTATGTTTAATGAGTTTATATTTTTTATAGAATGGACTAGTACGTTGGTTTTAAGTTTTGGCGTTTCTCGGCCTTCTTGTTTTATTATTTTTTCATAGATTATGATAATAATTTTCGCCTGCGGTATGTTAATAATCAGCTCGTCAATCACATCAGGCAGATCTTTTTCGCTGGAACATGTTTTTTTAAAATCCGCGGACGACAAAGCGGACCAGACCAATTTATTGTCCAAAGAGCTGGACAGCCGCGCCAAAACTCTGCCCCATAATTTCAGCACGCTTAACGGCCTGGAGCGGTAAAGATGATTAACGATTTCCTCGCGGCGCGCGCCCATGGAAATTAACTGCGAAGCGGCCAGCAAACAGGCAGGAGTTATATTTGAAGTTTTAAAGCTTTTGGTTTCGTAAATCATGCCGGCCAGCAGGCAGGTGGCGATATCCTCGTCCATTAAATCCCTGGAGCAGCTGTTGAAAAGAGAAAACAGGATTTCTCCTGACGCGACCGCGGTAAGATCCGTATAATTGATTTGCCCGAAATCTTCATTGTTGGAATTGCGGTCAATATTAATGATAGGCATTTTGTAGAAAAATTCCGTGTCGTTGTCGTAGATTTTTCCCAGCGATTCCAGATCAGGCGAGCCGATAACAATAATCAAGTCATATTTAAATCCGCTTGAATGCGATGTTATGTCTTCTTCGGTAAAAAATCCGTCCCGCGGAGAAACTATGAAATTCAGAGAATTCTCTTCCATTTTGTATTTTATCTGGCTTACTTTAGTGTCGGTTATATCCAGGGAAATAATGAATTTGCGCAGATTTTCCAAGGAATTTTTTATCTCGCCGAAGCCGGGAAGAAACGAGAATGTCCGTCCGTCATTGAATTTTTCAGCAACCAGGTCGGCATTTTTGCCCAGCTTTTTCAAAAAAAGATGCATAGCCAAAGCAGAAGCGACAGCATCGCCGTCCCATGTTTTCTTGAATGTTATTAAAATATTTTCAGCTTTTTTGATTTGTTCAAAAATCTGCTGTTCCTGGGTTAGCATAGAAAATAATGCGAATCTGCGAATTATATCCAAATACTCCAAATGCGAATTATCCGAATAACTTTAATTCGATTTACAGTTATTCGGAGCATTAGGATTATAATAGAATTAGTATTTCAATATATCCTATATTTTTATTAGTGTCAAGCATAAATGGCTTTGACATAGCTGGTTTTTACATTTTTAGCGCTGTTTTTTGCTAATTTTTAAAAAATCTTGCAAGAAAGTAAAAAGTATGATATTATACAAATAGATTAACATAATTGTTAACCTTTATGTCTAATATCACTAAAAAAATATTAAAATTAGCGATTTCAAAAAAATCAGTTTTTACCGCTGATGAGTTGGCATTGGCATGGAAAATTACAAACAAGAATGTTTTGAGAGTGATGATCAATAGAAGCACTAAAAGCAATATTCTAAAAAAAATCAGGAGAGGAATTTATTCGTTGAATGAAAAAGATGTTAATGTTTTTGAGTTAGCGTGCAAGCTTAAAAAAAGATCGTATATTAGTTTTGAAACAGTCCTAAGTAAAGCCGGAATAATATTTCAATGGCAGGATAAAATATTTTTAGCCAGCAATAGGACATCGGAGATTAAAAATAAATATGGAAAATTTGTTTATAGAAAAATACCCGATAAAGCTCTGCATAGCAACGACGGGATAATTAGCAAAGGGAATTATTTTATTGCCACGGAAGAAAGGGCTTTGTGCGATAAAGTCTATAAAGACGGCATAAGTTATTTTGACGATTTATCAGGAATAGACAGAAAGAAAATATTGCCAATAGCTAAATTATATAACAAAAGATTAGAGAAAGATATTAGAAAAATAATATGAAAACAGATAAAGAAAAACATAAAAAAATAATGCTGAATATATTGGCTGATATTTCCAAAGATCCTGAATTGTCTGTTAATCTTGGCTTTAAAGGCGGAACTTGTTGTTATTTTATTTATGGCTTGGATAGATTTTCCGTAGATTTGGATTTTGATTTGCTGAATATGGAGGCAAAAGATTTAGTTATGAAAAAAATGAATGAGTTATTAAAAAAATATGGAACAGTTAAAAAGGAGGGTGGAGAATCGCGCATGAAATTAAAATATTCAGATGATAGCAGCGCCTTAAAGGTTGATATATCTTCAAGAGATGAATTAAATTATTTAAATAGCTATGAAATTAAAGATATTGTTTCAAGTGTTCCTTTAAATATATTAAAAAAGGAAGATATTTTTGCCAACAAGCTTGTGGCTGTTAAAGATAGATTTGAGAATAAATTAGCAAATAAAATAATAGCAAATAGGGATATTTATGATATTAATTTTTTCTTTAATAAAAATTGGGGGATTAATTATGAAATAATCGCGCTCAGAAGAAAAAAAGACGCGAAATCATACCTTAAAGAATTAATAGAATTTATAGAAAAAAAAGTTGATAATAAAAGAATTCTAGACGGAATCGGGGCTTTGGTTAGCGATGAAAAAAGAGAATGGGTAAAAAATGAATTAAAAAATGAGGTTATCAAGCAGTTAGCTATTCAAATTAAGTCAATGGAGTAAAATAAATTTTATGATCAAAGAACTGCCAAAGGCGTATGAGCCGTCCAAATATGAAGACGGGATTTATAAAAAATGGGAAAAGTCCGGTTTTTTTAATCCTGATAATTTAGATTTGCCCAAAAACGCGCCAAGCTATACTATTATTTTGCCGCCGCCAAACATTACTGACAAACTGCATTTAGGGCATTCTTCCATGCTTGCCATAGAAGATTTGCTGATCCGCTATCATAGGATGAAAGGATTTAGAACACTTTGGCTGCCGGGCACGGATCACGCCGCAATTGCCACGCAGAATGTTGTTGAAAAAAAGCTATTAAAAGAAGAGGGGAAAACAAGGCAAGATTTGGGCAGGGAAAAATTCTTAGAAAAAGTCTTGGAATTCGTAAAAATTACCCAGTCTGTTATTTTGCGTCAAACCAGAAAAATGGGAGCTTCTCTGGATTGGTCGCGTGAAGCATTTACTTTGGATAAGCCCAGAGAAGAGGCAGTCAAGAAAATGTTTATTGATATGTATGAGGCAGGAGTGATTTACCGCGGAGAGAGGATTGTTAATTGGTGTCCGCGCTGCCATTCAACATTGGCTGATGATGAAGTGGAATACAAAGACCAACAAGCGAAATTGTACACTTTTAAATATAGCAAGGACTTTCCTTTTACTATTGCCACAACTCGGCCGGAAACAAAGCTTGGCGATACGGCGGTTGCGGTGAATCCAAAAGACAAAAGGTACAAAAAATATATTGGCAAGGTTTATGAAGTGGATTTTGTCGGGATAAAATTAAAACTGAAAATTATCGCTGATCGGCATGTTGAAATGGATTTTGGCACAGGCGCGCTGGGCGTGACGCCGGCGCATTCTATGGCTGATTGGCAGATGGCGGAAGCAAACGGTTTGGAAATTATAAAAGTAATCGGCGAGGACGGGAAAATTAATAATAACTTCAAAAAATATTCAGGCAAGACAGTTGAGGAAGCTCGGGAGATGATTGTTAAAGAGTTAAGAAAAAATAATCTTTTGGAGAAAGAGGAAGAGATAGAAAATAATTTGTCTATTTGCTACAGGTGCAATACTCCCATAGAGCCGTTGCCGTCTAAGCAGTGGTTTGTAAGTGTTGATAAAAAATTAAAGCGGCTTGGAGGCGAAACACAAAAACACAAAAACACAAAAACACAAAAACACAAATTAGATATTGAAGGCAAAACGCTTAAAGAAGCCGCCATAGAAGCTGTTAAATCCGGAAAGATTAAGTTTATTCCGGACAGGTTTGAAAAAAGATATATTGATTGGATGGAAAATTTGCATGATTGGTGCATTTCAAGGCAGATTTGGTTTGGGCATAGGATTCCGGTATGGCATAGAACACGAAAACACGAAAACACGAAAACACAAAAACACGAAAACACAAAAACACGAAAACACAAAAACACGAAAACACAAAAACACGAAATAGAGGAAATTTATGTCGGGATTGAACCGCCGAAAGGTGAAGGATGGGTTCAAGATCCGGATTCTTTAGATACTTGGTTTTCTTCTGGGATGTGGACTTTTTCTACATTGGGCTGGCCTGATAATTTTAAAAATGGGAAAAAGAAAGGGGATCTATCAAGGTTTCATCCTACTCAGGTTTTGGAAACCGGCTATGATATTCTTACGCTTTGGGTTTCTCGCATGATAATGATGTCTTTGTTCGCTTTGCGGGAAATACCTTTTGAAAATGTTTATCTGCACGGCATGGTTTTGGACGAGCATGGCAAGAAAATGAGCAAGTCAAAAGGCAATGGCATTGATCCTGTTGATATGATTGATAAATTCGGCGCGGACGCGGCGCGCCTGTCTTTGCTTATAGGCAATACTCCGGGAAATGATTTGCGGTTAAGCGAAGAGAAAATCGCCGGGTTTAGGAATTTGGTTAATAAGATTTGGAATGTTTCGAGGTATGTAATTTCAGATTTCAGATTTCAGACCCCGCCCAGCTCCGCTGACCGGGGCTGGGTTTCAGATTTCAGATTTAATCAAAAAAATTTAACAGTATCCGACAAATGGATTTTAGGCAAGATGGAAAATCTAATTAAGGAAACAGGCGATGATCTGGATAATTACAGATTTTCGCAGGCAGGCGAAAGATTGCGGGAATTTACTTGGAATGATTTCGCGGATTGGTATTTGGAAGTCAGCAAGTTTGAAAAAAATAAAGAAAAAGGAAAAATACTATCGGTAATTTTAAATGATTTATTGAAATTATGGCATCCTTTTATTCCGTTTGTGACGGAAAAAATTTGGGAAGAGATGGGGAATGATAAATTTTTAATGATTGAAAAGTGGCCGGTAACCCCCCACCCCCAACCCCTCCCCCACTCCTGTTGTCGCGGGAGAGGGGAGATAGATTTTGAATTGATAAAAGATGTTATCACAGCCATACGCAACGCGCGGGCGGAAAACAAGATTGAGCCGGCGCGGAAAATCAAGGCGGTAATTTACGGAGGCAAATCAGCGGATTTAATCAAGTCGCAGGAGTATTTGATTAAAAACATGCGGACAGGGATTAAAGAATTAGAAATTAAGGAAAAAGCAGATAAAATAAAGAATCGCCGCAGTCCTCTGCGAGAGGCTGCGGCGGGGCAGAGAATGTGGCATTGTCTTGTTCCTAAAGATGCCATTCATATTGCCGTTGCCGGCATTGAAATTTATCTGATCGGCGCGGTTGATGAGGAAAAAGAAAAAATCAGAATTAAAAAAGAACGCGAGAATTTGGAAAAATTAATTATTATGGCAGAAAAAAAATTATCCAATAAAGAGTTTGTGGAAAAAGCGCCGGAAAAAATCGTGAAACAGGAAAAAGAGAAATTGAAATTGCGAAAAGAGGAATTGAAAAAGCTAACCAAGTAATTAAAATAATTTTGTGTTACGCGTTCCCCCGCCCGTTTTTCGCGCGGCGGGGCAGGCATGTTATGCGTTATGCGATATAAATTTATGTTCAACCAATTCATCATCAACAATCCATTTTTGCAAATTGAAATTTTTAATAATACGGCATTTGTTTGGCTAAAGGCGATTGCTGTTTTTTTTATTGTCTTGTTGATTTTAAAACTTTTCCAATCAATTTTGATTGTCCGGCTCAAAAAAACATTTGCCAAAACCAAAACCCGGATTGATGATTTGGTCATCAATGCAATAGACGCGATTTATTGGCCGTTTTATGTTTTTGCTTCCCTGTATATCGCTATGCAGTTTATCGTTGCTCCGGAAATTATCAGCAAGTGGTCTTTTTATGTTTTTATGGTTGTTGTCGCCTACTACGCGATCAAATTTTTAGCAGAATTGATTGATTTTGGCGCCAAAATGATTATTAAGAAAAAAGGCGGAGAGCAGGATGTTGAAATAATCAAACTAATAAGTTCGGTGGCAAAGGTTTTATTATGGCTGGGCGCGGCTGTTTTAGTCCTCGCCAACATGGGCTATAATGTGACTTCGTTAATAACCGGCTTGGGCATCGGCGGAATTGCTATTGCTTTGGCTTTGCAGAATATTCTGGGGGATTTGTTCAGCTCTTTGGCTATATATTTTGACAAGCCGTTCAAGGTCGGGGACTTTATTGTCCTGGGAGACAAGATGGGCTCGGTGAAAAAAATAGGCATCAAGACAACCAGAATCCAGACTCCGCAAGGCGAGGAGCTGGTGGTGCCGAACAGCGAATTAACAAAATCGCAAATTCAAAATTTTGGCGTGATGGAGCGTCGGCGCAATCTCCAGCTTATCGGCGTAACTTATAATACTCCGGCGGAGAAGCTAAAGCGCATCCCGGATATTATTAAAACAGCTATAGAAAACACAGGCAATCTGGAATTTGACCGCGTTAATTTTAAATCGTTTGGGGATTCCAGTTTGGTTTTTGAATCTGTTTATTATGTGCTGTCCGGCGATTACAAGGAATTTATGGATATGCAGGAAAAGGTTAATCTGGCTATTGTTGAGAAGTTTGAACAGGAGAATATTGAGATTGCTTATCCTACGCAGACGGTTTATTTGAAGAAGTAATAGGCGGTAATTTGAAATTAGAAATTAGAAATTTGGTTTTTGAGATATAAAAAACCGCTCCGAGATGTGTGAACTGGGAGCGGTTTTTGGTTTATGCGTAAAATCAGGGTGTTTTTTGTATGTTAAAACTCGGTTATTTTGGTGCAAATCAGCCGAGTTGCGCTATGGTTTATGGAAGGCGTTTAATGTCTTGTTTGGATTGAAAAATTTTAGGGGAAATGGTAGAGTGGAGGTAATCATCTAATTAACAAAATTATGGCAAACAGCAATCTTACAAACGCAAAAAGAGCGAAGAACGACGAGTTTTATACTCAGTATGGCGATATTCAAAAAGAGATTGGAGCGTATTTGGAATACAACGGAGATGTATTTCGCGGCAAAGTGGTGTATTGCAACTGCGACGATCCGTTTGAGAGCAATTTCTTTCGCTATTTCGCGCTTAATTTCAACAAGATTGGATTAAAACAGCTGATCACCACCAGCTATAAACCCTCGCCCGTAGCCAACACGCAATTGAGTTTGTTCGGCGATGATAAAACTCTCACACGAAATCACCTGTGCGCCTCTGGCGCAAAAGGCCGTCCAAAGGTAACCGCCAACAAATTTATTATCAACGAGGCGCGCGACATAGACGGCGACGGAGAGTTCAATTTGAAGGACATTGCCAAGCAGTTAAAAGCGAACAAAAACAATGAATGGACGCCGTTAGAAAATGACGGCGATTTCCGCAGTGATGAATGTATAAAATTACTTAAGCAATCCGACATCGTGATTACCAATCCTCCGTTCAGTTTGTTTCGCGAATATGTTAAGCAACTTTTTGATTACAATAAAAAGTTCGTCATTATCGGCAGTATGAACGCGATTACTTACAAAGAAATATTTCCACTGATTAAAAATAATAAGATGTGGCTGGGAAATGGTTTTCGCGCCGGCAACGCATATTTTTTTACGCCAAACGCAAGGGAATACGCCAGCGGCGTACTTGATGACAAAACAGGGCTTGTCAAATTTCGTAATTGCCATTGGTTCACCAACCTTGACCACGGCCGTCGCCATCAATCATTGCAATTAATGACAATGAAAAATAATTTGAAATACAGCAAGCACAAAGAAATTCAAGGCAAAAAAGCGTATGATAAATACGATAATTACAATGCCATAGAAGTGCCGTTTACCGATTCTATCCCGAGCGATTATGACGGCGTGATGGGCGTGCCGATTAGTTTTTTGGATAAATATTGTCCGGAGCAGTTTGAGATTGTAAAATTTAGACACGGAAACGATGATAAGGATTTGAGATTAAAAGATGGAAAATGTCCGTATTTTAGAGTTTTAATTAAACATAAGAAGAAATAATTTTTATGAATAAATATCTCTTCCAGCGAACTGCTAAATATTGGAATGATTGGGCTTGTCAGTCAGTTAAACTAGTTAAAGATTTTCTAGTGAGCGACATTACCGAAGACGAACCCCGTTTCAGGTCATATTATATTTTACTTTCATACGCTTTTGAATTGATGCTTAAATCTAGATTGGTAATGGTTACTAACATTTCCGAAGATGAACTCATCAAAATATACGGACACGATGTCAAAAAAATATTACAGAAGTTGAAAGATTTAAACGAATTAAAAAATATAGGGATTAAGGATTTACCCGAAGTAATAAAGCAATATATCTATAAAATCGAAACAACCGATAGTAAAATATTCTATATCTATGATTTCACCAATATCAGGTATTATCCCAAAGAAGACAAAGATTCTTGGGAAACAGCAAATATCATTCTTTGTACGGCTGATATAATGTTAAGCATTTCAAATAAAATTCGTGCAATTGAAGTAAAATAAAATAACATGACAAGTTGCATTAAAATAAAAATATGAACGATTTAATAAACATAAAAGTTATCCAAAAAGATTTTAATGGTGAAAAGAAAAGGTTTGTTAATGCGCGCGAATTGCACAACTGGCTTAAAGTCGGCAGAGATTTTTCCACTTGGATAAAAGACAGGATAGAAAAATATGATTTTACAGAAAATTTGGATTATTTTATAGCCTTCCCCCAATTTGGGGATGGACTAAAACCCAATAAAACAGGGAGAATTGTGGATTCTAAAAAAGGAACTATTTTACCAAAAGAATACATTTTATCAGTGGATATGGCCAAAGAATTGGCTATGATTGAAAATAGCGAAATCGGCAAGCAAGTAAGAAAATATTTTATCCGAGTAGAGGGCGAATTTAAAAAAGTCATGCGGATCGCCACCATGGATCCCAAAACGATCAATCAATTGACTGAACAATTTTGGGAAACCAGAAATGAAACCAAAGAATACCGCCGAGATTTTACTGACTGCATCAAAGATTTTGTGGCTGTTAAAAATTATGGAACTTATACCGATATGTTCTATAAATTTTTATTTTTGGAAAGAGCTAAAGAATACAGAAAACTTTTAAGATTGATTAAAAAAGATTTTACCCGCAATTATATGTATGAGGAAATTTTATTGATTATCGGCGCGTTTGAAACAGGATTAGCAGGCGAGGTTGAAAAAGAATTTAAAAAATTGAAAAGACATCTAACCCAAAAAGAATTTGAAAAAATATTTAAAGAATTTTCGTCGCAGAGAAATTGGAAAGTTTACCAAAAACGCGCCAGAAATATTATGGCTACTTATGATGAGGAATTAAGAAATATCAAGCATCCGAAATTGATTGATTATAAAAAGGAATTTAGCCAGGAAGACATTCAAAAATTAATTGGCAAGGAAAAATAATATGAAAATTAAAATGCGTTTAGTTTATATCTCGCTTGCCAATATAAACAAAATAGCCCAAAACGTTTACATTACTAAGACCAATATAAACTAAAATATATGAAAGAAAATCAATTCGAAAAGATAAAGAGATTAGACGAAAACGGTAAAGAGTACTGGTCGTCTCGGGAACTTGCCAAAGAGCTTGATTATGTTGATTACCGTAATTTTTTGACCGCAGTTAATAAGGCTAAAACTGCTTGTGAAAATAGCGGCGAAGTTATCCACAACCATTTCGTTGACGCCAACGAGATGGTTCAAATTGGCTCTGGAGCGGAAAAACCGCTGGAAACCATATATCTCTCGCGATATGCCTGCTATCTGATAGTCCAAAACTCTAACCCGACAAAAGTTGTTGTGGCAAAAGGACAAACATATTTTGCGATTCAAACTCGTCGACAGGAAAAGACAGATAATCTAATTGAAGATCACAACCGCGTTTTCTTGCGTGAGGAAATGAAGAAGCACAATATAAACTTGATGCATACTGCTTCCGAGGCTGGAGTCGAAAGTTATGCAATTTTTCAAAATTATGGTTATAAAGGGCTGTATGGCGGATTAACAATGCAAGATATTCATGCAAAAAAGAAGTTAAAGAAACCGCAAAAAATTCTTGACCATATGAATAGCGAAGAGCTAGCGGCCAATCTATTCCGCGCCACTCAAACAGATGCAAAGATAAAACGTGAAAATATAAAAGGGCAGGGAAATGCAAACCTTGCGCATTATGAAGTTGGCCAAAAAGTTCGAAATACAATCACGGCTTTAGGTGGAACTATGCCAGAAAAACTTCCAACCCCAGATGCTATTGGAAAAGCGCAAACGAGAATAAAGAAATCAAAAAATAAGAAATTATTAGGTGGAAATAAAAAATAATTATGGCAAAAATAAAACATCCAATTAAAGAATTTTGGGAATCAGACAAAAAATCTAATTATCTTGAAGTATCAAAAACAAAAGATAGTTCGGTAAAGATAGTGAAATTTATAAAACCAAAATCGAAAAACAAGAAAAAATAATATGAAAACAATTTTAAAAACCGACATCACTGTTAAAGATATTTGCGAGGGGTTCGTCTATAACGAACTGGAAGGCAAGGGTTTGTTTGGCTTGTCCGGCAAGTTGACTATTCAGCCGGAGTATCAGCGAAATTACATCTATGCGTCTGACGGCGGAAAAAGAGAGATGGCTGTTATTGAATCACTGCTTAAAGATTACCCGATAGGTTTGATTTATTTTAATAAGGTTTCTGAAAATAATTTGGAAGTTTTGGACGGACAGCAGCGCATCACCAGTGTTGGGCGTTTTGTGACTGACAAATTTGCAATAAAAGATGAAAACGGGATGCAATATTTTGGCGGCATGGCAAAAGACAAGAAAGCCAAGATTTTGGAAACAAAACTGCTCATTTATGAATGCGAAGGCACGGAAAGCCAGATAAAAGAGTGGTTTAAGACGATTAATATTGCCGGAGTTCCGCTCGTCTCCCAAGAATTGTTAAATGCGATCTATTCCGGACCATTCGTTACTCTGGGCAAAGAAGAGTTCAGCAACAGCCAAAATGCCAATATTCAAAAATGGAGCGCGTATGTAAAGGGCAGCGCAAACCGACAGGCATTTTTTGAGAGGGCTTTAGACTGGGCGAGTAAAGGAAATATTGATGATTATATGAGCATTCATCGCCACGACAAAAATATCAATGAGTTAAAAAAATATTTCAACAGCGTGATTGACTGGGTTTCCGGTGTATTTATTGATGTAGAAAGCGAGATGCGCGGACTTGAGTGGGGACGAATGTATGAGCAGTATCACAAGAAAGCATATAACCCTGCAAAAGTGTCGGCAGAAGCTCAAAAACTCTACGGCGATCCTTATATTAAAAATCGCAAGGGCATCTTTGAGTATATTCTCGGCGGCTCCATTGACACAAAATTGCTTGAAGTTCGCGTTTTTGATGACGCGACCAAAAAAGCAGTTTATGCAGCGCAAACTGCCAAAGCAAAGAAAAAAGGCAAGTCAAATTGCCCGCATTGCGCTATTGGACACGACGCAAACAAAGAGAAAATTTGGAGTTTAAGCGATATGGACGCCGACCATGTTGCGGCTTGGAGCAAGGGCGGCGCGACTTCGGCAAAGAATTGTCAGATGCTTTGCAAGACGCATAATAGGGCAAAGGGAAATCGTTAAAATACTAAAAGCGTAAAAATGAAAACTTAATGGTCATTTTGTTTCAGTTTACCTCAAACATATTCGCGCAATGCGACAAATTGATTTTGAAAAAATTTGGAAAAATAAAGATGGAGACTTAGAATTATTAGAAAATAAATTGTATAAAATGAAGAAAAAATAATGAGTTTATGGGCAAGTGGCAACTCACCTCCTTAGTTTTTCTATGTTTAATAAATAAAAATTAAAATACATCAAAAAAAATACCCTAATCTCAGGGTGTTTTTATTTTTGCCACGCATTGAAAAATTTTAGGGAAAATGGTAGAGTATAGGCAGGAGATTATTAAAATAACATATATCATTATGCCAAAAATCATAACGGACAAGAATAAAATCAAGGAATTATTAACAAGGGGGGTTGTTGATGTTATTGTTAAAAAAAGTTTGGAGAAAAAGCTGATGAGCGGCAAGCAGTTGAGGATAAAGCACGGCGTTGATCCCACAGGGCCTAAAATTCATCTTGGCAGGGCTTCCACTTTGCGCAAGCTGGCAAAATTTCAGGAGCTTGGCCATAAGGTGGTTTTAATTATAGGCGACTTTACAGCTTTAATCGGGGATGCGTCTGATAAAGATGAAGAGCGGACAATGCTTACTCGCGCGCAAGTCAAAGAAAACATGAAAGGGTATCTTAAGCAAATGGGGAATATTTTTAATATAGAAAAGGCGGAAATTCATTATAACAGCGAATGGCTGAGCAAACTGAATTATTATGATATATGCAGACAGGCAAACGCTTTTTCAGCCGCGCAGATATTGGATAGGGATAATTTTTCAAAGCGCTTTAAAGCAGGCGAGAGGATTTCTTTGCGTGAAATGTTTTATCCTTTAATGCAGGGCTATGACAGCGTCGCGATAAAATCCGACATTGAAATAGGAGGAAGCGACCAGTTGTTTAATGTTTTGGCAGGCAGGGAATTGCAGCGGCTGTATAAGCAGGAGCCGCAGGATATTATTACTTTTAAATTAATGGATGGCATTGACGGAAGGAAAATGAGCACGAGCTGGGGCAATGTTATCTGCGTTGTTGAAGATCCAAAAGATATTTACGGCAAGATTATGTCAATGCGCGATGAAATTATCGCGCAATATTTTGAATTAGCCACGGATATTTTTTTAAGCGAAATTAAAAAGTATGAGCAAGAAATGAAAGCTAACAAAATCAATCCCCGTGATTTAAAAATGAAATTGGCGCGTGAAATTGTAAGAATTTACCATGGCGATAAAAAAGCGAAACAAGCGGAAGAGCATTTTATCAAAACAGTTCAGAAAAAAGAAGCGCCGGACGAAGTAAGAAGTAAGAAGTTAGAAGTAAGAAGTATGAATATAATTAATTTACTAATGGAAGTAAAATTAGTCGGCAGCAAAGGAGAAGCAAGGCGTTTAATAGCGCAGAACGGAATTAAAGTTGACGGTAAAATAGTTGAAGATGCTAACAGGGAAATTAAAATAAGCAAAAAAGAAATGTTATTGCAAAGAGGCAAGAGGCAATTTGTTAAAGTAATTGGAAATTAGAAATTGGCGATTTGGATATAAAATAGAATTTTATTTTTGCGTTTTTTTATGAGCGGTTTAACGGAAAAATTAAATAAAGAACAATCGCAGGCCGTTACTCATAGAGAAGGGCCGCTTTTAATAGTGGCGGGCGCCGGGACAGGAAAAACCACTGTCATAACTCAGCGCATCGCTTATATCATAGAGCGGGGCTGGGCAAAATCAGATGAGATTTTGGCTTTAACTTTTACGGAAAAAGCAGCCGGCGAGATGGAGGAAAGAGTTGATCGGCTTCTGCCGATGGGTTATCTGGATTTGTGGATTTCAACTTTTCACAGCTTTGGCGAACGGATTTTAAAAGAGCATGGGCTGGAGATCGGCTTGCCGGCTGATTTTAAATTGCTTAATGAATTTGAGCAGTGGTCGCTGGTTAGAAAAAATTTGGATAAATTCAACTTGGATTATTACCGGCCAATGGGCAACCCGGCCAAGTTTATCCATGCTTTAATCAAGCATTTTTCCCGCGCCAAAGATGAAGATATTTCGCCGGCGGATTACCTCCAATACGCGGAAGGGTTGAGGGAGAATTTGGACGGGATGTTGAGCGGAGCAATTACAAAAAACACAAAAACACAAAAACACAAAAACACAAAAACAAATATAGACGGAGAGAATAGTAAAGAAATTGCGGAGCAGGAAATTTTAAGGATTAATGAGGTTGCGAACGCATATCATGTTTATCAGCAGTTATTATTGGACAACAGCGCTTTGGATTTTGGGGATTTGATAAATTATTCTTTGAAATTATTCAGGGAGCGGCCGGCAGTGCTGGAAAAATACAGGAAGCAATTTAAATATATTTTGCTTGACGAATTTCAGGACACGAATTGGGCGCAGTATGAATTGATAAAAATACTGGCTCAGCCAAGGAATAATTTGGCGGTTGTTGGAGACGATGATCAGAGCATTTATAAATTCCGCGGGGCGTCAATATCAAATATTCTGCAGTTTAAAAAAGATTTTCCAAAGTCCAAAGAGATTTTTTTGGTTAATAATTACCGCAACAAGCAGAATGTGCTGGATTTGTCTTATGAATTTATTAAATTAAATAATCCAAATAGATTGGAATATCAGTTGAACACGAAAACACGAAAACACAAAAACACGGAAAACACGAAAACACTCGGCCTGCGGCCTCAAAACACAAAAACACTCAGCTTCGCCTCAAAACACGAAAACACGAAAACACGAAAACACGAAAACACTGAAACACATGAGTTAAATAAAAAGTTGTTGGCGCAGGGAAAGGGCGAGGGCGTGATTGAGGTGATTCAGGGAAGTGATTTGCAGGATGAGGTTGGCCGAGTGGTGGAAAAAATTGCCGATTTAAAAATTCAGAGCAAGAACTCCAGCTGGAATGATTTTGCCATATTGGTTCGGGCGAATGACAGCGCCAAGGATTTTTGCAACGCGCTGGAAATTGCCGGCTTGCCTTACCAATTTTTATCTTCCCGCGGGCTTTATGCCAAGCCGGTGATTATGGATTTGACGGCTTACTTGAAATTGCTTGACGACTATCATGAAAGCGCGGCTGTGTACAGAATTTTAAATTTGCCTGTTTTAGATTTTTCTTATCAGGAATTGGTTAATTTTAATTATATCGCCAGAAAAAAAGCTTGGTCGCTTTATACTGTTTTGCGCGATTCGCGCGGCAGATTAGGCAGCGCAATTCAGCAAAAGATTGATAGAATTTTATCTTTGATAGGCAAGCATACCGCTTTGGCAAGAGAGAAAAGCGTTAGTGAAATTATTATAGCTTTTTTAAACGATAGCGGCTATTTAAAATATTTGACCTCACCCCCCGCCCCCTCTCCTTCGCATGTCCCTGGCTTGAACAGGGAAGAGGGGGAATATGAGCGGGAAAGCAGAGAGAACATGAATTTGCTTAACCAATTTATGAAAAGAATAAAAAAGTTTGAATCAGCAAGCGACGATAAAAGCGTTAAAGCGTTTTTGGCTGAACTGAATATGGAGATTGATTCCGGTGAGCAGGGCTCTTTGTCTCCGGATATTGAATCCGGTCCGGAAGCGATTAAGATTATGACAATACACGGATCTAAAGGCCTTGAATTCAAATATGTGTTTATCGCCAATATGGTTGACAAGCGGTTCCCGACAATAGAGCGTCAAGAGCAGATTTTGATTCCGGACGCTTTGATCAAGGAAATTCTGCCGGAAGGGGATATTCACCTTGAAGAAGAGCGCCGGCTTTTTTACGTGGCCATGACGCGGGCTAAAAATGACCTTTATTTTTCCTGGGCGCCTGATTATGGAGGGGTTCGGAAAAAGAAACCTTCAAGGTTTTTGGCGGAATGCGGGTTGATTCACGAAAACACGAAAACACTAAAACACTCGGCTTCGCCTCAAAACACGAAAACACTCGGCTTCGCCTCAAAACACGAAAACACAAAAACACGAAAACACGAAAACACGAAAACAGCAATATCAGATATTGGCGAGAGCGCAAAGCGCAAAGTACAAATTACTAAAACCGAAACGGAGATGCAAATTCCAAATTATTTTTCCTATACTCAGCTGGCGGCGTTTTCAAATTGTCCGTACCAATACCGCTTTGCGCATATTTTGCGGGTTCCGATGACAGGCAAGCCGGTTTTTTCATTCGGCAAAACCATGCACTCTGTTTTGCAGAAGACATTTGAGCTGGTTAATGAAAAGAAGGGATTGGGGCAGGGGGATTTGTTTTCCCTCACCCCCCAGCCCCCTCTCCCGGCTGGGAGAGGGGGAGGCGATTCCAGCTCCGCGCCTCGTCGCGCAGCCGCCTCTGCTAAACAGTATATGGGGAGTATTGAAAATAGTCCCCCCTCCTGTTTAGGAGGGGCAGGGGGAGGTATAAATATTAGCTTGGAAGAAATTTTGAAATTATACGAACAAAGCTGGATTGATGACTGGTATGAATCTGACAAGCAAAAGCAGGAATACAAAAAGAAAGGCAGGGAAATTTTGAAAGAGTTTTACGCAAAGCATCAGGATAACTGGCCGCACGCGGCATATTTGGAAAAGGGATTTAATATTAAGCTGCGCGGAACACGAAAACACGAAAACACGAAAACACAAAAACACGAAAACACGAAAACACAAAAACACGAAAACATTGGGACAACAGCGGTTGGAGGCGAGGTGTATACTGTGCGCGGCGTGATAGACAGAATTGACGAGGAGGACGGCAAGTTGAAAATTGTTGACTACAAAACAGGAAGCCCGAAAGACAAATTAACTTTTAATGAAAAAGAGCAATTGCTTATTTATCAAATGGCGGTAAGCGAAATATTCAGGCAAGAAATCAGTTCGCTGGCTTTTTATTATTTGAATAATAATTCAGAAGTTGAATTTTTGGGCACAGATGAGGAATTAGACAAAACTAAAGATAAAATTTTAAATATTATTAAAGATATTAAAAAAGGAGAATTCCCGGCCAAGCCCAGCCAATTGTGCAAGTTTTGCGATTTTTATAGTATTTGCGAATTTCGGAAAAGTTAAATGTGATGCGAGATTGAGGCTAAAGCCTCAAAACCTGACTTAAAAGTCGGTAGAAGTTTTTGATTTGCGCATATTTTAATCAGGGGTTGAAAATTCGCAAAGAAAATGATAAAGTAGTATCATATAACGCGCAACAAAATGACTTTAAAAGCATATTTAATCATAATGTCAATAACAACTCTGCTTTGCTGGCTGGCTTTTGGGTTTATTCTGCGGAGCATTGATCCGTATGTTACTAACTGGGTTGGATTTTTGCTGTTTTACGGCTCTTTATTTTTAACCATGGCGGGAACAAGCGCGATAATCGGCTTTTTGATCAGATTCGCCCCGCACCCTTTTGGCAGTATTATTCCGAAATGTTTTAGAAAGGCAAACACTGAACTCTGCCAAAAGGGTGCGGGGTTAAAGCATGAGCTTGTTTTTAATTCAGTTAGAAATGCTTTTCGCCAGTCATTTTTTTTCGCTTTTTTAATTATAGCGGCTTTGATTTTACTGTCAAAGGATTTGTTTACATGGGGTAATTTGATTTTATTAATATCAAGCTTGTCGGTTTTGGAATTTTTTATGATAAGCTATGGATCGCGTAATGCGTAGCGCATAACGCGTAACGCGTAAAACTTTATTGTCATTCCTCCGTACATTGTCATCCCGTAAAAATTTTGCGTGTGAGCAAAATTTTATACGGGATCCAGGGTTAAAATCAACGAATTATATTTTAGAATACGCAAGTTAAAAGCTATAAATACGATTAACAAAGCATTAAGCTTAAGCGTGTCTAATCCTGTATTCCGCATCATTTAATAATAAAAAAAATAATGAGTGTGCGGGATGACAAAAAAATCATATAAATCATATAAATCCCTGCTAAATAAAAGGGCAGAGATATAAGATAATGAAAGAGAGACTATTACAACTTAAACAAGAAATATTGGATAATTTGGGCAAGGCAAAAGACTTGTCAGTTTTGCGTAATTTAGAAACTAAATATTTAGGGCGCAAAGGAGAACTGACCAAAATATTGCGGGGCATTTCCAGCATGGCAGGGGAAGAAAAAAAGAATATCGGCAAATTAGCCAATGAAATTAAAACAGAATTGCGAAATAAATTTGAACAAGTTGAAAGATCCTTGAGCGGAAGCGCTGACAAAGCCGGTTTTTTAGATGTAACTTTGCCGGGCAAAAAAATAAAACAGGGCCATCTTCACCCCATAACCATAATTCAAAATGAATTGGAAGACTTATTCACTTCCATGGGATTTATGGTGCTGGACGGCCCTGAGCTGGAAAGCGATTATTATAATTTTGAAGCATTGAACATACCCGGCAATCATCCGGCCAGAGATATGCAGGATACTTTTTATGTTGCCCCCGGCCCCTCCCCCGCTGGCGCGGGAGAGTGGAGGAGCGATATGGTGATGCGGACGCATACTTCGCCGGTGCAGATTCGGGCTATGCGGAAATACGGCGCGCCGTTAAGGTGCGTGGTTCCCGGCAGGGTTTTCAGATGCGAAGCGACAGACGCCTGCCATGACACCACTTTTGATCAGCTGGAAGGTTTTATGATTGATAAAAATATTTCAATTTCAAACCTTATTTCAGTGTTGAAAGAAATGCTTTCCGGAATTTTCAAGCAGGAAGTAAAAATCAGAGTGCGGCCGGGATATTTTCCTTTTGTTGAGCCGGGATTGGAAGTTGATGTGAACTGTACGATTTGCGATGGGAAAGGGTGCCCGAGCTGCAAACATAGCGGCTGGCTGGAAATGATTGGCGCCGGCATGATCCATCCCAATGTTTTAAAATACGGCGGAATAGATTCAAAGGAATATTCCGGCTTTGCTTTCGGCTTGGGATTGACCAGATTAGCCATGATGAAATACGGCATTGATGATATTAGATTATTTAATAGCGGGGATTTGAAATTTTTGGAGCAATTTTAATCGCATAACTCATATCGCATATCGCATAACGCATAACGCATAACGCATAACATAAATATATATGGAAACAAAAAAAATCGTAAAATATTGCGAGGATTATCTTAAAGTCAAAGATTTTGAAGATTATTGCGTTAATGGCCTTCAGGTTGAAGGCGCGCCAAAAGTAAGCAAAATTATTACCGGAGTCAGCTTGTCGGAGAAATTAATCAGAGAAGCAATCAAGAAGCAAGCCAAGATGATAATGGTCCATCACGGTTTATTTGTTAAGCAAATCGGCAAGCCGCCATGCGTCAAAGCCGTTGTCAGAAATAGATTAAAATTGCTTTTGGAAAACGATATTAATCTTTGCGGCTTTCACCTGCCGCTTGACGCGCATCCGGTGATTGGCAATAATATCAGCTTGTGCAAACTGTTTAACATTCAAAAAACCGAGCCGTTTGATGTTGGATTCGTGGGCGAGTTAAAGCAAGCGATAGCGCTTGAAGATTTTTATAATTTAATTTGCGATGAATTGGAAACTCAGCCCTATATAATACCGGCAGGTCCGAAGAAAATAAAGAAAATCGGCGTTATTTCCGGCGGAGCTTCTCCCGACTTTCAACAAGCGGTTGAGCTTGGCGCGGATACTTATTTATGCGGCGACGCGCGCGAGGAAGTGGTTGAAGCGGTCCAAGAAGCAAAAATTAATTTTATCAATGCCGGACATTATAATACAGAGAAGCTTGGCATTCAGAATTTGGGAAATTTAATCGCCAAGAAGTTTAAAATAAAAGTTGAATTCGTTGATGTGCCTTGCGATGTATAAGGAGTTATTCTTTATTGGTATTTGACATATTCACCAAAAGGATATATATTTAAGTGAGTATATTCACCTAAATACTATTTTTTATGAACATAAAAAGACAAATACAAAAGAATATAGAACAAAACCTTTTTAAAGGTAAAATAATTATTATTTATGGGGCAAGGCAGGTAGGAAAGACAACTTTAGTTAAGGAGATACAAAAAAAATATTTTGCTAAAGCTAACTATTTTAATTGCGACGAAATAGACATAAGAGATGCTTTGACGGATAAAACATCTACTGAAATTAAAGCGTTTTTAGGACATAAGAAATTGATTATTCTTGATGAAGCTCAAAGAGTAAAAAATATCGGTTTAACTTTAAAATTGATTATTGATAATTTTCCTGATTTGCAAATAATAGCTACGGGATCATCTTCTTTTGATTTGTCCAATAAAATCGTTGAGCCGCTAACCGGCAGAAAAATAGAGTATTATTTATACCCTTTTTCATTAGGTGAATTAAGATCAATTTATTCAGCCATAGAAACTGATCGGCTTTTGGAAACAAGAATGATTTTCGGGATGTATCCTGAAATCGCGCAAAACCAAGATAATATCGCGCAAAATTTAAAAAGCGTTGCCAGAAGTTACGCGTATAAAGATGTTTTGCAATATCAAAATATAAAAAATCCTGAAATATTGGAAAAATTATTGCAAGCGATAGCCTTGCAGATTGGAAATGAGGTCTCTTATAATGAATTGTCAAATATAATAGGCATTGATAAAAACACGGTTTCAAATTACATCTCAATTTTAGAAAAATCTTTTATTATATTTCGCTTAAATCCATTTAGCAGAAATTTAAGAAATGAATTAAAAAAATTAAGAAAAATATATTTTTATGACAACGGAATCAGAAACGCGCTTATTAATAATTTAAACCCTTTAAATTTAAGGCAAGATGTCGGCGCTTTATGGGAAAATTTTATGATTAGCGAAAGATTAAAATATAATAATAATTATAATATAGATCAGAATATTTATTTTTGGAGAACAAAACAGAAGCAAGAGATTGATTATTTAGAGGAGAGAGGCGGAAAATTGCAAGGTTTTGAATTTAAGTGGAATAAAGGCGGTTTTAAAAAACCGAAAATTTTTTTATCCGCTTACCCGGAAAGTTCCATTGAACTAGTTAACAGAGAAAATTATAAAAATTTTGTTTTGTAAATAAAACATATGTATCTATCGCTAAACTGGCTAAAAGATTTTGTTAATATTCCGAAATCAATAACTCCGGAAGAGTTAGGTTTGCGCTTAACTATGCATACGGTGGAGATTGACGGAGTGGAAAAGCAGGCAGATAAGCTTGCTCATATTGTTGTGGGAAAAATTTTAGAAATCAAGAAACACCCTGATGCTGATCGCTTGCAACTGGTTAAAGTTGATATTAAGGATAAAAAATTAGATATAGTTTGCGGCGCTTCAAACATTGAAATAGGACAGTCAGTTCCAGTGGCTTTGGCAGGCGCTATTTTACCTAATGGAGCGGAAATTAAAGAAACTGAGGTGAGGGGAGAAAAATCTTTCGGCATGCTTTGCGCTGAAGATGAATTGGGGCTGGGCGATGATCATAGAGGTATTATGATATTGGACAAGGGCGCAAAGATCGGACAGAGTTTAGGAGAGTATTTGAAATTAAAAGATGTTATTTTTGAAGTTGACAATAAGTCAATTACCAATCGCCCTGATCTGTGGGGGCATTACGGAATGGCGCGGGAGATCGCGGCTTTTTTAAGTGTTAAATTAAGACCTCACCCCGTCCCTCTCCTTAGTAAGGAGAGGGTGCCTGATAAGGCGGGTGAGGTTAAGATAGATGTTAAGGTTGAGAATTTTAAATTATGCCCTCGCTATATGGCGGTATGCTTGGACGGAATCAAGATTGAAGATTCGCCCAAATGGATGCGGGAGCGGCTGATAGCCGTAGGCATGCGGCCGATAAATAATATTGTTGATATAACCAATTATGTGATGCTGGAATTGGGACAGCCCTTGCATGCGTTTGATGTTAGAACAATCTTAGGCGATGAAATTCCAAATAACAAATTTCAAATAACAAACCCCGCAACATCGCTGCGCGACAACGGGGCAGGTAAATCTCAAATTCCAAATCTCAAATTCCAAAATGATATTAAGATAGTTGTGAGGCGGGCTAAAAAAGGCGAGGTGATGGAAACTTTAGACGGGGAGAAAAAAGAATTAGACAATGAAATGCTGGTGATAGCCGATGATAAAAAGCCGATTGCCATAGCCGGTGTAATGGGAGGCGCCAACAGCGAGATAAGAAATGAAACCAATTCCATTATCATGGAATGCGCCAATTTTGACTTTGCTTCAATCAGAAAAACATCGCAGAAACTGGGTTTGCGCACGGAATCTTCAATGCGATTTGAAAAAGGGCTGGATCCTAATCTTTGCGAATTGGCTTTGGCGCGCGCCGTTGAGCTGGTTAAAAAAATATGCCCTAAAGTAAAAGTCGTCAGTGAATTAGCGGATGAAAAAAAGTTTACGATAAATCAAGGCCCGATTAAGCTGAATTTAGACTGGCTGAATCAGAGTTTAGGCGAAATAATTGAAGAAAAAAAAGCAGTAAATATTTTAGAAAATCTGGGTTTTGGCGTTAAGAAGATTAAAGATGAGCTGGATGTTACAATTCCAACATGGCGCGCCGGCCGGGACATTTCCATTCCCGAGGACTTGCTTGAGGAAGTCGCGAGGATTTTCGGCTATAACAATTTAAAGCCCGCTATGCCCAAGGTTGCCATGAAAGCTCCTGAACTTAATCAAGAGCGGTTGTTTGAGCGCGAGATAAAAAATATTTTGTCCAACGGCGCGGGCTTGTCGGAAGTTTATAATTATTCTTTTGTCGGAGAAGATCAGCTCACAAAGCTTGGCATTGATTTTTCTTCGCACATTAAATTGGCCAATCCGATAGCTGTTCATCAAACATTGCTCCGCCAGAATTTGGCTCCGAATTTGATCAATAATATCAAAACAAATCAAGCTAAATTTGAGCAGTTTGGCTTTTTTGAAATAGGCAGTGTTTATTTAAGCACTCCGGGGGATATTAACAAAGACAATAGCGGCAAAGAGCATCTTCCTTATCAGGAAAAACGGATCGGCATTGTTTTGGCGGCTGATAAAAAAACAGATGTTTTCAGCCAAGCCAAAGGAGCGGTTGAATATTTGTTGTCATCGTTGAACTTGCCGGTTGATTTTACAGCGATTGAATCCGGCCCGGGCTGGGCTGATGAAAATATCGCCGCGGATATTAATTGCCAAAAAAATAAAATAGGAATAGCGGCCAAGCTGAATGAAAAATCAGCCAAAGCTTTGGGCGTGAAAAAAGAAGCCGCGATAGTTGAGATAATTTTGAGCGAGCTGTATAAACTAGCCGGCAAGCAAGCCGTTAAGAAATATCAGGAGTATGAAAAATATCCGCCGCTTGTCAGGGATTTGGCTTTTGTGGTTAGCGAGAAAATATTGTATAATAACATCAGGAATGATATAATTAATTTTAGTGAATTAATAAGGAGCGCTGAATTGTTTGATGTTTATTATGGCGGCAAGCTGGGATTTGGCAAAAAAAGCTTGGCGTTTCACATTGTTTATCAAGCCGGCAGAACATTAACAACGGAAGAAATTGATATTTTGCAAAAACAGTTAATTCAGAGGTTGGAAGAGAAATTTGACGCGAAGATTAGGGACTTTTGAATTAAATAATAAAATAGTAAAATAATAAAATAATTAACTAAATTTGAGTCTAAAATTTAACGCAACACTCTTTATTAAAGCAGTATTAAAATGTTCGTTGAAGCTAATTAAATTAATTTTATTATTTTATTATTTTACTATTTAATTATTTTTTATGTTTGAAACAACTCAAGATTTATTAAACACAGTCAAAGCCGTTTCTATCTTCGGCTTGGCTTTTTTCGCCTGCTGGGCGATTTTTTATCTGGCAATGATTTTGCGCCAAGGGTTTAAAATCATAAAAGACACCAGAGAGCGCCTGCATAAAGTTGACGAAGTAATCAAGGCGCTGAAAGAAAAAATAGAGCACAGCGCTTCGTATTTGCTGTTGATTGGCGAAGGGGTCAAGAAATTGGTTGACATGGCCAAGGAGTATTCTGGCAAGGGGGAGAAGAAAGCAAGAAGCAAGAAGCAAGAAGTGAGAAGCAAGAAGTGAGAAGTGAGAAGTGAGAAAAAATAGTTAAATGCGTAAAATTATTTTTTATTATGCTGGAATTTTTGCAGGAGAATTTTAATTTGTATAAGGAGCTGTATTAAGAATTTTGACAATAAAAAATATTTGTGATAGTTTTATAAATAATATGATAAATAAATATAAAAATAGAATAATTATTGATCCTGAAATAATGGTCGGCAAGCCGATTATTAAAGGGACTAGGATTACCGTGGAATTGATTTTAAAATTACTTGCCCAAGGGCAACCCACTGAAGAGATTCTAAATGCTTATCCTCATCTTAAAAATAAGGATATTTACGCATGCTTAGAATATGCCGGCGGGATTGTTGAAGAAGAAAGAGTTTTGCCTTTAAGCCGTAAATTAAAATTCGCATAGTTATGAAATTTCTTTTTGATGAAAATATAGGATGGCGCGTTGTTGAATTTTTCAAGATGCAAGATTATGACATTAAATCAGCATTAGATGAATTAAGAGGCGAGAGCGATAAAAAAATATTAAAAATCGCTTATCAAGAAAAGAGAATTATTGTGACATTGGATAAGGATTTTTGTAGTTTTATTTTCAAGGATTTTATCCATTGCCACGGGGTAATTTTATTAAGATTGTCCAACGAATCGCAGGAAAATATTATTAACGCGCTAAAAAATGTTTTAGAAAATACAGGCGATGAGCTTCATGGCAGCTTCTTGGTTGTCAATGATGATAATGTGAGAATCCGCAAGATATGATTTTATATTAATGCTGGAATTTCTGCAGGAGAATTTTAATTTGTATAAGGAGCTGTATTAGTTTGAACTAATAGAATAATATAAACACGAAAACACGAAAACACGAAAACACACGGTCTAACGGCCTAAACACAAAAAACACTATTTATTTTTTTAGTGTTTTCGTGTTTTGAGGCGAAGCCGAGTGTTTTCGTGTTTTTTTATTTCGCATACCCGCATCCCTTGGCCGAACACTTAACCCCTCCCTCTTTGCCCTCAACCAGCAGCGCTTCGCAGTCAGGGCATTTTTCGCCGGTCGGCTTGCCCCAAAAAGCGGTTTTGCAGTCCGGGTATTGGTCGCAGGCGTAGAAAATTCCGCGCTTGCTTCTTTTTTGCACGATTTCGCCTTGGCCGCAGACAGGGCATTTTACTCCGGTTGAATTATTATTTTCTTTGATGTTTTTGATGTTTTTGCAGTTTGGATAAGCCGTGCAGGCGAGGAAAGGGCCGAATTTGCCGCTTTTGATCGCCATATCAGCTCCGCATTTTTCGCATTTTTCTCCGTTATATTTTTCTTCCAGCTTCTTGATGTCCTCGCTTTTTTCTTTACCGCCGCTGTTTTTATTCCCGTTTAAACCTTTTATATTTTTACAGTCAGGGAAAGCGCCGCAGGCAAGGAATTTGCCGTAGCGTCCGATTTTAATTATCATGTTCGCGCCGCATTTGTCGCAAACTTCTTTTGATTTTTCTTCAGGCATAATGTCTTTTTTATTAAGTTTATTATACTTATTAGTTAAATTTTCGTGGAATGGCTGGTAAAAATCATTTATAACCGGCTGCCATTGGACTTTGCCGCGGGCAATGTCGTCTAAATTATTTTCCAGCTTGGCCGTAAACTCATAATCAACAATATGCGGAAAATGCGCGACTAACAAATCAATAACAACAAACGCAATGTCAGTCGGGGCTAATTTTTTATTTTCATCCCGGTTTACGTAATTTCTTGCTTCAATCGTGGAAATGGTCGGCGCGTAAGTGGAAGGCCGGCCGATTCCGTATTTTTCTAATTCTTTAACTAATCCGGCGTCGCTATATCTTGCCGGCGGCTTGGTAAAATGCTGTTCCGGATTTAATTTAATCAAATCAAGCTGTTCGTCTTTCTCTACATCCGGCATTTCAATCTCCTTGCTCTTCTCCGGATAAATTTTTAAGTAGCCGTCAAATTTTAAAATTTGGCCGGTAGCGCGGAATTGGTATTTTGTATTGTTAGCGTCAATGTCAATGACAGTAGCGTCAACAATAGCTTCAGGCATTTGGCCGGCCAAGCTTCTTTGCCAGATCAATTTGTATAATCTGTATTGGTTATTATCAAGCTTTGATTTAAGCGCTTCAGGATCATTCGCGGCTTCAGTCGGACGGATTGCTTCATGCGCTTCTTGCGCGCCTTTGCTTTTGGTTTTGAATTCGCGCGGTTCCGCCAAGCTGTAATTTTGGCCCAAATTTTTAATTAAAAATTCTTTCGCTTCTCGCAAAAACTTGTTAGACAGATTAAGCGAATCAGTCCTCATGTATGTAATCAAGCCGTTTTCATAAAGCCGCTGGGCAAGCATCATGGTTTGCTTGGCGGAAAAGCCCAGCCAGCGGTTGGCGGTTTGCTGAAGAGTTGAAGTGGTAAACGGCTTGGGCGGATTTTTTTTTGTTTGCTTTTTTACAATGTCAGAAATGACATATTCGGCATTTTTTAAATCAGATAAAATTTTATCAGCTTGCTCTTTATTTTTTATTTCCAATTTGCTTATGGTTTTATTATTGATTTTGTTTAACTGTGCTTCAAATTCAAAAATGTTAGCTTGGGTTTTAAAACCCAAGCTAACATTTTTTCGCAGCAACGCCGCAATACCCCAATATTCTTTAGAATCAAAAGTTTGTATTTCGCGCTCGCGCTCCACCACCAAGCGCACGGCAACGCTCTGCACTCGTCCGGCAGACAGTCCTCTGGCGACTTTTTTCCACAAGAAAGGCGACATTTCATAGCCGACCAGCCGATCTAAAATGCGGCGCGCTTGCTGGGCGTCCACCATTTTCATATCAATTTTTCGCGGATTAGCCAGCGCGTTTTGGATAGCGTCTTTGGTTATTTCGTGGAAAGCAATCCGCTCAATTTTGCTTTTAGGCAGGTCAAGAGCTTTTGCCAAATGCCAGGCGATAGCTTCTCCCTCCCGGTCTTCATCCGGCGCAAGTATTACTTTGTCGGCTTTCGCCGCGCCGCTTTTCAGCTTCGCGACTGTTTTAAGGCATTTGTCAGGTATGATGTATTCCGGCTCAAAATTATTTTCTATATCAATGCCCATTTTGCTTTTCGGCAAGTCGCGGATATGCCCGAAAGACGATTCAATTTTGTATTCTTTGCCCAAAAACTTGGTAATAGTTTTTGCTTTGGTCGGACTTTCCACGATAACTAGATTCATATATTTTTTTTAAATTAATTATTATTTAGTTAACGGGTTAGCGAGTTAACGGGTTGTTATTTTATTATCGCTTCGCTATTTATTAAAATTAATAAACTAATACATTAATAAAATATCTATATTTTTATTATTTAATTAACCCGTTAATTCGTTAACTAAAAAATTAAACAATAATATACTGCATCCCTCCCAAATTTTTCACCATTCCCTTCATCTCCATCATGGCCAGGGCGCTGTTGATAATTGATGTGTTAAGTTCGGTTTTGCGCACCAGTTCATTTATATGCTCCGGCTCGCGCGTCAGGCATGATAATATTTTTTCTTCTTCCGCTGATTCCGGGATTATTTTTTTATTGTCAATATAGGCGCTAACTTGATTTAAGTCAAGCGCCTCCATAATATCGGCCGCGTTTTTTACCGGCTTGGCGCCCAGCTCTATCAGCTTGTTCGGCCCTTTTGACGTTTCGGAATAGATGCTGCCCGGCACGGCGAAAACATCACGATTTTGCTCCAGGGCGCAGTTGGCCGTGATAAGCGCGCCTGATTTCTCGCCTGCCTCAACAACCAATACGCCAAGGGAAATTCCGGCAATAATTCTGTTGCGCTGGGGAAAATTATACCTGAGCGGCTGAGTGCCCAAAGGGAATTCGGAAATTATCGCTCCGCCGGATTCCGCGATTTTTTCCGCCAGATAGCGGTTGGCTGAAGGGTAGATGCTTTCCTTGTCTATTCCGGAGCCAAGCACGGCGATAGTTTTGCCGCGCGCTTCTACTGCCGCGGAATGCGCGATCGCGTCAATTCCCAGCGCCAGGCCGCTTATGATGGTCAAATTGTTTTTTGCCAAATCCCCGGTTATTTCTTCGGCGGCTCTTTTGCCGTAGCCGGTGTATTTTCTGGAGCCGACTACGGCCAATGATAATTCATTGCCGCTTTCCAACTCTCCTTTATAATAAATAATCTGCGGCGGATTGTAAATTTCCAAAAGCAATTTAGGATAATTTGCGTCATCAACAGTTATAATTTTAATATTTTCTTTATTTAATCTTTCCGCCAGTTCATCGGGATTAATGCTTATTCTGGCAGATACAAATTCTTCGGCAATATTTTTTTCAATCCCGGCTTTTTCCAGTTCGCTTGAGGACGCGTTAAAAGCATGCTCGTATTCCGCGAAATATTTTTTTATTTTTTTTAATCTTACCGGCCCGAATTTAGGGAAATGGCTCAAGCCAACCCAGTATTTTAATTTGTCCATAGTTTAGAAATTAGAAATTATGGCTCCCTGTCATTGCGAGTGGAGCGATAGCGGAACGAAGCAATCTCGCGAAAAGCAGGCAGTTCGTAATACACGGGATTGCTTCGTCGCTTCCAGTAAATATTATTTTTGCGTATTAGCTGTATTTAGCGCAAAAATAAAATAAAACTTTTAAAAATATAACGCTCCTCGCAATGGGCATAAAGCGCGTCCCTTGACTAAAAATGTTAAATGTGATAATGTGGTATATCGCGCGATACAAATACCATTCAGCTTGCTGTTTGCCTAGAGGCGCTGATTTTATAAATAAACTTCCTCCTTGATTATTTATAAATGAATTGTCCTTAACGGGGGCAACCCCTGAAGGCAAGCGGCAAATTGGATGGTATTTTGCGGGAATTAGGAATATTGAATATCAAATTTTTTAAATTTGCCATAATCCATTATTCATAATTCCTTATTCCTAATTCATTTTTTATAATAGCATATTTTGATTATTTAAAATAGTTTTCAGATTTTTGCCTAGGAGTGATGAAAGCCAAGCCACCCTCCTGGCGCGGCCGGAGTCTTCGCGCGGGGCCTTGTGCCCCTGCTCCTAGGCAATAATTTGGAGGGTATTTAAAAGCCCCTCATCGCAGTATTGATGAGGGGCTTTTATTTTTTAAAATAATATAAACATTTTTCTACCGAAAACTAACCACCAATTCCTTGTTAAGCGCAAAAGCTATTTTTTGTAAAGTTTCAATGGTGAGGTTTTGCTTGCCGGCTTCAATCCTGCCGACAGCGCTTTGCTTCATCCCGATTTTTTCAGCCAGCTTTGCCTGGCTTACTTTTTTCTTTTTGCGCAAATTGATTATAGACAAAGACATTTCCAGCTTTTTCTTTTCCATTTCAAACCCTCTCCTAAATTCAGGATCTTTTAATTCTTCCTTGATTATTTTACCAAAATCAATTAATGTCGCCCCGCCAATTTTTACCAATGGCGGATTTTTCATATATTCTTTTAATTTTTTAGTGCTCATAATTTTATAAAGTTTAAATTATCAATAAAGTCATCATAGTTATTTTTAGCTTTTTTAATTTCTTTAGACGGTGTTTTATTGGTTTTTTTATTAAAGCCGTGAAGAAAGACAATTTGTTTTCCGGTAAAGATGAAATAAAATATTCTGTAGTAATTTTTATCAAAATCAACACGCAATTCCCATATTTTATCAAGAATATGCCTGGAATACGGCATACCTAATTTGCCATTATTTTCTATAAGCAGTGAAATATACAATGCAATTTTTATTTTTTTATCTAAATTTTTATAATAATCAAAAATTGGAGACTTGCCGTTTGAGTTGCGATAAAAAAGTAAATTTTCTAAAATTTTATTTATATCCATAATAATAACATATATGTTATAAAAGTCAAGTAGGGGCAGAACAATGTTCTGCCCCTACTTTGATTCAGCGATTATTTCCAAAATTAAATTATTAATAATTTCCATCTCTTCTTCGCTAAATTTTTGCAAGACAAATTTCTCTACAGGTATTTTATCAGCCGTTTCTGTTTTAATTCCGATTCTAATTCGTTTAAATTTTTTGGTTTTAAGATGATTGATAATTGACTGTACTCCGTTGTGCCCGGCGCTTCTTGAATCAGTTGAGATTTTATATTTGCCCAGCTCAATGTCAATATCATCGTGGATTACCGTGAGGATATCGGATAGATTAACCTTTTTCGCCTCGTCGCAGTCTCTCCGCAGAGGACTGCGACGGAACAGGAATCGCCGCAGTCCCCTTCGGGAGACTGCGGCGGAGCAGTGGGAGGGTAGTAATTTATAATAAGACAAAATCGCTTGAACCGCTTGTCCGGAATTATTCATAAAAGTTTGCGGTTTGGCAAGAATTAATCTCCCGCTTTCTCCCTCTCCTTGCGAAGGAGAGGGTTGGGGCGAGGTAATATCAGCGTTGAATTTTTTATTAAATTTCCAAACTGAATTATATTTTTCAGCCAGAGCGTCAACTGCCATAAAACCGGCATTGTGGCGGGTGAGTTTGTATTTTTCGCCCGGGTTGCCCAGGCCGATTATTATTCGCATAACGCGTAACTTATAAATAATTAAAATATTATTTAGTTAGCGAGTTAACGGGTTAACGAGTTATTGTTTAAAATTTGATTAACTCGTTAACTCTTTAACCCGTTAATTAAAAAACTAAATAATTTTCGTTATGCGTTGCGCGCCACGCTCTCGTCATGCATGCCATGGACAACCCGGCCCTTTGTTATTCTGGTGGTGAGGGGAGTGCCCATGAAGCCGTATTGCTCCCGCAGGCGGTTTTCTATGAACCGGACATAAGAAAAATGCAGAGTGTCTTTCGGCCCGATGCGCAGCTCAAATTTCGGCGGATCCGAGCGCGTTTGCTTTAATTCATAAATTCTAGGGTGTTTTGTCCCCTTGGCTTTGGCCGGCTTGTGCCTTTTTACGATTTTTACCAAAAATTTATTCAATTGGGAATCGCCGAGCTTTTTTCCTCTTTGCTCCTTGATTTCCAAAACAAGATCAAGGACTTTTTTTGTTTTTTCTCCGGTCAGCGCGGAAGTGAATTGTATGGGCGCGAAATGCGCGAAAGGAAATTGAGCGTAAATATATTTAGTATATCTTTTCGTGTCCCGTTCTTCAATCAAATCCCACTTATTGGCCACAATGATTAAGCTTTTTTTTCTGTCAAATATTTCTTCCACCAATTTAGCGTCTTGATGGGTGATGTTTTTATTGATATCCAAAATAAGAAGCGCTATGTCAGCTTTATTCAGGGCGGATAGCGATTTTTCAATGCCGTATTTTTCCAGGCCGTCGGTTTTGGCTCCTTTTCTGTTTATTCCCGCTGTGTCAATTAAATTTATAATTTGATTATTGTATTCTATTTTAGTGTCTTGCGGCTCCCGCGTAGTGTGCGGCGCGGCGCTTACGATAACTCTTTCATATCCTAATATTGAATTAATCAAGCTGGATTTGCCGACATTCGGCTTGCCGATGATGCAAACATTTACCGGATGTCGGATGTCGGATGTCGGATGTCGGATGTCGGATGTTGATTTAATTTTAAGGTTTTTAATAATAATATCTAAAAGGTCGCCAGTGCCGGAGCCGCTGGACGCTGACACAGGAATCGGCTCTCCCATGGATAATTTATGGAATTCGGCTGTTTTCGCCCTTTGTTTCGGGCTGTCTACTTTATTGGCGGTCAGAATAATTTTTTTCTGCTGTTTTTTTGGCAGATTTTTTTTAAGGAATAGCGCCATTTGCTTGTCCTGCGGCAATAGCCCTGTTTTGTTGTCAACCATAAACAGAATTAAATTTGCTTTATTCAAATATTCCAGCGCTTGTTTTTGAACCTTGGATTCAACATCTTCGGTTTTGTCTTTTTTGCCGGTTAAATATTTCAGATCAATTATTCCGCCGGTGTCAATTAAATCAAAAGTTTTTCCTCCCCAGCTTACCTGGCCGATATTGCTGTCTCTGGTAACGCCCTCTTGGTCGGCAACCAGCGCCTGCCTTTTTTCCGTAAGGCAGTTAAACAACGTTGATTTGCCGACATTGGTGCGGCCGAATATTACCACTAAGGGCATTTTTTTATTATTTATATAACTCATAACTCATAACTCATAATCGGTTTAAGACGAGTTATAAGTTATAAGTTATGGGTTATTTTTTATTATTATTCATTTGAATTTTTGTGTTGCATATTAAGCCATTAATTTTGCTATCAACTTTTTCAATTTGTTTTATAAATCTGCTAAACATTTCTTTACTAATATAGCCAACATCATAACTTAAATGAATATCGCTTTTAACTTCGCGCAAGCATCCTTGAGCAATATCATAAAATCTCATACTTTCTCTATAAAAATATCTGCCGAACCCCTCGCCAATATTGCCCATTACGCCTCTTCCGCTTTCCCTTAAATGCTTAACTATATTATACTTTTCAGATTTAGGAAATGTTTTAGTGATTTCATAAATACCTTTACATAATTTTTTTGCTTCCTGCCACGCCTCTAAGTCTTCTAATCTTCTTATAGTGGCCATAGAATATTTACATTTAACATTTTATAACTAATAACCCATAACTCATAACTATTCTTTAAGCTAACTATAGGTTATATTTTAATTCATAGTCATATTATAAGCTATTTTTCAGTATTTTCTACTCCCGACGCTGTCGGATCCGCGTTTTGGCCTAAAATCAAGATAAAGTCCGGCTGGACAGGATTTGCTTCCTCCGCCAATTCTTCCGCTATTTCATCAATCAGCCATTGTGGCAGGCCGAATGAAACATTAGCGTTTGTTTTTTCTTTCAGCACGGTTAATGATTTCATTTTTTCGCCGTAAGTAAGGTCGTAGATAACTGATTTTTGAAAATCCTGCCGGCTGCAGCCGCCGACGCGGATGACATTGAAGCCGTATTTTTCTATATCCAAAGCGGCTTGGCTGGCCAGCCCGTTAATCCATGTTCCGTTTCGCACTTCAACGGAAGAGTTTTCGTTAAGCACAACCTCTTTTATTCTAATCGGCGCGTCGGAAAATATATTGCTTACCATATATTGAATTTCCGCGAAATCGCCGCTTCTGGGGACCAATATATACGCTCCGTCTTCATTGATCATATCAATTAGCAGGCCGTTCGCGCTGTTATCAAGAGCCTTGTTTGAAATATCGCTTTCCTTAACATCCTTGAACATGTCCCATAATTTTACAATTTCCCAAATTTTTAAATTAGCGCTGAAATGCGCCTGCGCTTCACTGATAATATTCATTATTTTATTGGGTTGAAATAAAAAGTTCGTTGAAAGCATTTTTTCTTTTACCGCTCCCAGTACTTTTTGCTGGCGCCGCCCGCGCCCGAAATCAGATCCTTCAACTCCGGGCGTGTGCCTGGAGCGGGCGTATTTGAGCGCTAAATCGCCGTTCATTTTTTGCAGGCCTTTTTCAATATAAAGATGCTCAAATCTTGATTCATACGGCTCGGCTTCTTCCATGCCCATGACAGGGTAGCTGTAGTCGTCTATGGTATTTTCAACATTTATTTCCACTCCGCCCAATTCGTCAATAATTTTTACAAAGCCGGCAAAATCAATCCTTATGTAATAATCAATCGGGATATCCAAAACATCGCTTATGGCCTGGCTCACGGCCATGCCGCCGCTGCCCGGATTTTTCGTTTCGGCAAAAGCATTGATATTGTTTATTTTCCTCCAACCCATATCTTCCATGGGAATAGTCGTATCCCGCGGAATGGACAGCATGGCGGCTTTTTTCGCGGACGGCTGCAGGCTGGCTAAAATTATCGTGTCTGTCAGATAGCCGCCTTGGTGGTTTTTGCCGCCCATGCCAAGCAAAAGAATATTAATCCTGTCTTCTGACTCGCCTTTTAATTCCTTGTCAGCGCTTTCAACCAAATGCTTGAATTTTCCAATAATAGGTATTTTATCAATCCATGATGATGTGTTTTGTTCTGAAATGTTGGCATTGGCTGAAAACAACACAAAAGCGACAATAAAAAAAACAGAAACATAAGCGAACAATTTCCTTTTTCTTTTAGGTTTTTCACGCTTTTCTTCTTGGTTATTTTTATTGAATTTATTTATTTCTTCTTTTTCCATTAGATCAAGAAGGTTAATGTCTTTGGGCATAGTTTATGAATAATGAATTAGGAATAATGAATTATGAATTATGAATTATGAATAAAATTTTAAAACCCTAATTCCTAATTCATAATTCTTTATTCAAGTTAATTATACAAGTGTTTTTCTTTTTTGACAAATTTTTTTCAATTTGCTTTTTTTCCACTAGCTTGTTATAATGCCATTATAGACAGTTTCCAAGAATCGTGGGCTTGTTAAAGCAAATTAATAAGCCCAAGTTATTGTTTTGAGAATTAGAAATAATAAAATAATAAAATAACAAAAATAATAAAATAACAAAAAAAGTATAAAAAATTTTAAAATAATATTTTTTTATTTTTTTATTTTATTATTTTAATCTATGATAAGAAATTTTTTCAGCTTTACTTTTGAATTGATTAAAGTGGTGATAATATCGTTAGTGATTATTATTCCAATCAGGTATTTTTTGATTCAGCCGTTTTACGTCAAAGGCGCTTCAATGGAGCCGAGTTTTTTTGACCATGAATATTTAATCATTGACGAAATAAGCTACCGGCTTAATGATCCGGAAAGAGGAGATATCGTGGTTTTTCGCTATCCCAAGAATCCCCAGGAATATTTTATCAAACGAGTAATCGGCTTGCCCGGAGAAAGAGTGCAGATTAAAGAAGGGCAGGTTTATGTGTACAACCAAGAAAATCCGGACGGCGTAAAGCTGTGGGAGCCGTACTTGACTGATGGCATTAAGACTTACAGCTTGAGCGAGGAGATAATTATTTTAGCCGAAGATGAATATTACCTTTTGGGCGACAACAGAAACTCTTCAAAAGATTCTAGGAGTTTCGGCCCGGTGAAACAAAGCTTTGTCATAGGCAAAGTGCTGCTGCGCGGCTGGCCGTTCAACCGCATCAAGCTATTTGAAACTTTGGAGTATCAATATTAAGGAAATTTGAAATTAGAAATTGGAAATTGGAAATTTGGGCATTAGTTTTTGTTTAATAAAACATATTTTAGCGGTTTTAAAATTCAGTTCTTTTTTATATTTTTCTTTATTTCTAATTTCAAATTTCTAATTACAAACATATTTCTAATTTCAAAAATTATGGCAAATCAAAACTATATTACTCTAGGTAATTTGCAAGTTTATCAATTATCAAGGCAATTATCAAGACAGGCATGGACAGTTTATAAAAACATGGATTGGCAAATAAAGAAAGTGATCGGAGATCAATTTATTAGAGCAACTGATTCAATAGGAGCTAATATCGCGGAAGGATACGGCAGGTATCATTATTTAGACAAAATCAAATTTTATTATAACGCAAGAGCATCGCATTATGAAGCTATAGCTCATTGGCTGGATTTGTTATTTGAAAGATTATTAATAGAAAAAAAAGATTATTTAAGTATATTAAAAATATCAAGTGAACTTGCGCCAAAGCTTAATGGCTTTATTTCATCAACTTATAATGCTAAACAAAATTATCAAATTTCTAATTTCTAATTTCTAATTTCCGTAAATATATGCCAAAAATAAATTTTAAAAAGAAAAATATTAAAAAAGACGGCCAGATGAAAGATAACGGCAAGAGAAAAAGAAGGTTCGCCCGGCTCAGGGGCATGAGGGATGTTTTGCCTGACGAATATAAATATTGGAATTTGGTGCTTTGCAAAGCGGCCAAATTGGCTGAAACGTACAGCTTCAACCGAATTGACATTCCGGTTTTGGAGCAGATGGATTTATACGAACGTTCAAGCGGAAAAACCAGCGATATCGTCACCAAGGAGATGTTTTCCTTTGTTGACAAAAGCGGGGACAGGATCGCTTTGCGCCCGGAAGCGACTCCCGGCATGGTCAGATCCTATATTGAGCATGGAATGTTCAATCTTCCCCAGCCGGTGAAATTATTTCTGCTCGGGCCGCTGTTCCGCCACGAAAAGCCCCAGTCCGGCAGGTACAGGCAGCATAACCAGTTTGATTTGGAAATATTCGGCGAAAGCAATCCGGCGGCTGACGCGCAGTTGATTTTAATAGCTTATAATTTTTTCCGCGAATTGCAAATTGAAGTCCAGATTCAAATCAACAGCATCGGATGCGAAGAATGCCGGGAAGAGTATTGCCGGCAGCTGGTTGAATTTTATAAAGAAAGGGGCAAAAGAGCCAAGCTGTGCAATGACTGCAAAAAAAGATTGGCTAAAAATCCTTTGCGCCTGCTGGACTGCAAAGAAGCGCCATGCATTGAGCTGAAAGAGGAAGCCCCGCAAATAGTTGATTCCTTGTGCGATAATTGCCGCAACCATTTTATCAAAGTTTTGGAATACTTGGACGAGCTGGATGTCGCTTATAATCTGGACCCGCATTTGGTAAGAGGATTGGATTATTACAACAAAACAGTTTTTGAAATTTTTCCGCTCAACAGCGAAGATCAGGGCAGGCAGATTTCTTTGGGCGGAGGCGGGCGCTATGACGGATTGGTTGAGCAAATGGGAGGCAGGCCCACGCCTGCTTGCGGCTTTGGCATAGGGATTGAGCGCGCGGTTTCGCAAGTTAAAGAAAAAAATATACCAATCAAAGAAAACAACAAGGCGGATATTTTTTTGGCCCAATTGGGAGAGCAGGCCAGGCAGAAGGCCATGGTTTTGTTTGAAGAATTGCGCCGGGCGGGATTTCAAATCAGGGAAGCGTTCACCAAAGACAGCTTAAGGTCCCAGCTTGAAATAGCCAACCGCATGGGAGTAAAATTCAGCTTGATTTTGGGGCAGAAAGAAATAATGGACAAGACTATTTTAATTAGGGATATGGAATCAGGCATTCAGGAAGTGGTTGACTGCAAAAAGCTGATTTTGGAAATTGAAAAAAGATTAAATAATGGGAAATAGATGATTTTAATGACCTTGTTTGATTATAAAAAGTTCATTGATTTTAATGCGGTTTTGTTAAATTAGTTCTTAGTTAAAGGATGGTAAAATAAAACATAAAAATCAAGAATATAGAATTAATTTAACGTATTTAACTAAGAACAAAAACTGTAATTAAAATAATTAAATTATTACTTGTTAATAATATGCGGTTTACATAATGTGAACCTTGATTTTCTAGATCGGAGGTATTTTTATGGTAGAGTTTAAAAGAAAAAAAGGCGAAAGCTTTGAGGCCTTTTTAAGAAGATTCAATAAGCGGCTGCAGCAAAGCGGCAAGCTGTACCTTGCGCGCCAGATTCAGTATTTGCAGCCGGAAAAAAGCAGAGACGAAAAAAAGAAAAGCGCTTTGATCAGAAAAAAATTTCGCGAAGGCAAGGAATATTTAAGAAAAATCGGAAAATTAAAAGAAGAGAATACCAGACGATGGTAAGAAATTTTCTACCGCTCTTTAGAGCGGGTTCAAGAGGCTTTAGCCTCTTTCGGTTTTGATGCTAAAGCATCTTGAACCCGAACTAAAATTCGGTAGAAGAATAAAAATATGCCTAAATTGCGACAACAAATAAATAATGACTTAAAGCAGGCAATGCTCAACAAGGAAGCTGAAACATTGTCTGTTTTAAGGATGCTGATCAGCTCAATCAGAAACCAGGAAATCGCTTTGAGAAAAGGCGAGGATGTGAGTTTGACCGACGAACAGATTGTCAAAGTTTTAAGAAGTGAAATAAAAAAAAGAAAAGATTCTGTTTTAGCGTATGAACAAGGCAACCGGCAGGACTTGGCTGAAAAAGAAAAGAGTGAAATGCAAATTCTGGAAAAATATTTGCCGCCGGAATTAAGCGATGAAGAAGTAGAAAAAATTATCAAAGAAGTTTTGTCGGGATGCGCCGGCGCGTCCATGAAAGCATTTGGCAAAATCATGGGGCAGGTTATGGCGAAAGTAAGCGGCAAGGCGGACGGGGGCATGGTTGGCGGGAAGATTAAGGAGATGTTGGAAAAGTAAAAGAATAAATACAGGAAAATATATAAAAAAGCACCCTAAACCCAGGGTGTTTTTTGTATGTTAAAACTTGTATCATTTGGTGCAAATGATACAAGTTGTTTTATTTGCTATTTACCGGTTTGTAGAATATGTTTGACTTTGCGCCAAACCTGATTAATTTTCCTTGTTTTTTTAATATATTAAGGTAGCGGACAGCTTGAACATGCTTTACTCCGGTCAACCTCTCCACATCATCATTTGTTATTCTTTGTGTTTCTTTGCCGTATTCCATTATTTTATCCAAGTTTTTTTGTACTTTTTCGCTTCGTTTTTGATTAGCTTGTTGCCTGAATTCAGTTAGTTTGTTTTTGAATTTGGTTATAAAAGGCACTGTTGGCTCTGCGGCCGGCCCGCCTTCACTTTGTTTCGGCGTGGCAAGTTGGACTGTTTGGATTGGTTTAGTTGGCTGGACTGGAGTAGTTTGAATGGGTGGTTGAGCGGTTGGCTCGGTTGATTTGTCGGTTTTAATTTCAGCAGGTGGTATTGGTTTAATCTCTTCAGTAGGCCCGCCTTCACTTTGTTTCGGCGTGGCAAGTAATTCAGTTTTTTGCTTTTCAGACAATTCTTCTACAACCTGCGGCTGTTTTTCTTCTGCTTGTTCAGTTTTTTCTTGGGTTGGTGTCGCAAGTTGCGGTTCTGGTTCAATAGCTTGTTTTAGTTCTGCTTCCGCGGGCAAGGCGGCTGGCTCTTCTGCTGGGACAATTGGTTTTGATATTTCTGCTTTTGTTGGCGCGGGAGGAGATGGCGCGGGAGTTGGTGGGTTATCAGCAGGGGATTGCGCTGGTTCCGGTGTAGGATTGTTTACTGGTGCGGGTTCACTCCCGCCTTCACTTTGTTTCGGCGTGGCAAGCGCAACAGGATTATTTTCTGTTTGAATTGTTTTGTTTTCTTCGGTCATGCTTATAGTTTAGCAGATTTGCGGGGGTTTGAAAAATTTTAGGGGAAATGGTAGAGTAGAGGTAGGAGATTGATCGCGGTTTCCCCAATATTTTTAAATATGGCAGCAAAAAATAAAATTTTAAGCAATATAAAAAATAAACCTTATTTCGTAAAGGATAATTTTGTATTGTATAAAAATGATTGTTTAAAAATCCTAGAACAAATTCCCGAGAATTCAATTGATATGATTTTTGCCGATCCGCCTTATTTTTTATCATCAGGAACATTCAGCTGCCAAAACGGAAAAATGGTAAGTGTTAAAAAGGGGAACTGGGATTTAAGCAATGGACTGAAAAAGGATTTTGATTTTCATATAGCTTGGACTAAAGCTTGTCATAGAGTTTTAAAACCAGGCGGGACTATTTGGATTAGCGGAACTTATCATTCAATTTATCAGTGCGGATTTGCTTTGCAAGTTAATAAATTTCATATTTTAAACGACATAGCATGGTTCAAGCCGAATGCGTCGCCGAATTTAAGCTGCCGTTTTTTTACTGCCAGCCATGAAACCTTAATTTGGGCTAGAAAAGACAAAAAAGGAAAGCATAAATTTAATTATAAATTAATGAAAGAGGGTAATTGGCCTGAAGATTTTATTAAAAAGCCGGGACTTCAAATGAGAAGCGTTTGGGCGATGGGGACGCCAAAGCCGGCAGAAAAAAAATTCGGCAAGCATCCGACTCAAAAGCCGATAGATTTGTTGGTTAGAATAGTTATGGCAAGCACGGACAAGAATGATGTTGTGCTTGATCCGTTTGCAGGATCATCAACAACCGGCTTGGCGTCCGCTTTGAATAATAGAAAATTTATCGGGATTGATTTAGAAAAACAATATTTGGATTTGTCTGTGAAAAGATTTAAGGATTTAAAAAATATTAAATAAAATTATGCAAACAAATAAAAAACAAGAAAAAAATACTTTAAGCTTACTCGGCAATCTAGAAGTTATTCGTTGGTGCTATGAGGGAATTACGGATGTTACCATGAAAGATACCAGCAATCAAAATGTTTTAAATGAAGCAAAGATGATAGAAAAAAAATGGGGTAATGCTGCGGTTGGCGGCGACGGGGGCGGACAATGGACAACTAAATTATGTGAAGATTTAGTTATGGAAGGATTGATTAAGCTGGGCAGAAAGAATGTGAGAAAAACCACGCCCATAAAAAGCTCATTAAGGAATAAAAAATACAATCCTGATTTGGAATGTGATGATTATGTCTACGAAGTAAAAGGCAGTAATTGGTGCGTTACCGGCACAGCTGGGGAAAAAATTCTTGGCGTTCCCTTAAAATATGGGGAAGTGCCGAGACTATTTAAAAAACCGCTGCAAATAATATTGGTAGGATATCAAGAATACGAAGCCCGAATGGGCTATGCTTTTGGTGATTTATTGGATGAGAATAATCAAACAAAAGAATTACATGCAAGTCTAGCTTTTTACAAAGAACAAGACATTGAATATGTTGCATTTACTGATATATTGCAAGCGATAGGGCTTAATGATGGCTGCTGGAATAATAATTAAATTTTAAAAACACACCAAAAAAACACCCCCTCAGGGTGTTTTTGCATTTTCCCGCAACGTGAAAAAACCATATAACAATATAACTATATAAATAATTATATCCCATGAATCAATCTTTTGATATTTTCCAGCCGTGAATGCGTAGCCGATTGCTTTATTTTGCTGCTGGCGCGGTGGGTTTTTACGAATTTCAGCCAGTCGCGGTTCGGGCCTTTTCTGTTTTTATCAATAATAATCTCCACCACATCGCCGTTTTTTAATTCTCGGTCAAGAGTCGCTATGCTGTTGTTGACCAGCGCCCCGCTTGCTTGGCTGCCGACATCAGTATGGACCGCGTAGGCGAAGTCAACCGGAGTCGCGTTTTCCGGCAGATCAAAGACATCGCCTTTCGGGGAAAAGACAAAAATGCGGCCGCGGAAAACATCAAATTTCATTTGCGCTATAAAGTCATTGGTATTTTCCGCGTTTCTTTGGATTTGCAGTATTTTTCTTATCCATTTCGGCTGGCTGTCCGCCTGTTTGGCCGAGCCGATTTTTTGCTTGTAATACCAATGGGCGGCAATTCCATAATGCGCTTCCTCATCCATTTCCCGGGTTCTGATTTGGAATTCCGTTGCCTTGCCTTCTATGCCGAAGACGGTAGTGTGCAAGCTGCGGTATCCGTTGGGTTTTGGCACGGCAATATAATCTTTAAAGCGCTTGGTGTTCGGCTTCCACAAAGTGTGGATTGTGCCTAGTGTTTTATAACAGTCTGATATGGTGGGCACGATGATGCGCAGAGCGAACACATCTTGAATTTCATTGAATTTTCTTTCTTTCTTTTGCATTTTTTGGTAAATACTGTAAAGATGCTTGAATCTGCCTTGTATTTCATAAGAAATATCCGCTTCATTAAGCTTTTGGCCAAGTATATTTTTTATTTTTTGGATATATTGGTTGCGCTCAACTTTTTTTTCAACCTCGTATTTAAATTCCAGATTTTTATATTCTTCCGGATAAAGATGCTTGAAGCAGATGTCTTCCATCTGCCATTTCAGGCGCCAGATGCCGAGCAGGCCAGCTATCGGCGCGTAAATTTCCAGAGTTTCCTGGGCGATGCGCAGCCGCTTCTCGCGCGGCAGAGCGTCCAACGTCCTTAAATTATGCAGGCGATCGGCAAACTTGATTAAAATAACCCTTAAGTCCCGCGCCATTGATAAAAACATTTTGCGCAGGCTTTCCCTATATCTTTCAATGCCGCGGTATTTTATCTTGCTTAATTTGGTTATTCCCTCAACTAAATTCGCCACTTCTCGCCCGAAGTTTTTTTCAACTTCTTCCAAAGTATATTCGGTGTCTTCAGGCACATCATGCAGAATGCCGGCGATTATCGTGTTCAAATCGGCTTTCATCCCGGCTAAAATAAAAGCAGTGTGCAAACTATGCTGGATATACGATTCGCCGCTTTTTCGCTTCTGGTTCTTATGGGCTTTTTGCGCGAATTCATGCGCCAGCTCCAGCATGGTAGTGTCTGCTTTGGGGTTGTTTTTTTTAACTTTGCCGATAATTTGGCCTATGGTCATATGTTTGTAATTAGTAATTTGAAATTTGAAATTTGGGCATTAGTTTTTGTTTAATAAAGCGCATTTTAGAATTTTGGAATTTTTTGTATTTTTCATTTTCATTTTTTAAAATAATAGAATAAATCCAAATTTCCAGTTTCCAGTTTCCAATTTCCAAACTTTTGCTTTCTTTTTGTATTTTATGTTATAATAACATTATATATTAAACTGTGGATTAGTCAATTTCGCATAACGCATAATGCATAACGCATAACGCATAACGCATATAACATGTTATGTGTTGTGTGTTATGCGTTATGCGCGTTCCCCATGCTTAAATTATTAAAACTAAATAAACATTTTATAACAGGCATATTTATTGTCGCGATGTGCGCTGTTTTTTTATTGCCGAATTCAGTTCTCGCGCAAAATAATATTGATATTGGCATGGAATACGGCAATCAGCTGGGTTTGAGCAGCGAGGATCCGCGCATTATAATAGTAAAAATTATTAGGATATTGCTGGGATTTTTAGGGCTGATCGCGGTCTCATTTATAATGTACGCCGGCTGGCTGTGGATGACCAGCGAAGGAGATGAGCAAAAGATAAGGAAAGCCAAGGATACATTAAAAAGCGCGATTATCGGGCTGGTTATCATGCTGGCGTCTTTTGCCATAGTTAGCTTTATTTTGCAACAAATGCAAGGCGCGCTGGGCGGCATCGGTCCGGGCGGCGCCCCCCCTGACCTAAGGGTTGGAATCAATGCTTTGGGCGGAGGCATAATTGAGGCGCATTACCCTTCGCGCAACCAGACAGATGTTCCGCGCAACACCAAAATAGCGATTACTTTCAAAGAGCCGATGCGGCTGGCTGATATTATCAGCGATACCAATGGCTCAGGCAGCTGGGGAGACTGGATTGACGACGGCGACAGCATAATGGAAGACGGGGAGTATGACAAGATTAATTCAAGCAATATTTTAATATACAAAACAGTTGTCGGCTCAGGCGGGCCTTTTACTGATGATTTATACGCCGCTTCAACCGCTGATAAAAAGTCATTTGTGTTCAGGCAGGTTGATCCGTCAAATTATATCGGCAGCCCGTCGGAAAACATCTGGTATTCCATAGCGCTCACCAAAGATATCAAGAAAGACAACGGAGACAGCGCTTTTCAAGGAGTCGTAGGGGATATTGCTTACGAATGGTCGTTTCAAGTAAGCACAATTATTGACATTACGCCCCCGCAGATCATAGATGTTATTCCGGAGCCGAATAATACTTACGCGCGCAATATAGTGGTTCAAATTAATTTTAATGAAGCGGTTGATCCTTTGCTATCAAGCGGCGAAACCATAAACGGCTTTACAAACATTGAAGTTCAGGATTTGGGTTCAGGTCTTAATACAGAAGGCGCATTTTATGTTTCAAACCAATACAAGACAGTTGAATTCTTGACAACCGATGCTTGCGGAGTTAATTCATGCGGCGGCACAATTTACTGCTTGCCCGGCAATGCCAATGTGCAAAGCTTGATTAAGGCCGCTGACTTAGCTTCGTTTTTGGGAGGCATAGCCGATATGGCTGACAATTCTCTAGACGGCAATGCTGACGGCACAGCCCAAGGCCCGGTGTCTGATTGCGATTTAGCCGGCTTGCCGGACAGGCCGACCTGCCTCGCTGATGGTGATAATGCTTTTTGGCAGTTCAGCACCAATAATACGATTGATTTGACTCCGCCGGAAATAGAAGCAATATTGCCGGCGAGCGGCCAGAGCGCGGTAAGCTTAAGCGCTGTTCCGGAAGCTATTTTCAGCAAGTATCTTTTAAGCGCCACATTAAATACAACCAATATTATTATGAGCAGCGATCCGGTTCATTTGTTTAATCATTGGATCGGCAAAAATAACGACACTGTCCTTGGCAGAACATCCGCTTATATTTACCACGACCAATTTGAAGAAGACACTGATTACGCGCCGCTGTTTTTTTCAGAGATTTTGGATGTCTACCAGAATTGCTACAATCCGGCCGCTGGCCCGGGCTGCGCCCCAAACCCGCCGAGTCAGCCGTATTGCTGCCCCAACCCTTCCCTGCCAGGCAGTTTTATTTTAAGCGCGAGTTCGTGCCCGTAGGATAGAAAGTAAAAAATTTTGTTTTAAATTTAATTTTTTAATATGACTCATTTAAATAAACCAAAAAATAGCGAAGTTGACGCTTATACATATATTAAAGAAGAATTAGAAAAACTTGGCTGGGTTGTTAAGAATCCGGCAAGGGTTGCCGGCGGTGAAGTTTATAAACAAAATGAAGCGCTTTACAACAAAGAGTTAAAAAAGTTTCTAATTAGAGATATGCCGGAAGCTGTTGTAAAACTTAGCGATGATGAATTTTGGGCAATTGAAAGCAAGAGAGACAGAGACAATATAGATCAGGCGCTTGATGAAGCAAAAAATCAGTATGCAAAAAAAATAAATCAAAGTAAAAAAGTAAGATGTGTTTTAATTTCAGGTGTTGCCGGCAATGATACGGATGGATATAAAGTAAGAAATCAGTATTTGAAAAATGGAAAATGGGAAGATGTTCTTTTGGAAAAAGGCAAGATAAAAAATATTTTACTTTCTAAAAAACAAGCTCAATATATTTTAAAGCATGACACTTTTGATTGGCAAGAAGTCCCGGATCTTCCGGAAGAAAAATACATTGACTCCGCTTTAGAAATAAATGAAATTTTACATAATGCAGGAATAAATAAAAACAAAAGAGCAAGATTTATTGCAGGACTTGTTTTGTCGATGTCTGATAATTCTCCAATCAATTTAAGAGAGGATGACACTACAACTTTAGTTGAAAGTGTTAATTCTTTAATAAAAAAGAAATTAAGAGAAGTAAAAAAAGATAACTTTTACCCATTTCTTAAGTTGGATCCTCCGCCATCAGCAGAAAATCATATTAAATTTAGAGATGCAATTAAAGAAACAATAAAAGAACTAAAAACATTAGATATAGAAAATGCTATGGCTTCCGGAAAAGATATTTTGGGAGAATTCTATGAAAAGTTTTTAAAATATGGAAATGGCGCAAAAGAAATAGGAATCGTTTTAACTCCAAGACATATAACCGAATTTGCCGTTGATGCATTAGATGTGAATCATAATGACTATGTTTTTGATCCAACCTGTGGAACGGGCGGTTTTCTTGTTTCTTCTTTTGATTATGTAAAAAAGAAAGCAAGCAATAAACAAGTTGATAAATTTAAGAATTATAATCTTTTTGGAATTGAACAAGATGATGAAGTTGTGGCCCTTGCTCTTGTAAATATGATTTTTAGGGGAGATGGAAGAAATAATATGAGTGAGGGAAATTGTTTTCAAAAAAATATAGAACAAGCAACAAAAGAGGGAAATCAATCAGGGGAATTTTTAAAAAGATTGCAAGAAGTAGAATATAAAGACAGCAAAGGTAAAAAACAAAAAAAGTTTGATGTATTGAATTGTCAAAACCCGATTATTACAAAAGTGCTTATGAATCCTCCTTTTGCTCTTAAAAAAGGAGATGAGAAAGAAAGGCATTTTATTGACTATGCTTTGTCTCAAATGCAAGACGGAGGAATATTTTTTGCGATTGTTCCGATATCCGCGATGGTTGAAGGAGGGGAGGGCAAAAACTGGAGGAAAGAATTATTAGAAGATAATACTTTATTATCAGTTATAACTTTTCCAGAGGATCTATTTTATCCTGTAAGCGTCGGGACAATCGGGGTTTTTGTCAAAAAGGGCGCACCCCATTCTTTTGAAAATCAGAATGTCTATTTTGCAAGAACAATTACAGACGGTTTTAGAAAAAAGAAAGGAAAAAGAGTTACAGACAAAAGAGAAAGAAATCAATTAAAAGAAATTAAAGAAGAGTTAAAATCCTTTATAGTAAATCAAAATCTCAAAATTAAGAATGTTTCTGAATTTAAAAAAGTTTGTAAATTGGATAGAGAAGATAAAAATTATGAACTTGTGCCGGAAGCATATATTGATAGTAAAATACCAACTCATAAAGAAATTGAGGAAGGCATCGAGGAGATGATAAGAGAGTCGGTGGCTTTTAAAATCAAATTTTATAACCGATTAAACCAAAATGAAAACTAAAGAAAAAATAACAACTATTGGCAAACTTTTTGATGTTGAATATGGACAAAAAGAATACCACAACAAAGAATGGCTTGAGGGGAATGAAGGTGATAATATTTTAATTTCTTCAAAAGGCGATGATAACGGAATTTACGGTTTTTTTAATATAAAAAATAAATATGTTGCTAATTTTATTACCGTGCCGAGCACAGGGACTATCGGTCATGCTTTTTTGCAAATAGAAAATTGTTCCGTAGATGATAATTGTTTAGTATTGATTCCGAAGATTAAAATAAAAATTGAACAATTATATCAAGTTGCTTATCAAATAAGACTTAATAAATGGAAATACAGGTATGGCAGGCAAATAACTCCGAAAAGAATAAAATTACAAGAAATTAAAATCATTGATGGCGAAATAAATTATAGTGATTTTGTAAATAAAATTACGCCTAAGAAAAAAAATAAATTAAAAATTAAAGAAAATAAAAATATTAAGCTCGTGCCGGTTGTTTATGAAAAAAATAAACAAGAAAATGGTTTATGTATTATTGGCAAGAAAACCGCTTTGCCTCAAAATCAGCTGGAAGATGGAAAAACGCCTTATGTGACAACTAGCTCTAAGAATAACGGAGTATCCGGATATTACGACGAAGAGCCGAATTTTAACGGCAAGTGTTTAACAGTCGCTTTAAATGGCAGTGTTGGAGAAACATTTTTTCAATTTGATGATTTTATAACAAGCGGAGATAATGCGGTTTTATTTTTTAAAAATAGTTATAATCCGTATTTGCTGTTTTATATTGGAACGATGATTAGGAATCACCGATGGAGATATAATTATTACAGAAAACTGAGTTTAACAAAACTGAATAAAATGCAAATCCCCATGCCTTTTAAGAATGTAAAAGATATTGACTTAGATTATATCAAAAAAATAGTTGAAAATAGTTATGGATTTGATGAATTGAAAAAGTATTTATAAATAAATCTAAAATCTTAAATATTTAAGATGCCAAAAATACTAAAAAAATTATTAATCATCACCTTAACCATAGCGGCCGGCTTGGCCGTGTCCCGTTTTGCTTTGGCTCAGGGTTTGGATCTGGGAATGAATTACGGAGCCGCTATCGGCCTGGGAGATGCTGATCCGCGTGATATTATAGTTAATGTGATAAAAATCGCTTTAAGCTTTTTAGGAATAATAGCTGTTTTGATAATAATGTACGGAGGGTGGCTGTGGATGACTGCCAATGGAGACGCGGCCAAGATAGACAAAGCGAAAAAAGTTTTAACAGGAGCGGTTATCGGCTTGATCATCATATTATCGGCGTTTGCCATTACCGCTTTTGTCGCCAGCAAAATCACCGAGTCAACCACACCGGGCGAACCGGCGGAAACTTGCGATGCCGGCAATGTCGGGGCTTGCAGCGGCTGCCAGCGCTGCGCTGATTTGGGCGGCGGAACTTATAGCTGGGTAATAGACACTTCCTGTTCCGGCTGCATCTCCGCCGCGCTAGTCGCGATATCCATCCAGCCGCCGCAGGCGTATTGCCCGATTGCTTCCGACAATACCACGATCAGAAACGCGGTTATCAGAATATATTTTAATAAAAATGTTGATCCGGCCAGCGTTAGCTCGGATTCAATAATAATACAAGAATCAAGCGCACAATGCCCTGCCGGCGCGCTGTCGCCTGTCGCCGGAGATTTTACAATAAACGGAAAAGTGGTTGAATTCAGGCCGGCCGTTGGCACTTGCCCGGCCAATGCCTGCGATGCCGACAAATGCTTTAACGAAAACTCCACTATTGACGTGGAAATAATGACCACCGGCTCGGACAGAGTGACGGCCAATGGAGGAGTTGAGCAGGTTCAGGACAATTTGGCGCTGGATGAGCATATTGAGTTTTTTACCAATGATTTGATTGACTGCGAAGAGCCAACGATTGTTTTGGACAGTTCCGCGCAAGTGTGCATAGACGCTGTTAATGATTTGGGCGCGGTTTCTTCTGACGACAGCGGCGTGAGCCAAGTGGAATTCAGCGATAACAACGGCAGTTTCGCGTTTTTGGGAGGAAGCCCAACGGTAGTTGTTCCATGCCCC